>JAIFNI010000212.1 GCA_020047785.1 Clostridia bacterium
CCGGTCCCCTTGGAGGAACCATGAAGAATACCACAAAAAACATAGAAATGAACGCTGAGTTGTCCCGTTGCCTTGGGCTGCTGGAGAAAATCAGCGAGGACCAAAGACAGATTCTGGACCAGCAGCAAAAAATCCTGACGGAACTTGCCGAAGTGAAGACACGGCAGAAGCGGCTTCAGCAGGAAATGGACGGCGACGGCATGCCCATGGAGCTGCTGGCTGCCCGAAACGGCTTCATCAACTGAACATGGGGGGCGGCAGCATGGGAACAGGCGCAATGGTTCTTGTCGTGGACGACGACATGCATATCTGCGAATTGATTCGGCTTTATCTCGAGAAAGACGGATTCCGCGTTACCCTGGCGCATGACGGCCGCAAGGCCGTGGAGGTTTTCCGCGATACCGCGCCGGACATTGTCATTCTTGACATCATGCTTCCCGGTATCGACGGCTGGCAGGTTTGCCGGGAAATCAGGCGTTTCAGCCAGATTCCCATCATCATGCTTTCTGCGCGCGATGAAACTTTCAACAAAGTGCTCGGTCTCGAACTCGGCGCGGACGATTACATGGTGAAGCCGTTCGAGCCCAACGAGCTGTCCGCCCGCATCCGTGCGGTCCTACGCAGATACGACCGCCGGGAGGAGCCGACCGAACAGCTGGTTTTTCCCGGCCTTACCATCAGCAAGGCGAACTACACCGTCATCCTCAATGGAAATGAACTCGAATTGCCGCCCAAGGAATTGGAACTGCTGTATTTTCTGGCAGGTAACCCCAATAAAGTGTTCACGCGGGAACAATTGCTTGAAAATGTCTGGGGATTCGACTTTTACGGAGACACCCGTACCGTCGATGTGCATGTGAAACGACTCCGTGAGAAACTGGAAGTGAACCCGGAAGTGAAGTGGCAAATCAAGACGGTGTGGGGTGTCGGTTACAAATTCGAGGTACGGTGATGCGTCGTTCCATTTTCGCACACGTCGCAACCATCCTGCTGACGGTGCTTCTTGTCGGCATTTCCATCACCGGGGCCATCTTCTATCTGTTTCTGGAACAGCGTGTCGTGGAAGACAAGGCGGCGCTGCTCAAACAGTCCGGTACACGAATCGTGGAAACACTCGGCATTTATCTGGAGAATCAGGACAGCGCACTCGCACCCATTCTCTTTCGAAGCTTCATCAACAGCATCGGCGGCAATGCCGCTTCCCTGATCTGGATCGCAAAGGATGACGGGACGCTGGTCATCACTTCGGACCTGCCCGAATATCTGTCCGACCGGATGGAAAACCTCGGGGAAGGTCATTTCAGGCTGCAGGACACCCGTCAGTACAAATTGCCGGCAGATTCCAGCGGCGACTATATGAAAGGCGACTTCTACGGTCTTTTCAAGGGGACCGGAATCAAATGGCTCACGGTACGCATTCCCTTTTCCTTCCAGGAAATGCCCCCCTATGGGCTGGATTTGAACGGAATGGTGCTGATCCATGCGCGCATGCCGGAGATTCAGGCAGCCCGCAACACCACCATCCGGCTTTTCGGACTCTCCGCCGCGGCCGGCATCCTGGTGTCCCTCCTGCTGGGCTTCTTCTTTTCCAGACAGCTTTCAGCGCCATTGCGCCAGATGAGCCAGTCGGCCAAACGCATCGCGTCCGGACAGTTTACGGAAAGACTGACCATCCGCAGCCAGGATGAGTTCGGGCAGCTTGCCGGAAGTTTCAATGAGATGGTCGATGCCCTTTCCCATCTCGAAGAGATTCGGCGAGATTTCGTCAGCAATGTGTCCCATGAACTTCGAACGCCGCTGACCTCCATCAAAGGATTCGTCGACGGCATGCTCGACGGGACCGTGCCGATGGAGCGGCAGCAGGATTATCTGCGGATTGTCCGCGACGAGACGCACCGCATGCACCGCATGGTGAATGATCTGCTGGATCTGACCAAGATGGAGGCCGGAGGCGCCGTTCTTCTCCCTTCCGTATTCGACGTCTGCGAGCTTGTGCGCATCTGTGTCATCTCGCTGCAGCAGGTGCTTATCGACAAGGAACTGGAGTTCGAAGCCGAATTCGAACGGGAGCGCATGTTCATCCGGGCGGACCGTGATTCGGTGCAGCGGCTGCTGCTGAATCTCATGCAGAATGCCGTGAAATTCACGCCTGAGAAAGGGACCATCCGGGTCGCTGTCCGCACGGTGAGGGACAAGACGGAAATCTCAATCGGGGATACTGGAATCGGCATCTCTGCGGATGAATTGCCATTTGTCTTCGACCGGTTCTACAAGACCGATAAATCCCGCAGTTCCGACAGAACCGGCGTCGGCATCGGACTGGCGATTGTCAGGAGCATCATCCTGGCGCATCATGAGGAAATTCGCGTGGAAAGCATGCAGGACGTCGGCACGACCTTCATCTTCACCATGCCGTCCGAGCCTGATCCGCAAG
This sequence comes from Clostridia bacterium, assembly GCA_020047785.1. Lineage (GTDB taxonomy): Bacteria > Bacillota > Clostridia > DSM-8532 > DSM-8532 > JAEWSN01. The sequence continues at coordinate 2,435 of JAIFNI010000212.1, forward strand.
GCGCGCATGAATATGTTCCGTTCGGGGATGAATCATGATCCCTGAATCACCCGTTCTTGCGCTTTCGTGCAGGAAACACGCAGGACTTCGCCAGCAATTCACAATCTGTTCACACCCTCGTAAAAATTGTCGGTTACACTGATCTTGTACGGAGGGCGATGCCATCCGGGTGCATACGGAATCAGGATAGTCAGGAGCGTGATTTTTATGACTGGATTCGAGCAGGAGGAACGGAATCTGACCGATTCTTCGGGTACGGTGGACAATAAGACCGAGCAGACCGGTGGTGGAACCGCCGAAAATGAACAGACAGCCGTCATGAAGGAAGCAGCCATGGCGGAAGCAGCCAAGCGGGAGCAGGATTCCAAGGATGCCGCTTCCCAACCGTCTGCCTACACACTCAAGTATGTACCGGCCGGGCAGCCTGCAGCCTATGAGGCTTTCAATTTTTCTTCGGGTCAGGCCTTTCAACCGGCGCAGCAGATGTATCCGCAGAATGCCCAGCAGGCTTTCACTCAAACCGGTCCGACGGCATTCTCTCAAGTTGGCCCGTCGACATTCCTCCAATCAGGTCCGGCGGCTTTTCCCCAAGCGGGTGCGGCGGCTTTTCCCCAAGCGGGTGCGGCGACTTTTCCCCAAGCAGGCCCGACGGCATTTCCACAAACTGGTCCGACGGCTTTCCCGCAGGGAGGTCAACAGGCTTACTATCAGCAGCCGTACTTCCATCCGGGCCAGCAGCCGGGATATCCCGCTTCGCCAAATCAAGGACACCCCGGATTTCCTGCCGCCCCGAACCAAGGTTATCCGGGCGCAGGTCAGGCATTCGGGCCTGATCGTCCTTCCGTGCAGGGAAACGCACCTTTTTTGAATCCGCCCGCAGGAGGCGGATTCCCGGGCAACGCCCGCACACCCGGTGCCATGGGCGGTCCGGGAGGGGGGAACAGACCGGGCAGTACGATACCGAGACCTTCTCCGGAACAATATGAAGAGCTGAAGACCGCCCCGTTCTACAATGAGAGCTATCGGAAGGCCGGAAAGGGCAATCTGAAAGGCATTCTCGCACCCATGATCGTGGTGGGCCTCCTGTGTTCCGTTCTCGGCGCCGCCGTTTCGATTGCCTGGTTCCAGTATTTCGGCCCCACGGCGAACGCAGGTGCCCCGGAACTCGGAGCCGTCAACTCGGCGGACATTGGAACCGTCCGGAAGGTGGAAATCGTCGACAAGACCGATTCGCCCGTCACCGCCATTGCGGAGAAGGCCGGTCCTTCCGTTGTGGGCATCAACGTTGAATATACCTACAATGATTCCTTCTTCGGCACGCAGGATGGCGGCGGACAAGGGTCCGGCATCATCATCAGCTCGGATGGTTACATCATCACCAACAATCATGTGGTGGAGGCGGCCGCAAATTCAGGAAGCAGCAAGAACCGTTTTGCAAACAGCGGGAAAATCACCGTGATTCTGCCCAATCAGAAGGATCATCCGTATGAAGCGACCATTGTGGGACTTGATGCGAAAACGGACATTGCCATCATCAAGATCGATGCCGAGAACCTGCCTGTCGCGGAAATCGGCGATTCCGGCGCGCTCAGGGTCGGCGAAATGGCTGTCGCCATCGGCAATCCGGCCGGACTCGAATATATGGGGTCTGTCACGGCCGGCATCATCAGCGGTTTGAACCGGGAAGTCGATACCGGCGACGGTACGATGCTTCGTCTGATTCAGACCGATGCGGCCATCAGCCCCGGCAACAGCGGTGGCGCCCTTTTGAACAGCAAAGGACAGGTCGTCGGAATCAACTCTTCGAAGATCGGCGGTTCAAGCTATGAAGGATTGGGTTTCGCCATTCCCATCAAGGATGCCATGGATATCGCGGAAAGCCTGATGAAAGACGGGATCGTCATCCGTCCCCAGATCGGCGTTTCCATCGACAACACATTCACGGCCGATGTGGCGAAGGCAAATGAAGTACCGGAGGGTGTCCTGGTCGGCGACGTCATGACCGGAGGCAGTGCGGAAAAAGGCGGCATTCAGGCCGGTGACATCATCACGAAATTCAACGGGGTTCGCGTCAGCAGCTTTGACGAGCTGGAGGAGCAGAAGAACCTGAAAAAGCCCGGTGACAAGGTGACAATGGAAGTGTACCGCATTCCGGAAGGGAAGAAACCAAACCAGGGTGAGTACAAGACCTTGAATATCGAACTTGGCTCGACTGCGGATGCGAACCAATAGGATGCGTGGGTGCCCATTGTGTCCCGTGCGACTGATGTGAAACCGACTGGAACGGCATTTTCGCTTGCGGACCTGTGTGTGGACGTGATATAATATCCGGGTACCATGCATTGCCGGCATGCGCATCCTCACCGCCGGCAGGTAGGCCGGAGTGGTGGAATGGCAGACGCGGTGGACTCAAAATCCATTGTACGCGAGTACATGCGGGTTCAAGTCCCGCCTTCGGCACCAGAATGAAAACCCGCTGATCGCAAGGATCAGCGGGTTTTTTTCATCCCCTGCCGCAAGACGGCAGTCGGCACCGGACGGCTGTCTTTCCTTCGGGTTTGTTTCCATGGTACAATGTCACCGGAATCATGTCATGACACGACGGGAGGAAGCATGGGCGTTCGCAGATTGTTTGTGGAGAAGAAGCCGGGATTCGATGTGGAGGCCACCGGTCTTCACCGGGAGCTGACACGAAACCTTGGCATCGCCGGTCTCGAAGGAGTCCGCATCCTGCAGCGGTATGACACCGAGGGGATTCCCCCGGCGGACTACGAACAGGCAAAGGTGCTGGTTTTTTCCGAACCGCCCGTGGACAGCCTCTTTGACGATGCTTTTCCCGTGACGGAAGATGAAACCGTCCTTGCACTTGCCCTCCTGCCCGGCCAGTATGACCAGCGGGCGGACTCGGCCGCGCAGTGCATCCAGCTGATCAGCCTGGGAGAACGGCCGAATGTCAGCGTAGCCCGTGTCATCATACTGAAAGGCAGGCTTTCGGAACCGGATCTTGCCCGTGTCCGCAAGCATGTCATCAATCCTGTGGAAGCCCATGAAGTGGATATGGAAAAACCAGTCACGCTTGCATCCACCTACCCGGTTCCCCCCGATGTGGCGGTCATTTCCGGTTTTTGCGGCTGGCACCCGGATGGACTGAAGGGATTCCACGAAGAGATGGGCTTCGCCATGTCCGTTGAAGACCTGCAGTTCTGTCAGACTCATTTTCATGACACGGAGAAGAGGGATCCCACCGTCACGGAATTGCGGATGATCGATACATATTGGTCGGACCACTGCCGGCACACCACGTTTCTGACATCCCTCGACAAGGTGACGTTTGCCGATGGACCCGTCGCCGCCAGAATAGAAACCATCTGGAACCAATATCTTTCCACACGGGAAGACGTGCACGCCGGCAAGGACAAGGACATTTGCCTGATGGATCTGGCCACGATCGGAATGAAGGCGCTTCGTAAGAAGGGCATTCTGGATAATCTGGATGAATCGGAAGAAATCAACGCCTGCAGCATTGTCGTGCAGGCGGAGGTGGAAGGCCGTTCCGAAGAATGGCTTGTGATGTTCAAGAACGAAACACACAACCACCCGACGGAAATCGAGCCGTTCGGCGGTGCCGCCACCTGTCTGGGCGGAGCCATCCGGGACCCGCTTTCCGGGCGTTCCTATGTGTATCAGGCCATGCGCGTCACCGGCAGCGGGGATCCTGCTGCGCCCTTCAGCACCACGCTGCCGGGAAAGCTTCCCCAGCGGGTCATCTCGACGACTGCCGCACATGGCTACAGTTCATACGGCAACCAAATCGGTCTCGCAACCGGACAGGTGGCGGAAATCTATCATCCCGGCTATATCGCCAAACGGATGGAAATCGGTGCCGTTGTCGGGGCAGCTCCCCGCTGCAATGTCGTACGCCTTCAGCCGGCTGTCGGAGACATTGTCATTCTGCTCGGCGGTCGTACAGGCCGTGACGGATGCGGGGGTGCCACCGGCTCCTCCAAGGAGCATACGGAAGAGTCCCTTGCCACATGCGGTGCGGAAGTTCAGAAGGGCAATCCCCCCACGGAGCGGAAAATCCAGCGGCTTTTCCGGGATCCGGAGGTGACACGGCTCATCAAGCGCTGCAATGATTTCGGCGCAGGCGGTGTGTCCGTGGCCATCGGTGAGTTGGCTGACGGTCTTGACATCAATCTCGATGCGGTACCGAAAAAATACGAGGGTCTGGATGGGACCGAACTGGCCATTTCAGAATCCCAGGAGCGCATGGCAGTCGTCGTGGCCCCCGAACATGCGGGTAGATTTGTGGAGGCGGCCCGCAGGGAAAACCTGGAGGCTGTGAAAGTGGCTGTCGTCACGTCCGAAAACCGGCTCAGGATGAGATGGCGCGGCAAGACCATCGTGGACATCTGCCGGGATTTCCTGAACACGAACGGCGTACGGCAGCATGCTGCCGCGCATGTCGAAGAGCCTGATTTGCGCCGCTCTCCCTTTGATGCCGTTCCATCGGAGGTGGAACGCGCCGGCAAGGATATGGAATCTGCCTGGAAGGCAAATCTCGCCCGTCTGAATGTCTGCAGCCAAAAAGGCCTCGTGGAGCGGTTCGACAGCACCATCGGCTCCAGCACGGTCCTCATGCCGTTCGGAGGCCTTCACCAGTTGACCCCAGCGGAAGGCATGGTGGCAAAGCTTCCCGTACCAAGCGGGAACACCACGACCGGAACGGTCATGTCTTTTGGCTTCAATCCGGACATTTCCGCCTGGAGTCCCTTCCATGGGGCAGCTTTTTCCGTGATCGAATCCATTGCCCGCCTTGTTGCCTGCGGCGGTGATCCGGGCAGGGCGCGGCTGACCCTTCAGGAATACTTTGAAAAACTCGGCAGGGAACCTTCCCGCTGGGGCAAGCCGCTCGGTGCGCTGCTCGGCGCTTTCTGGGCACAGATGTCCTTCGGCGTGGCGGCGATCGGCGGAAAGGACAGCATGTCCGGCACCTTCCGGGATATGAATGTTCCGCCGACACTTGTATCCTTCGCGCTGGCGCCCATGGATGTCAGGAAGACCGTATCCCCTGAATTCAAGCGGGCTGGAAGCCGTGTGGTCCTGGTTTCGGTTCCGCGTGACGGCATAGGCCTTCCGGATCTGGAATCACTCCTGCATGCCTATGGTTCCGTTCACAAGGCCATATCGGCCGGACAGGTGCTATCCGCATCCACGGTTCGTTTCGGAGGCATTGCGGGAGCCGTTTCCATCATGACCTTCGGCAACCGGATTGGCATCCGCATGCCGGATTCGTTCTCAAGGACGCGTCTGTTCTGCCTGGAACCGGGAGCCCTTGTGCTGGAGTTGCCGGCCGGGGTCACGGAAACGGAGGTTCTGCCGGGTCTTCAGGTGCTCCTGCTGGGGGAAACCTTGTCTGAACCGGTTGTGGAAATCGGGAATCTCAGATTGGATATTCCTGAATTGGAACTCGCCTGGACCAGTAAGCTGGAACCCATCTACGCAACCCGGTCCAGCCAGGGGACGGAACTTGTGGAAAACAAGGTTGTGAGCCCTCCGGCAAAGACCACCCATTCCGCATTTTCGTCAGCGCGTCCCCGCGTCTTCATCCCGGTGTTTCCCGGAACGAACTGCGAATACGATACAGCCCGCGCCTATGCGGAGGCTGGAGCCGTTCCCGATGTCTTCGTCATGAACAACCTGAGTGCCAGGGAGATCGACGCCTCCGTCCACGAAATGGAGAAACGCATCAGAAACAGCCAGATTATCATGCTGCCGGGTGGATTTTCCGCCGGGGATGAACCGGAAGGTTCCGGAAAATTCATCGCCACGGTTTTCCGCAATCCGTATCTGACCGAAGCTGTCATGGACCTGCTGAAGAATCGAGACGGATTGATGATGGGCATCTGCAACGGTTTTCAGGCCCTTGTCAAACTTGGATTGCTGCCATATGGTGAAATCCGTCCCCTGACGGCGCATTGCCCGACCCTGACGTTCAACCGCATCGGCCGTCATGTGTCCTGCCTGTCCCGGACGCGCAATGTCTCCCTTCTTTCACCGTGGAACATGAAGGAAGAACTTGGCGGCATCCATACGGTTGCCATATCTCACGGGGAAGGGCGCTTTGTCGCGGAAGCCGATGTCCTGCTGTCTCTGGCGGAAGCCGGGCAGATTTCCACCCAGTATGTCGATCTGGAAGGCAGACCCTCCATGGATGTCCGATACAACCCGAACGGGTCGGACTGGGCCATAGAGGGCATAACGAGCGCAGACGGCCGAATACTCGGCAAAATGGGACATTCCGAACGCTATACCTCGGATGCGTACCGAAATGTGCCGGGTAATTATGATTCGAAACTATTCGAATCCGGTGTGGCGTACTTCCGTTGAATCCGGCCGACGCACGATGTTCCGTTCAATGGATTTTGATGCCGAAAATCTTCTTCGCATAGGAACCCACAACAATCATGTTGTTGTAGACGGATGGAGAGGATTCCACATTCCCCTCCAGCGAAATCATGTCCAGATCCAGGCCGGTTCTCGGATCGAACAAGTGCATGTGGCCGCCGAAATCGCAGATGATGCCGTAGGTCTTGCCGTCGTCGGCCTTGAGGCCGACGGGCGAACTCCAGCTGTAGGAGTCCAGTTCCTTTTCCCACACAAGCTTGCCGGTTTTTTTGTCCAGCGCGACCAGTACGCCTGAGTTGGCATTTTTGGTCAAGGCGGCGTTGAAGATGATAAGGTCCGCGATGTCATCCTGCCCGAGGAGCGGGGTGGCCAGCGACCCGCCGTTGATGTAGGTCTGATACAGGCAGGGTACATCATACTGCCAGACCAGCTCTCCCGTGAGCGCGTTGAACTTGCGCATGTTGCAGGGAGCCGTGCCGGCACCCTTCGACTTCAGGCGCTTGTCCACCTCATTGGCGGTATAGACGAACACGCCTTCCGGCTCCTCGCTGACGACCGTGGTACAGTCGGTGTCATCGTCCAGCTTCGCCATCCATCGCGGTTGAAGGGTGTTGATGTCCACGCATTGGAGGGTTCCGCCGTTGTCGGCGAAGTACATCAGGTTCCGGTAGAAGGCAGGGCTGTTTTCCGTTCCGAGATCCGCACTGTAGCTGCTTTTGTAGCGGTACTTCGTCACATCGGGATTCATGGTGAGGGTGCCCGCCTTCTCATCGAACGCGCTGTTCAGCTTCACCCGGTAGATCAGGCCGTTCTCTCCGCATTCGACCAGTGTGTCTGTCTGGCGGTTCACCAATCCCGAAGAGTCGAAGGCACCCCATTTTCGGAATGCTTCCGGATCGCTGCCGGGAATGGACCAGATTTCCTTTTGATCAATCAGGTTGTATACATGATATTTGAAGGCGCTTTTCTTGCCGGCATTGTCGCTCAAGCCTTGCCCGGCATAGAGGATCGGCCAGCCGCGCGGGTCGATGGCACCGGTGCCCTTGAAGGAAAACCCGACGGCGATTTTGTCGCGGGTGGGCATGCCGCTGTCGAGATCCAGAAAATAGATATTGCCGTCCAGTGTCGGGTAGACAACCTCGACCAGATCCTTGGCTTTGGCATCGGCGTTGAGATTCATGGCATTGCGGGTTGCTTCGGGCCAGTGCACGATGAGCGGTTGGCCGGTCCAGCCGGTGCCGGGCCAATAGCTGCCTTCGCCGCTGATGGCACCGATCTCATGCGTCCATACGATTTCAAGTTTTTTGTCGGTGACGGTTCGCGTACCCCAGACCGGTCCGGTCCGCTGGTGATTCCCTCGGAAGGCAAGGACCCCTTCCACTTCGGTATAGGTGGAGGCATCTCCGAATGCCAATGTTTCATCCGCCTTGTAGTCGGGAACCCCTGCTCCCCCTTGCAGAACAGCCCAGGTCATTTTCGCGCTGTCCTGGAAGGCCGTGACGTAGGTGGCCGTGCCAGTTTTTGTTTTCGAAGCGAAGTTCGGGGAAACATCCGGCGGCAAGGCGAGTTTGGCCGGATCTGTTTCCGGTGGTGGCGGGGTAGGGTCCGGCGTGGGTGAGGGTGTGGGGGTAGGAGTGGGGGTGGGCTTCGGAGTTGGTTTGGGTGCAGGTTCCGCTGTCGGTGATATGACAGCGCTTGCCGTTGATCCGGCTGAGGGGGTTATGCCGGAAGCAACCGCGGTGTCCCCCGGGTGGCCCGGACCTGAAAGTATCGAGAGGAACGGCAGATTGATCCAGCCTGCGCGCTGCGCGTACAGAACGCCAAGCAGGACCAGCAGGACTGCCAGTACGCGGATCAGGACATGGTTCCTTCCGGATGGCCGGCGACCGTCGTCATAAGGGTTGTAAGTCGATTTCATGGGACCTCCTGATATTCTGCAGGGCTATTGTCAAGGAAACGGCCCACGCGGTGCGGGCTTTCAGGCAGGACCGCAGCCAGCGCATGCTGTTGCATTGCAATGGCTGCATCCGGAATTTCCGTTCACGGTGGGCGCCAGACACTTATTTGAGGCGAATGCCGAAGAGTTTCTTCGCGTAGGAGCCGACAACGATCATATCATGATAAACGGCGGGAGAGGACTCGATGTTTCCGCCAAGGGAAATTTTGTGCAGATCCTTGCCGGTCTTCGGGTCGAACAGGTGAAGCCAGCCGCCGAAATCGCAGAAGAGACCGTAGGTGACCCCGTCCTTCGAAAGGACATCCACCGGCGAACTCCAGCTGTACGTATCCAGTTCGCGTTCCCAGACGATACTGCCCGTCTTCTTGTCCAGAGCAAGGAGTTTGCCGGATTGACTGGAGCCGGTGAGGGCGATATTGAAGATGACCAGATTCGAGATGTCATCCTTGCCGATCAGGGGAGTGGCCAGTGAACCACCATTGATGTAGTACTGATAGACACAGGGGACATCAACCTGCCAGATCAGTTTGCCCGTGATGGCGTCATACTTGCGGATGTTGCAATCGGCAACAGGGACTGTACCGCCCATTGAACGCTTGTCGACTTCGTTTGCGGTATACAGGAAGACGCCGTCCGGGGTTTCCTCGATGGTGGTCGTACAGTCCGTGTCATCGCCGGTCTGCGTGAACCAGACCGGTGACATGGTGTTCAGATCGAGACACTGCAGGGTGCCGCCATTGTCGCAGAAATACAGGAAATTCCGATAAGCAGCCGGAGAACTCTCTATGCCGAGTTCATCATTTCCTTCCAGCCGATACCGGTATTTTGTCAGCTGCGGGGCGAGGGTAAGCGTCTTTGCGGCGGCATCGAATTGCGTGTTCAGTTTCACCTTGTAAACCAGGCCGTTCTCGCCGCATTCGATCAAGGTATCACTGGCGGCGTCCACCAGACCTGAGGAATCAAAAGCGCCCCAGGGACGGAATGCCATCGGATCACGGCCGAGGATGGCGTATGCCTCGCTCTGATCCAGCAGATTGAAGATGCGGTATTTGAAGTCGGTCACTTTTTTGCCGTTTTCATTCAAGCCCTGCCCTGCATACAGGAGGGGGTAGCCACGCGGGTCGATGACGCCTGTTCCCTTGAAGGGATATCCGATTTCGATCTTGTTCCGGGTGGGCTTTCCGGTTTCGAGATCCAGAAAATAAATATTGCCGTCCAGCGTCGGGTAGACGACTTCGACCAGATCCTTCCTCTTTGCTTCTTCATTCAGGTTCATGGCGTTGCGGGTCGCTTCCGGCCAGCGGACAAGAAGCGGTTGACCGGTCCAGCCGGTCCCGGGCCAATAGCTTTCCGTGGAGGAGATGGCCCCTGTCGGACTCTCCCAGACGATTTCAAGCTTTTTCTCCGTGATGGTTCGTGTCCCGGCCGATGCCGAGTCACGCCAGTTGTTGCCTCGGAAGGTGAGGACTCCGTCCACATCGGAATAGGTTTCGGAAGAGCCGAAGGAAACTGGCGCACCGGGATTCCGCGCCGGTGCGTTGTTCTGCAGAACCCAGGTCCGGAGCGTTTCTCCGCCGGAGCTTATGGTTTCCGCGTCTTCCGGAAACGCGTTCGTCCCATCGAAGATTGCCGGGGTTTCCCAGGACATTCGGATGACGGCCGGGTCGGTGGATTCCGGCGTCATGGCCTCCGGGGTGGGTGGCGGCGTTGGAAGCGGCGTGGGGGTTGGTGCCGGTGTGGCGGATTCACTTCCTTCCGCTTCCGTGATGGTTGCTTCCATTGTGGCGGAGGCGGACGAGGACCCGGATGCCGTTGCACGGGGCGGAACTTTTCCTGCTGCAAGCAGGCCATTCTCTCCAAACAGAAACCGGGAAAGAAGAAACAAGAGCGTGATGAGGAATGCGAGCGTCAACAGGGCGACCAATCCCTTCATGGGATTGAACCGCCGTTTTCGCCGGAATCTGCTGCCTTTGGGATAGGTCATGGTTGTGCCTCCAGCGTGTCATAGATCATTTTGGACAGTTTTGCGATATTCCTGCATGCTGCGTCGAAGTCGACCTTGTCTGTCATGACGGAAAGCACATAAGGCCGGCTTGCGAAGACGATGCCGACATCGTTTGCCGTGCGGGTCTGATTGCCGATTTTGTGCGCGACCTTCACATCATCGGGGAGCAGGCCGTTGATCCGTTCATTCCAATTGGTGTGCTCCAGATTGTCGATGAGTTCACCCGCGGCTGCGGGATTCTCATAATAGAACCGGTAGAGGTCCACTGCGACGTTTGCCATGTCGGCCGGACAGGAGCGATGGGTCTTGCCGTATTCGACGACTCCGCCCAAATCCCGGAGGTATTGACGGATGTCCTCGATGTCAAGAAGCCGGATGATCATGTTGATGCCGCAATTGTCACTATGGATGATCGAGTACTTCGAGGTGGTCCGGACGGAATACTCCGTACCGAATGGGTCGTTCTGGATGATGCCGGTTCCGGATTCGAAGTCTTCCTGCTTATAGACAAGTTTTGCCTCAGGATCGATTTCTCCGGCCGCGATTCGTTTCCACAGCAGGACGTTCATCGGAAACTTCGAAGTGCTGGCTGCAATATATTCCTTCGTGTCATTGACGCCGAAACGCTCTCCTGTTGCCAGATTCACGAAGGTTACGCCGTATGTGCCGGAAAAGGCACCCGTCATTTGCCGGACTTTCGCCTCCAGTTCCTTCAGATCGCCTGTGATCGGCATGCTGCCGAATTCGGGCATGTTTTCATGGCCGGGGGTCCGCAGGGTGGCATCCGGGGAAGCAGGAGAAGATGCCGATGCGGAGGATTCAGAGGCTGATGGGGAGGAAGGAGCCCCGGTGGATGTGACATCGGGCGATGCTGCGTCCACCGATTCGGAAGCACCCGGCAGGGCGGACGGCGGAGTTTCCGACTCGGTTGGAGAAGCAGGAGTCTCCGAGTCGGAGGATACTGTCGGGGATGCAGCGCCCGAAGCAACAGCCGAACCCGATGGCTCCGTTGATCCGGATGTCCCGGAAGAGTTGTCTGCCGATGCTGCCTCCGTACCGGACGGTTCTCCGCGGAACCAGCGGCTTGGCTTGATGACGCCGGTCAGAAGCAGCGCAAGGGTGATGAGGGAAATCAGCAGGACCAATGAGAGAATTCGGCGGCCGGCCCTGTTTCGCCGGTGGGCGGATGTTCTTTTGTAGGCCTTGCGGCCGGTCTTCAGCTGCATGATGATGTCCTTCCCGTATTTCTTCCTGTATCAGGCATAGGTGCGCCGGCGCATCGGTCTGAACGAAACATCCGCATGCATCCGAACAGGGATGGCGTGTCCAGGCATCGCCTTTGTCCATTCGGCGGGATGTGCATGGTTGTACCTCGCAAACTCCTTCATTATACTTGCTGGGCCCCGTTTCGTGCAAACCCGTGCAATTATGTACGTTATGCGACAATTTTTCAGGAAGCTGAAAAATATTTTGGGGCGCGTGCCTGTCTCGATCCCGCATGGGGGAATTCTCTTGAATCCATTGCATGGAGCGGATTTTGGCTTATTTTACCCGGGCGTTTCCAGGCCGGGGTTACAGGAAAAAATGCCAGAATTCATAAAAAATCAGGTGAGACTGGATATTTGCCTCTGGCTTTTTTTCCGTTCATGGGTGATAATGGAGATGCCGTGATGAATTCACAGGCAAACAACGATTTAATCGTTTTCGGACCGGTTCCTCCTTGATGGGAAGATTAGCCGTCAGAAAAGAATTAAATCCGACCTTACAAGGAGGACTTTAAAATGGCTGACAAGACAATGGTCTGCAAGGACTGCAACAACGAGTTCATCTTCACCGAGGGCGAACAGGCCTTCTACAAGGAAAAGGGCTTCGAAAATGAGCCCCAGCGTTGCCCCGATTGCCGCAGAGCCAAGAAGCAGCAGCGCAACAACGGCGGCGGCGGCGGATACGGCGGCGGCAGCCGCTGGTAAGGCGCCGGAAGAAAATTACCTGGTCTTTTCCCGAATGGAATGGCAAATTTGGCCATTGTATTCGGGAATTCGTAGAGCAGGTTATGATCTTCCAAGCCCCAAGCAGCATTCGGTCGCTTCGTGCGGCTGATGCCGGGCCTTCTGTTCATACAGCAGACCAGCAGAGGAGAGAGAGCGAAAGCCCTCTCTCTTTTTCGGCTGCAGGATCTGTGAGAAAGCTGAATGCTCAGTGGAAGACAGGCTGTGTCAGGTTATGTCGGGCTGATGTCATGGCTGAAGACGGCTGAAGACAGGTCCCCGAACGGTCGCGTTTTATCATTGACACTCCAGCCGCACCGTGCTATCATTATACGGCAACCGCTCTGAAAAGGGCATGCATGTTCATGGACATGCAATGGAAACGGCGAGAGCCGTCCCTGCGATGGCGAGATTGGTAGGAGGAGGAACGCACATGTACGCAATCATCGAAACCGGCGGCAAACAGTACAAGGTGCAGGAAGGCGACATTCTCTTCATCGAGAAGCTTTCTGCGAACGAAGGCGATGCCTTCGTGTTTGAAAAGGTCCTTGCTGTTTCCGACGAAGGAACCCTCAGGACCGGCAGTCCCAGTGTGGACGGAGCATCCGTCACCGCAAAGGTGCTGGCTCATGGCAAGGGAAAGAAAATCATCATCTACAAGTACAAGGCCAAGAAGACGGAACGCCGCAAGAATGGCCATAGACAGCCTTACACCCGCGTCCAGATCCAGGCAATCCAGGCATAAGGACGGCCATGACAAACGTCAAGGTTTTCCGAAAAGGAAACGAAATCCAGGGCTTCACCATCAAGGGACACGCGGGAGCCGGCGGTCACAGCGAATACGACATGGTCTGCGCGGCCATCTCGGGCATCGCCTTCACTGCCCTCGGCGCACTCGATGGAATGTGCGGCATCCATGAATACCGGGAAGAGGACGGAAGACTCGAAACGATGCTTCCTGAAAACCTGGAAGAAGCTGTCCGGTACAAGGCAACCATTATCCTGGAGGCCATGGAAATCGGATTGAAGCAGATTGAAGCGCAATATCCGCGGTACATCCGCACAATTTGCAAGGAGGTGTAAACCATGATTCGTATCAATCTACAACTGTTCGCCCACAAAAAGGGCGTCGGCAGCACGAGAAACGGCCGCGACAGCCAGTCCAAGCGTCTTGGCACCAAGCGCGCGGACGGACAGGGCGTCGTAGCGGGCAACATTCTGGTTCGCCAGAGGGGCACGCACATCCATCCTGGAACGAACGTCGGCATCGGCAGCGATGATACCCTGTTCGCCCTGGTCGATGGCAAGGTCAAGTTCGAACGTCTCGACAAGACCCGCAAGAAGGTCAGCGTCTACTCCGCATAAAACCAGGCGGAAAACGGGCGGATTCCAACCGGATGACCGGTGACGGAATGACAGACCAAAAGCACTGTACAAAAGGGGACGAGCAATCGTCCCTTCTTTTCATCCCATTCCCTTCATATGTCGGGGAAGGGAAACGTGAACCGACGGAAGGCAAGGTAACGCTCCATGTTCATCGATTTGGCGGAAATTTATCTCAAGGCGGGTGACGGCGGACCGGGCAAGGTTTCCTTCCTGCGTGCGAAGTACATACCCAACGGCGGACCGGACGGGGGTGATGGAGGAGATGGCGGAAGCATCATCCTGGAAGTGGACCTCGGGCTGCGCACGCTGGTTGATTTCCGCTACAAGCGCAAATACGTCGCGGACCAGGGCGGCAAGGGCGACGGACGTCAGATGTCGGGTCGTGACGCGAAGGATCTCATCGTGAAGGTGCCTCGAGGCACCATTGTTCGTGACAAGTCTTCCGGTCTCATTCTGGCGGACATGTCGGGCGAAACGCAGCGGGAAGTCATTGCGCGTGGCGGCAAAGGCGGCTGGGGCAACCAGCATTTCGCCACGCCGACGCGGCAGATTCCGAATTTCGCCCATCCCGGCACCTCCGGGGTGGAGCGGACAGTTGTACTGGAGCTGAAGACCCTTGCGGACGTCGGATTGGTCGGTTACCCGAATGCAGGAAAATCCACGCTGATCTCCGCAGTTTCCGCCGCGAAGCCGAAGATCGCGAATTACCCGTTCACCACCCTCACACCGGTTCTTGGCATCGTTTCCGTGGGACCCGGCGAAAGTTTTGCCATGGCGGACATTCCGGGACTCATCGAAGGCGCGCATGACGGAGTTGGCCTCGGACACGCATTTCTTCGCCATGTCGAACGGACCCGTCTTCTCCTCCATGTGGTGGATGTGGCGGAAACCGACGGACGCGACGCGCTGGAGGACTTCAGAATCATCAACAGGGAATTGTCCCTGCATGACGTGAATCTGGCCGAACGGCCGCAAATTGTTGTGGCGAACAAAGCGGATGCCGTCGGGGATGAAGGGAAGCTGGAAAAATTCGTTCATTTCGTCAAGGAATCCGGATACGAGGTTTTTGTCATATCCGCCGTCACCGGCGAGGGTGTGAAGCCTTTGCTCCGACGGACGGCAGACCTCCTGAAGGAGCTTCCGGAAATCACCATCTACGAGGCGGCTTCGCCTGCGGCCCTTTTGGAAGCGCACGTCAAGGAATCACCCTTCACCGTGAGAAATGAAAACGGCGTATATGTCGTGGAAGGTCCCTGGGTCAAGCGCATCATCGGGTCCATCAACCTCAGCGATCGGGAATCCCTGCAGTATTTCCAACGCGTCATGAAGACCGGCGGCATCATCGATGCGCTGGAGGCAAAGGGCGTCAAGGATGGCGATACGGTTCGTGTGGGCGAAGTGGAATTTGATTTCCTGCATTGAACCGACGGTTCAGTAAAGATCAGGTTTGACAGCCGGCGATGAATGAAAACCGGAAGCCGCCGGATGGCGGGAAAGAGAAGAGAATGCTCACAAGCAAGCAGCGCAGTTATCTGAGAGGTCTCGCAAATCCATTGCCATCCCTGTTCCAGGTTGGAAAAGGCGGTGTGGGCGAAACCATGTTCAAACAGTTCGACGAGGTGCTGGAAGCGCGCGAACTGATTAAGGGAAATGTCCTGAAGAACTCGCTCTACAGCGCCCGGGAAGCCGCGGAGGAGATTGCGAAGGCCACAGAGGCCGAAGTGGTGTCCGTCATCGGAAACCGGTTCACCCTGTACCGTCGTTCCAAGGAAAACCAGACGATATACTTGCCCCGGTGAAGATGGAGGCGCGGAAGACATGCGAAAAATCCGGGTCATCAACGGACCGAATCTGAATCTGCTCGGACTGAGGGAGCCAGGTGTGTACGGCGCCAGGACGCTGGCCGATCTGGAGACCCAGCTCGATATGGAAGCGGCGGCACTTGGCATCGAAGTGGACTTTCATCAGTCCAATTATGAAGGAGACATCATCGAGGCCATCCATGAGGCGGGGGAGAAGGGGATTGATGCGCTGATCATCAACCCCGGCGCATTCACGCATTACAGCTATGCCATTCGGGATGCCATCGCCGGGACGTCCCTGACGGCCATCGAGGTGCACATTTCCAATGTGCATGCCAGGGAGGAGTTCCGTCATCATTCCGTCATCGCGCCGGTCTGTCTGGGGCAGATATGCGGACTGGGCTTCGACAGCTATTCCGCGGCATTGTTTACGCTGGCCAGGCGTATTTCCGGCCCTCGTGCGGGGGTCTGAGAATGGAAATGAGGCTGGCGGCGCTCAGAAAGGTGCTCGAGCGGAGAAAGCTGGATGGCGCTGTCCTGACCGGTCGTGCCAACACATTCTGGCTGTCGGGCTTCACCGGCAGCACGTCGCTCCTGCTTGTCACAAGACAGCAGGCATTTCTGATTGCGGACTTCCGATATGCAATCCAGTCAAGAGCACAGGCGACAGGCGGCATCACAGCCATGGAAATCGATGACTCCTTTCACGTGACACTCGAGAGATTGCTCGCCCGAAACAATGTGAGAACCCTTGGATATGAAGGGGATGTTCTGACAGTATCGGAATTTGAACAGTTCAAGGAGCGGCTCCGCACCCCTTCGAGATATGTGAACCTTTCGGCGGATCTGCCGGAACTTCGTCTCAGGAAAGATGCCGGGGAATTGGAAGCAATCCTGCATGCCGTGGGAATCGGGGATGCCGTGTACCGTGAGATTCTGCCTGAAATCAGGGAAGGTGTCAAGGAGGCGGATCTTGCCGCTGAAATGGAATACAGAATGCGCCGCCACGGTGCACAGGGACCGGCATTCGAAACCATCGTGGCATCCGGTCCCAATGCCGCGATTTGCCACGCGACAGCCACCGCACGTTCCTTCAGGCCGGGGGATGCCATTGTCATGGATTTCGGGGTCAAGTGGAACGGATATTGTTCCGACATGACCCGAACTGTTTTTCTTGGAGAACCCGGACCTGAACTCCGACGGATTTATCAGATTGTTCTGAAAGCCCAGATGGCCGCACTGGCCGCGCTCCGCTGCGGCATCCTCGGCAGCGAGGCGGATCGGGTGGCCAGGCGGATCATTGCGGATGCCGGTCATGAAAGTCATTTCGGCCATAGTCTGGGGCATGGCGTCGGGATAGAAATCCATGAGGATCCGCGTATCTCCACCCCTTCCGCCGACATGCTGGAGGATGGCATGGTCTTCACCGTGGAACCGGGCATCTATCTGGAAGGGATTGGCGGTGTACGCATTGAGGACATGGGTGCCTTCATCGGCGGAAATTTCCGGAATTTCACGGCCTCTCCCAAAGAAATGCTGATTCTCTGACGCTTTTGACCGTACAGGCGTGGTCCACCCCCCTTGCACCAGACTCGGATTTCCTTTAGAATATAGAAGCGTGGGCAGACATGCCCTGTTGGTCTGCGCACACGGGAATCCCGAGGGGGCCCGAAAACACCGCCCGAATCGGCGGTACGTCAATCGAGTGAGTGAGAGGATGGGCCCAGTATATGATTTTTGCAGGTGATTTCCGGAACAACGTGACCTTCGAGATGGATGGATCCGTCTTCCAGATTCTCGAGTTTCAGCATGTCAAACCCGGCAAGGGAGCAGCTTTCGTTCGTGCGAAGATCCGCAATATCATCTCCGGATCCACCGTGGAGCGCACATTCAACCCGACCGACAAGTTCGAAAAGGCGCAAATCAGCCGCCGTGACATGCAGTACCTGTATCAGGACGGCGAGTTGTTCTATTTCATGGATGAAGAAAATTTCGAACAGATTCCTCTCAATGCCAGCAGCATCGGCGACGCGTTGAAGTTCTGCAAGGAGAA
>JAIFNI010000231.1 GCA_020047785.1 Clostridia bacterium
CGACACCGCATTCGCACATCTGCCGGATCATCCCGGATTCGAAATCAATGACCTTTCCGATGAGACTTTCCAGATTTTCCGGTTCCAGATAGAAGTCTGTCATCACGTTTTCGAAGCCGCGTATGAAGGTCACCAGGTTGAAGCCGGTAATGCCCAGACTGCCCATCACATAGCGGTCCGGATTCCCGGAAACCATTGTCTTCAAAGCATCCAAACGTCCTGGCGCATAGGGATCAGGCGCATTCCAGGAAGCAAGGAGATCCCAGGAAGATGCCAAAGGGGGCTTCTTGGGCAGACCCATGGTTTCATCATGCCGGCTCCAGATGAATCCCCATTCAGACCGACCCGGCACATCCGGGATGAAGGAGGCTGCCGGTCCATATCCTGCGGAAATCACATCGGATTTGTGCTGATCCCGGTTCAGATAGAGAATCGGAAGCCTGTCAGGGTTCTGGAAAGCGACCGCTGCGTGGACACGTTGTTTTGCCGTCATGTCAGGTTAACCTCCTGAAAGAGCGACTCGACTCCTGTTCCGATGGAATGACCAGACGAGAAGGGGAGAAAAACTGTGATTCTCCCGCAAAAGGATCATCTCATTGATTCCATGCGCACGTCAACAGCAACTGCTAAGTATTCACGATGCCCCGAGGCTTCAGATCGACGCAAGGCAATGCGCCATTTCTCCGCTCAATCATCAATTCACATGGTTTATCAAAACAGTGAAAAAGCCGCAATCCCTTTCAGGAAGCGGCTTTTCATGGAGCTGGTGGACGGATTCGGACCCCCGACCTGCTGATTACAAATCAGCTGCTCTACCAGCTGAGCTACACCAGCCCATTATTCCCGACGCTGCCCCGCCGGAGGTTCTTTTCGGAATCTTGCGATTCCGAAGGAAACGTGCCTGCGTTTCGTCCCGAAGGACCATTCGCAGAAGAGAAAATGGCGACCCGGAAGGGGCTCGAACCCTCGACCTCTAGCGTGACAGGCTAGCGCTCTAACCAACTGAGCTACCGGGCCGTATAAAGTGCCGGAGACTCGCATCTCCGGCATGTTGGTGACCCCAAGGGGATTCGAACCCCTGTAGCCGCCGTGAGAGGGCGGAGTCTTAACCGCTTGACCATGGGGCCATGGATCCGCATTCGAGTACGGATTTTTTTACGGCAAGTTCTATTCTAATGGCACAGAACCGGATTGTCAAGCGGTTTCTACGGAATCGACCCCCTCGGGAGAAGCTGCGGCGGCGATGGGCTGACGCAAGAAACGGATGCTGTTCAGGCTTCCTGAAACAAGGGCGTCGATAGATATCGTTCACCGGTATCAGGCAGAATCACCACGATGGTCTTTCCCTTGTTCTCCGGACGTTTTGCCAGCTGGACGGCGGCATATGCGGCCGCACCGGATGAAATCCCGACCAGAAGTCCTTCCGTTTTGGCAATGGCGCGGGTCGCCTCGAATGCGGCTTCATTGGCAACCGGAATGATTTCATCAATGATGTCACGGTTCAGTACGCCTGGAATGAAACCTGCCCCAATCCCCTGAATCTTGTGCGGGCCAGGCTTCCCTCCCGACAGAACCGGAGAATCGGCAGGTTCCACGGCAACAATTTTCACACCGGGAATGCTGGCTTTGAGCACTTCTCCGACACCTGTGATGGTCCCTCCCGTACCGACTCCGGCCACGAAGATGTCGACCTGTCCATCGGTATCGCGCAGAATCTCCACGGCTGTTGTTTTCCTGTGCACTTCCGGATTGGCAGGATTGTTGAACTGCTGCGGCATATAAGCATTCGGTGTGGCTGCCGCAAGCTCCTCGGCTTTCCTGATGGCTCCTTTCATGCCTTCCGCGCCAGGCGTCAGGACCAGTTCGGCGCCATATGCCTTCAAAAGCGTTCTGCGTTCCATGCTCATGGTTTCCGGCATGGTGAGAATAAGCCGGTACCCCTTCGCGGCTGCAGTAAAGGCAAGTGCCACGCCGGTATTCCCGCTGGTTGGTTCAATGATGACTGAACCTTCATGCAGGAGCCCCTTCGCTTCCGCATCTTCGATCATTGCGTTTCCGATACGGCATTTCACGGATCCAGATGGATTGAAATACTCCAGTTTCCCTACAATCCGGGCGCCGGCGCCCTGAGAGACGGCAAATCTGTTCATGTCCAGAAGCGGTGTGTTTCCGATGAGTTCGGTCAGAGTCAATGCGATTTTCGCCATATATTGCCTCCTTGGTTGATATGTCGCATGTTTTCCTTTATTTTATTCCCTGCATTTTTCCCTGTCAATCTTTACATGATAATTCCGACATGATTTATAATATTATGAATGGAATCTCGGATCACTCCTCTGAAAGTGCAGGGTGCACTCTCGGATCAATCCTCTGAAAGTGCAGGATGCAATCTCACATCGTTCCGCCATATCCATCTGAAATTTGTATCAAAAACAAAAGCCGGTTCGAATTTCGAACCGGCCTTGCGCCAAAGGCACAGCATACTCTGTCATGTTGCGCTTTTTTCTCCGGATCCCATCAGGGCCCGTTCATTTCGGCTTCTTCGCGGTAGAGGCCGGAGCGCTAACAGGAGCGGCGGCCGGTGCGGGTTTCTTCGTGTCAACCTTCTTCTTGAGTTTCTGCGTGTTTTTCGGACTCTTGTCTCCCATGAAAACACCTCCTGTTTGTATTTGAAAAGTGCGCGAGGACCGGTTTCCCGATAACCGCCCACACATTTCCCAATTGGTTTCAGGATGGATGCCGTACACATGGATGCAATTTCCGTCGGCACCGAGGCAAGCGGCGGCGCCTTGCTGTCATCATGCTGCAATAAGGGTTCTGTTGGTTTGTCAAGAAGCTGCAATAAGGGTTCTGTTAGTTAGTCATGAAGCTGCAATAAGGGTCCGGTCGTATTGTCACATGGTGTCCGAATCATTATGGAATCGATTATATGCCTGCCAACGGGAGGATTCAAGTCCAAAAACAGTTCAATCTGGCCTTGCATAAGGCTTTTCATTTGAAATCATTGGTACGAAAGGATTTGATATGATCATGATTCTGATGGAAAAAGTCGGTTAACGATTTCTGCAGGCAAGTTGCGATTCGCAGCCTGCCTGCATGCCTGCTGCTATTCACAGGAATGCTTTCCTGCGGGATTCGCCGTGATGCCTCCTGCTATCATTCCGCCGCCCAGAACGACGTCACCTTCATAAAACACGGCCGCCTGGCCTGGTGTAAGCGCCCGATGCGGCACATCGAACCGGACATGGGCCAAACCGTTTTCAAATGTCTCCACCATAGCCTGCGCCTCCTCCCCATGGTAACGGGTTCGCACCCCCGCATGGAATGATGCGGGAGCAACTTCCCATTTCATCCAGTTCACCTGCCGTACCCAGACTTCCGATGAACGCGTTTCGGGTTCTTCCCCAACCGTGATTGTATTGTCCTCGGCAGATTTTGCAAGGACCGCCATTCTTTTCCCGAAGGAAGCGCCCAGGTGCTTCCGTTGCCCTATGGTGTAGTGAATGAGGCCTTTATGGGTGCCAAGCACCTTTCCCGACGAATCGACAAATGCACCGGGCCGGGAATCCATGCCTGTGTATCCCCGGATGAAATCAGCATAATGACCGTCCCCGACAAAGCAGATGTCCTGGCTGTCCGGTTTCTGTGATACGACAAATCCCATTTCCTCCGCCAATTTCCGAACATCCGGCTTTTCCATTCCTCCCAGTGGAAACAGGGTTGCCGCAAGCTGCTCCTGCGTCAGGTTGCAAAGAACATAGCTTTGATCCTTCCGCGGATCGATGCCCTTCATCAGAAGAATCCGCCCGGAGGTTGGATCTGTCATCAGACGGGCATAGTGGCCCGTTGCTATGAAGTCCATGCCAAGGGCTCTCGCTTTCGCAAGCATGCCTGAAAACTTGATGGAATCATTGCAGGCCAGACAGGGATTCGGTGTCTCTCCTGCCAGATAGGAACGGATGAACGGTTCTACAACCGTTTCCTTGAACATGTCCTTGAAATTCAGCACATAAAAGGGAATATCGAGTCGCTGGGCAACACTGCGGGCGTCTTCCGTGTCTGTGAGGGAGCAGCATCCGCTCTCCGCTTCTCCATCCCATAATTTCAGGGTAACGCCGGTCACATCGTAGCCCTGCCGAAGCAGGAGAACCGCTGCAACCGCGCTGTCGACACCACCGCTCATTCCTACAAGGACTTTTTTCGCCATCCCGTTTTCCTTCCCGGATATCAGGTTCCTGATTGTTTTTCCAGTCATGTGTGATTATCTAGTCTTTCGTGATTTTCATGTCTCTGATGTCAACAAACCCATCTGCGCAAGGTAATCCTCTTTCGTCAGAACCGGGATGAACTGCTCCCGAATCCGCAAAGCCTCTGCTGCGCCATCCTTTAAAAGACGATAGGCAGTCAGGGCATGAATTTTGGCCGGAACAAGGATGGTTGTCTCAGGATCCGCTATATGAAAATCGGCGCCATGTAGATTGCCGGAAAAGCCACCTGAAGTGACGTGAAGAACAGGCAAAAGGTGCGTGAGGTCGCCGATATCGGTCGAAAGAGGATTATGTCTGGCAAGATCGACGGCCCGTGAATCAACTCCATCGCCGAGTAAAGCTGCAGCCTTGATTTGCACGGAATCCGGCAGACTTCCAATGACCGGCAGATATCCGGGAAGATCGGTCACTTCCGCTTCAGCCCCCAGCGCCAGTGCAGCATACCGGAACGATCGATCCGTCTTGCAGCCGGCATCATGAATCGCATCAAGATTCTTCGCCCTGACCATGACCTCCACGACCACTTCAGACGGCACCACGTTGACAGCGGTACCGCCTTGTGTAATCATACCGTGAATACGAACAGAGTCCTCATCCCGGAAAGTTTCACGGTGGTACGCCAGCGCAGTGAGCCCAAGAGAGGCGGCATTCAGTGCATTCACCCCTTCATGCGGTTTCGAACCGGCATGAGCGGCTTTTCCGTGCACTTTGATCGTCTTCGCGACGTAACCGTTCGTGGACCCGTTTCCAAGAAGAATGTCCGCATCCGTTTCCGCAAAGTGGACATGGTGCGCCAGTACGGCATCGATGCCGTCAAATGCGCCGAGTCGGACGAGTTCTGCCTTGCCGCCACTCAGAAGGACGATCTTGCCCTCGTTCTTCAGGTGTTGTTTCCATTCGCCATCCACGCCTTCTTCTGCCGGCACTCCGAGAAAAGTCACCTTTCCATCAAGGGCTGCCGAAACCAGCGGATCGCACAAGGCGAGTGCGGCCCCGACCAGTGCACCAAGCTGCGCATGATGACCGCAGGCATGTGCGATGCCGGTTTTCGGATCTGCATCCGGATGGCTGTCGCATCTCACGCCATCCAATTCTCCGAGAATGGCGATGCCGACGGGAGCGTCCGGCTTTTTGCCTGGAGTCTGCCGTGCTGCGGAATCGGGCTCACCGGTAGAATCGAACTCACTGGCGGAATCGGGCTCACCGATAGAATCGAACTCCCTGGCGGAATCGGGCTCACCTGCAGAATCGAACTCTCGGCCAAGAACGGCCCGAACACCGGTCACAGCAAGCCCTTCTACAGTCGGCAGCCCCATCCTCCGGAAAAAATCGGCTAGTTTCCCGGCAGTCCTGAACTCCCGATAGCCGGATTCCGGATGCAAACGAATATCCTCGGCAAACGCAAGTATGACCTCACGGTTTTCATCGATCAATGCGATGATTCTTCTTTCTATAGCATCCATAAGCCCCCGCATCCCCTGGGTATTCTGTTTGAAATATGAAACGATGTTCAGCCGCATGCTGCAACTATGCCTGACATCCCGTGACATCATCCCATATCGGCGAAAGCCTGCCGTGCATTTCACGACTTGATGCCACCGGCTGCATTGTATCACCCGGTATTATTGATGTCCACGGACATATCGACAGACATTTCTTTATGATCGGAGAACAAGCCGGATTGACGGACCCGCACCGCGCTGCGACAAAGGAGGAGAACACCAGCATCCAATATCCAATTGACTCTTATACCCCCCAAGGGTATATTAGAAGCATACATGAAATGATGAATCAGCAATACTCGAAATATATGGGAGTGACAATATGACAAACGAAACCTATGCAATCTCAGGAATGACCTGTGCCTCCTGCTCAAGGGCTGTGGAAAGGGCTGTCGGCAAATTGCCCGGCGTTGCTGAAGCGGTTGTGAATCTTGCCACAGAGAAGCTCTCCGTTACCTATGATGAAGCAATATCGGGAAAAGATGCGATCATCGCTTCAGTCGATAAGGCCGGCTATGGCGCGAACCCTTTCGTGGACTCCAAAACCGTCACCATCCCTGTTTCCGGCATGGCATGCGCCTCCTGCGTTCGGGCCATCGAACGGGGCGTATCGAAGATGGAAGGTGTCATCGATGCCTCGGTGAACCTTGCTTCCGAGAAGGCGCAATTCACCTACGCGCCGGACAAAGTCCGGCTTTCTCAAATCAAGCAGAAAATCAGGGATCTGGGGTATGAACCCCGTGTCGTGGAAGTCGATCGGAAGCCCGATGCCGATGCCGACAGAAAAGACGCGGAGATCAAAGGCATGTGGCGCAGATTCACTCTTTCTGCCATATTCGCCGTTCCACTGCTTTATGTGTCGATGGGTCCCATGATCTCCTGGCTGGCCTGGCCGGTTCCATCCTGGATGAACATGATGCGGTATCCCCTCGTTTATGCCATCGTGTGTCTTGTTTTGGTCCTGCCGATTCTCTGGAGCGGCAGAAAATTCTACTCTGTCGGATTTCGAGCTATGCTTCACCGTTCACCGAACATGGACTCCCTGATCGCAACCGGAACCGGTGCAGCCATGCTGTACAGCCTATATGCCATTTACCGGATTGCACAGGCGGACTTCAATGCCGTCAATCACCTGTATTTTGAAACGGCAGGTGTCATCATCACGCTCATTCAGCTGGGAAAGACATTGGAAGCGGTATCAAAGGGCCGCACCTCCGAAGCCATCAAGAAGCTGATGGGATTGACCCCGAAAACCGCGACCGTTCTGCATGGAGACGTTCAGGACGAAATCCCTGTCGAGGAAGTCGAAATCGGCGATGTTCTTTTGGTACGCCCGGGCGAGAAGGTTGCGGTGGATGGCGTCGTCCTGGAAGGAAACTCCGCCGTTGATGAATCCATGCTGACCGGAGAAAGCCTGCCGGTGGACAAGAAACCCGGCGATGCGGTCACCGGCGCCAGTCTCAACAAGTCCGGAGCGCTTCGGTTTAAAGCGACACGTGTCGGTCAGGACACAACACTGGCCCAGATCATCCGGCTGGTTGAACAGGCGCAGGGCAGCAAGGCGCCCATCGCAAAATTGGCCGATGTGATTTCAGGATACTTTGTTCCGGTCGTCATCGGCATTGCTGTGCTGGCGGCAGCTGTCTGGCTGCTGGCCGGGCAATCTCTTGTGTTTTCGCTCTCCATCTTCATAGCCGTTCTTGTCATTGCATGCCCTTGCGCCCTCGGACTCGCCACTCCGACCGCCATCATGGTCGGTTCCGGGAAAGGCGCGGAACTCGGAATTCTCATCAAAAGCGGTGAAGCCCTTGAAAACGCGCATCGCGTCGACACGGTTGTGTTTGATAAAACCGGCACCCTCACGAAAGGCGTGCCGGAAGTAACCAATATTGTGGCACTTGCCGGTTTTGCAGAGAATGAAGTGCTTCAATGGGCGGCATCCGCAGAATTCGGCAGCGAGCATCCACTCAGTGGCGCCATAGTGCGAAAAGCAGAAAGCACCGGTTTATCCTTGAAACCTTCCAGGGAATTCCAGGCGATCCCGGGACATGGCATCCGGGCCAGAGTCGACGACACAGACATTCTTTTCGGAAATGAAAAACTGATGGCATCCAACGGCATTGATGCATCCGCATTTCGATCACAGACCGATGAACTGGCTGAACAGGGAAAAACGCCGATGTATCTGGCGGTTGACGGCAAAGCAGCCGGCATTATTGCCGCAGCGGATGTATTGAAGGAGAACAGCCGACATGCGGTTAAGAAGCTGCGTGACCTGGGGATCCGGGTGATCATGATGACCGGAGATCACAGGAAGACAGCAGAAGCTATCGCACGGGAAGCCGGGATTGATGAAGTGCTGGCGGAAGTATTGCCAGGCGGCAAGGCGGAAGAAATCCGCAAGCTGCAGGCGGAACACCGCGTTGTCGCCATGGTGGGAGACGGCATCAATGATTCACCGGCACTCGCCCAATCCGATGTGGGCATCGCCATAGGTTCCGGTACGGACGTCGCCATGGCTTCAGCCGACATTGTATTGATGAAGAGCGACATCGGGAACGTCGTATCAGCCTTGCGACTCAGCCGCGCAACCATCCGGAACATCCGCCAGAACCTGTTCTGGGCATTCTTTTACAACCTGGTGGGCATTCCGGTTGCCGCAGGCCTGCTGTTTGCATTCGGCGGCCCGCTGCTGAATCCGGTCTTCGCTGCCGCGGCGATGAGTCTGAGCTCCGTTTCGGTGGTAAGCAATGCACTAAGCCTGAAAACATTCAAGGCGTGAACCCATTCAGGGCATAAACCCATTCAAGTCATAAACCCATTCAGGGCATAAACCCATTCAGGGCGTAAACCCATTCAGGGCATAAACCCATTCAAGGCATAAACTCATTCAGGGCGAAAACCCATTCAGGACATGAAAACGATAGGCATCAACGCATACAGGACAGAACCACAGGGAGGCAATCATGAAGCGTACCATCACCATTGAAGGATTGACCTGCAGCCATTGTACAGGCCGTGTGAAAAAGAATCTCGCCGCCATTTCCGGCGTTACCTCC
This sequence comes from Clostridia bacterium, assembly GCA_020047785.1. GTDB lineage: Bacteria > Bacillota > Clostridia > DSM-8532 > DSM-8532 > JAEWSN01. The sequence goes on from JAIFNI010000231.1 coordinate 8,830, forward strand.
GTCAGTGTGGACCTCGCCAGTGGAACGGCCATTGTTGATGCCGATGATGCTGTTGCGGAATCATTGCTGAGGGAAACCGTGGAAGACAGCGGATATGATGTGGTCGGAATCTCGGTCTGAACATTTCCCCGGTTTTACGGCATGTTCGTTTCCTTCCGCAGTGTGTCAGCAGCGGCAAGGATACGTTCTGTTACCTCTTCCACCCGGTGCCTGGGTGTCGCCAGATTCAATCGGATGAATCCCTTCCCGCTCTCTCCGAACCAGGAACCATAATCCACGGCTACGCCACAGCTTTTCACCATGAAGTCAGTCAGAGCTGTTTCCGGAAGCAGTGCACGCAGGTCGATCCAAAGCAGGTATGTGCCTTCAAGCGGTGAAATCACTGCTTCAGGCAGTGAAATTGCGAAGGATTCCCTGATGAGAACTTCATTTCCACGAATCTCAGCCAACAGTTCCTCCAGCCACTGTTCTCCGTGCCGATAGGCTGCTTCGACCGCCACAAACCCGAGCGCATTTCCACCTCCTGGATGATATTTCCGGACAAACGCATCATACTTCTCACGGATCTCCGCATCCTGAATCACCAGCAGGGAATTTTCAAGGCTTGCCAGATTGAAAGTCTTTGATGCGGAAGTGAGGGTAATGAGATTGCGCGCGTCTCCGGCAACCAGGCCTGTCGGCGTGTGTCTGCGTTCCCCCGTGACAATATCCTGATGAATTTCGTCAGACAAAATCGTGACGCCATGAAGATCGCAGATCGCACGGAGCCGCTCGAGTTCTTCACGGCTCCAGACGCGTCCGACCGGATTGTGCGGCGAACAGAGAATGAAAAGTTTCACGCGGTTCAGGATGATATCCTGTTCGAATTTCTCAAAGTCCATGTGATAGCTGCCGCGCTCATTCACCAGATCACAGCAGATCAGACTTCGTCCGGTATCACGTATGGCGTGATGGAACGGATAATAGACCGGCGTCAGGATGATGCAGGCGTCTCCCGGTTCCGTCAGCGCGTTCACAAGCCAATAGACAGCCGGGACGACACCCGGTGTGTAGCGAATCCATTCCGGCTCCACCCGATAGCCGTACCGCGTCATTTCCCAGTGAATGAATGCATTCTTCCATTCAGGAGAAGGCATGAGATATCCGAACGCACCATGTTCCACCCGTGCATGCATGGCATCAAGAACAGGCCGCGGTGCCTTGAAATCCATATCCGCCACCCACATGGCAATCAGATCCGGATCTCCGAAACGTTTGCCGAGTTCATCCCATTTCAGACAGTTCGTGTTCCTGCGGTCCACTTCCTCCAGCAATCGCGAAGGCTGACGGTCCAATTTTGTCTGGTCGAGATTCACACATGCCCGTTTCATACACGCCTGATTCATACACGTCTGTTTCATACGCACCTCTTTCGGTCAGCTCATTTCACAATCATCTTCAAAGGAACACCAGCATGCCGTCATGCTCCGGGATTGGCTCTCCGAATCCGATTTCAGGCATGTTCCGCAGGCGCTGGTGCTCCGTCCGGACGTTGTGGTGAATATTTCCCGGAAAATCATTCGGGAGAACACACCGTTCAAGCGTTCCGTCGTGGCGGCGCAGGCTGCCCTGGACATCATCCGGGAAGCCATCACCCAAAAGGAAGTCCAGGTGGACGAACGGGAGTTGTCCTATCTGGATATCATGGCCCGGCAGATCGACAGCATCCCGGACTCGGAGGACGCTTTCATCGCGGATATGATCGATGCATGTGACTCGGAGAAATTCGTTCCGGCGAAATATGATCTGTGAACATTTGCGGCTTGTCTTTTTCATAGTGAGATCGCGTTCAGAATGACCTGACCGTGGTCTTTTCTCAGCAACTTGGCTGTGTATCCTGTACCTCCACCCCGTACATGACACCGTATTTCCTTCATGCGCGCCTTTCCCGTGCCCTGGCCGGCAATTGTTCCAGACGGTTCAAGGCTTCCTGAAGGGTTTCCTTCCGTTTTGCAAAGTGAAAGCGTATCAGATGGTTCACATCGCCCTTGAAGAAGCTTGAACCAGGAACCGCGGCCACACCCACCTTTTCCGCAAGCCATTCGCAGAAAGCCAAATCATTGGCGAATCCGTATTCCCCAATATCCACCATTACATAATAGGCTCCCTGGGGAACCGTATACGTCAGTTTCAGGTCGGCGAGGCCCTTCAGGAAGTAATCGCGTTTTTCCGTATAAAGCTGCGTCAGCTCCGCATAATAGGAATCATCAAAACGCAGACCGGTGACCGCGGCTTCCTGGAGCGGTGCCGCTGCGCCGACGGTCAGAAAATCATGCACCTTTCGGGCTGCATCGATGATACGAGCGGGTGCGATGAGATAACCGAGTCTCCACCCGGTGATCGAGTAGGTCTTCGACAAGGAGCTGCAGGAAAGGGTCCGCTCGAACATGCCCGGAAGTGAAGCGAAGTACACATGCTTGTGAGGTGCATAGACAATGTGTTCATACACTTCGTCCGTAATGACGAACGTGTCATATCGTTCGGCAAAGCGCGCTATGGTCTGCAATTCTTCCAGAGAAAAGACCTTGCCGGTCGGGTTGGAAGGATTGCACAGGATGAGCGCTTTCGGCCGCTGCTTGAAAGCGGCTTCCAGTTCATCCGCATCAAATCCGAAAGCAGGTGGCCGAAGCGCCACATAAATGGGTTCCGCTCCTGAAAGTATGGCGTCCGCCGCGTAATTCTCATAAAACGGAGAAAAGACAATCACCTTGTCACCGGGATTGCAGACCGTCATCATGGCGGCCATCATGGCTTCCGTGCTGCCGCAGGTGACGACCACCTGCGTATTCGGATCGACAGGAATGCCCATGAATCTGGACTGTTTTTCCGCAAGCGCTTCCCGGAAATTGGCTGCCCCCCATGTCACGGAATACTGATGGATGCTCCCCCGGGCCGTTCTTTCCAGGGCGTCTTTCAGTGCCTGCGGCGGGTCAAAGTCCGGAAATCCCTGGGAAAGATTCACGGCACCGTGCGCCGCTGCAATGCGAGTCATCCTGCGAATCACAGAATCCGTGAAGAATGAGGTTCTGCTGCTCAATACAGGCATGTCGATTCCTCCTGGCTGCCATGAATTCCTGAAACCGGAAGGGATTTGCTGGTGATTCGCCGCGAAGCATGTGTGGTCTACCCTGCATTTCGGCATGTCGGACTCATTTTCTTTTCTGATGATGCACCAGATCCTTCACCACCTCACCGGCGAGGATCAGACCTGCAACGGAAGGAACGAAGGATAGACTGCCGGGTATCTGACGCCGTATGGTGCAGGTTCCGGTGGTTCCCTTCGGACATACGCAGCCGGTGGCGCAGCTGTTGTCATCCGTTTCAATCGGCATGGTGGTTTCCTCTCTCGAGTAGACCACCTTCAAATGCGTGATGCCGCGAAGTTTCAGTTCCCGGCGCATGACACGGGCCAACGGACATACGGTTGTCTTCGACAGATCCGCCACTTCAAAACGCGTGGGATCGAATTTGTTGCCCGCCCCCATGCAGCTGATGATGGGAATGCCGGCTTCCTGCGCACGCACCACGAGATCCACCTTGGCCGTGACCGTATCGATCGCATCCACAATATAGTCGTAGTCCTTCCGGACAAGTTCTTCCCCGCAATCCGGCATATAAAACCTTTGAAGGGTTTCCACCTCCGCCTGGGGATTGATTTCAAGAATCCGGTCCCGCATCACATCCACCTTCGGCATGCCGATTGTTTTTTGGGTTGCGTGAAGCTGGCGGTTCAGATTGGTCAGGCAGACACAATCATCATCCACCAGAACGAACTTTCCGACACCCGCCCGTACCAGTCCCTCCACCGTATAGGAACCGACGCCCCCGATGCCGAATATGGCCACTTTTGCACCCTGAAGGATTGCCAGGCCTTCTTTTCCGATCAGCAGTTCCGTTCTGGAAAATGCATGCACCATCGTGACGGGGACCCTTTCATCTGTCCGACAAATACGTCGCATAAATAACATAAACTTTTTTACACAGACACAATTACAGGGCGTCCTTGCAATACAAGGCGAATCTTGCAATACAAGGCGAATCTTGCAATACAAGGCGAATCTTGCAATACAAGGCGAATCTTGCAAGGTCCATCCGGAACAGGTCAATCTTCTTCCATCAAGCCATCATAGAAATCGGTATAGGTGCCTTCAGGCTTGTTGATGTACTTGATGGCCGGCTGCGGATGGACATTGAACTGTCCGGTCAGCATGTACGGGATGTCGAATCCCCAGTGTTCTGTCTTCTTGAGTGGCGCGATGTATTCATCAATGACCTTCAGCAGCGGGCGCACATGGTATTTCGGGTTCTTCAGAAAGCCCAGCATCAGCTCCGTGTTGCAGTTTCCCGCACCGCGGCCCAGACCGTATACGGTCGTATCCAGATAGCTGGTGCCCATGATGAGCGCTTCAATGGTATTGGAGAAAGCGAGCTGCTGATTGTTGTGGGCATGGATGCCAAGCTTCTTCCCGCCTTTGCGTGCCTGAGACATGTACTTGTTCACGTAACTGCGTGTGATTTCGCTGTAGAAGCTGCCAAAACTGTCAACCAGATAAATGACATCGACATCGGAGTCCGCAAAAATCCCGACGGCTTCCTCCAATTCGCGCTCATTCACCGTGGAGGCGGCCATCAGGTTGATGGCAACTTCATATCCCTTGTCCTTCGCATCCTGAATCATGTCCAGTGCTGTCGGCAGCTGGTGAATATAGGTGGCTATGCGTACGAGGTCCACAACGCTTTCGCTTTTCCGGAGAATGTCCGTATGATAGTCGGTCCGTTCCGCATCGGCCATCACCGAGATCATCGGCCCTTCCGGCATATCATCCAGCACGCGGCGGATATCCTCCTCCGTGCTGAACTTCCATTTGCCGAATTTCTCCGGTGAAAAGATTTTTTTGGACGCCTTGTATCCGAGTTCCATATAGTCGACTCCAGCTTCCGACAAAGCCAGATACAGGGCACGAACCATTTCATCGTCGAAGTTGAAATTCGTGACAAGGCCGCCATCCCGGATGGTGCAGTCGAGAACACGCACATCGGGTCGGAAGGTCAGCGGTGTGCCGACCTTTTCAATGATTTCGGGTTTGTGTTCCAGAGATACGAGATGTTCGCTTGACATGTTTCCATCCTGCCTTTCCATTGAACCACACTGTGACACGGGTCTGACAAACCCGGCAGGAATGCAAAAAATCCGGCCATAGCCGGATGCAACCAAACAGGCATATTCCACGCCTGCTGCCGTCATGCCAATGCTTTCCGGCACCCGCCTCCTTCCGGTGAAACACCAGAAAAAAACCGACCAGTCCACGACCGTGCTGCCATACTACTTATTCAGTATAGCAGGCACCCGGCAATTCTGGCAAGAAATTCATATTCCCTGACGTCGTGACGACAGCTCGATATGACAAACATGAAGATGTCATGCTGCATTTCTCCACAACAGAAAGCGGGATGGTCCTGAGACCATCCCGCCAATCTATTTCTGTATGGAGCTGCTGCAAGTGGAAACGTGCTCTCACAGGTTCAACAACGATGTCGATTTGGCTGTCGACTGAAGGTTTCTAGGTTGCAGGCCTGCCTGCTGCCTCTTCCTTTCCTGTCTGCACCCCTTCAACCGGCAGTGACTTTCCCAGCACTTCCGGAAGGGCCATGCCGGCCATGGCGAACAGGTCATTCAACGGAGGCAGCGACTTCATCAGACCGGAGGCGAAATTCGCCGTGGAGGAGCCATTCTGTCCCAGACCGTCCCACACCGTCACCTTGTCGATCTTCAGATTCTTCACGGCTTCCACCTGAATCCTGACGATATCTTCAAGCTTGTCCGCAATCATGAGTTTCACCGCCTGGTCCGGATTGCCGTTCGTCGCGGTGACGAGGGCGGAGAAACCATCCGCCTGTTTCTTCAACAGTTCCTGGACACCGCGGGCCTGCGCTTCGAGTTTGGCGTAAATGGCATCGGCTTCGCCTCGGGCCTGACGTCTGGTCATTTCCGCCTGGGCTTCCGCATCGATTTCGACCTTGCGTTTGTCGATTTCCGCCTTGACGATGATGTCGGCCTCCCGGGTCGCCATTTCACGGCTGGCGCGGGCTTTTTCGGCCAATTCCTCGGCGTCGTAGGCTTCCTTCAGGGATTGGGCCGCGGCCACCTTTTCAGCGGCGGTCGCACGACGGGTTGCATCTGCTTCCCGTTCACGGCGGCTCGCGTCGGAATTTGCAACCGTGACTTTCGCGTTGTTTTCACCCTCGATGGCGGTCGCATTGGCCTTGGTGACCTTGATGCGCTCGTCCATTTTTGCTTCCGCCTCACCGATGGCACCATCGCGGTTCTTTTCGGCCACGCTCTTCTTTGCGTCATTGATGGCCTTCGCGGCGGCTTCCTTGCCGAGTGCCTCGATGTAGCCGGATTCATCCTTGATGTCCGTGACGTTCACGTTGATCAGACGCAGGCCAATCTTCTTCAGCTCGGTTTCCACATTGCGGGAAACCGCTTCCAGGAACTTGTCGCGGTCCGTGTTGATCTCCTCGATGTCCATCGTGGCAACAACCAGACGGAGCTGACCGAAGATGATGTCCATGGCCAGGGATTCCACTTCATCCTGCTTCAGACCAAGAAGTCGTTCCGCGGCATTCTGCATGATGCCGACTTCAGTGGAGATGCCGACCGTGAAGCGGGACGGCACGTCGATGCGGATGTTCTGCTTGGAAAGGGCATTTCTCAGGTCGACATTGATGGATATCGGGGTCAGATTGAGAAATTCATAGGCCTGAAAGACAGGCCAGATGAAGGCCGCGCCGCCATGCACGCATTTCGAGCTGCGCTGTCCGGCCGTGTCAGCTCCCACTTTTCCGTAAATGACCATGATTTTGTCCGATGGACATTTGCGGTATCGCGTGAGCAGGGCGACGAGGGTGGTGAAGACAAGAATCGTCACCACGGTGATCAGAATCAGTGTTTCAGGTGTCATGCGGATGTCCCTCCCATTCCTTGCTGACAAGCAGCACATTGTTTCCTTCAAGGCCTACCACGCGGATGCGGGACCCGGTGGGCAGCTTTTCCGTTTCGTCCGTGATGGCATCAACTTCAACCAAGGTCTCCTGCAGGGTGATGTTGACCTTTCCGACGCCGCTTCTTCCGGCCGGAACAGTCAGATAGACTTCCCCCTGCAGACCGATGCTGCGGGTGTAATCCAGATTTCCGGACGCCTGCAGGCGCAGGATGGCCCAGAAAGCCAGTCCGACCAATGTCATGGCGGTCAGTCCCGCCAGAAAGGAAATGACAAAAACTGCAATGGGGTCGACGGCACCCAGCAGTGCTGCGCCGGTCCATCCAAATACAGACAGGAACGCCACGATGCCGCGTATCGTGAAAAAGCGGAATCCGTCCATCCCTTGGTTGTGCTCTCCGGACACATCATGGGAACCATCCTGCGAAAAATCGCTGCCGGCATGCCCTGCGTGCAGGTGGCCGGCTATGTCTCCATGCCCGTCGGCCGCATCAAAATGGCCGTTTCCGACGTCAAAATGTCCACCACCCGTGTCAAAATGCCCCCCTGACGCATCGCCCCCACCACCGTCCATGTCGTGGTCGCCCCCCATGCCGGCAAACGTCATGATGGACTGTATGACAAGGATGACCGTGGAAGGTATGGCCACTGCCAGGAAGAACTGTTTCATCAGCGGAAGCGCAGACCACCACTCGAACATAGTCAACTCCCCTTTCGTTTGCCCACCTTGCCTGAACCTTTTCCTGATTTCTTGCCGAAACTGCTTGATTTTTTGGCTTTTCCTGCAGATTGGCCGCCTGTTTTTTTACCGGAGTCACCGGCGGTTGGTCCGCCGCGTCCGCTCTTCGTCCGGCCACCATCCTTACGTCCGTAAAAGGCCGTTGTCTGTCCTCCGCTTCTGAAACCTGCATCCCGTGATGATTTCCCATCAATGTCCAGAGAAGCACCGGCGGGAACAAAATCAATCTGCCGCAATTCCGGCGATGCTTTCGCCACCAGCACGGAAATCGGGTCTCCGATATGCCAGACCTTCCGGGTCCGCGACCCGACAAGGGTCAGGTTTCGTTCATCGAATTCATAATAGTCATCCTGCATGGCGGAGAGCCGCATCAGACCTTCAATGGAATTCGGCAGCTCCACGAACAGACCGAATGAGGCAACTCCGGACACAATGCCTTCGAAGGTCTCACCCACATGCTGCTGCATGTACTCCGCCTTCTTCATGTCGACACATTCCCGTTCGGACGCATCTGCCGCGCGCTCCCGTTCGGAACAATGAAAGGTCTGCTCCGGCAGGATGGCATCGTAATGCGCTTTCCGCCGTTCATCCATTCTGCCGGACAGGGATTCCTTCATGATCCGGTGGATGAGCAGGTCGGGATATCGCCGGATCGGCGAGGTGAAGTGGGAATAATACGGTGCGGCAAGGCCGAAATGCCAGATATGTTCATGACTGTAGCGGGCCTTCTGCAAGGAACGGAGCATGACGGTACCGACAGTCTTTTCTTCGGGTTTTCCTTTCACGCAATTCAGTATCCGCTGCAGGTCCATCGGATGCACCACACCGGAAGCTGGCAGCGAATACCCGAAGGCGACAAGAAATTGCCGCAGGGTTTCCATCTTGTCCGGATCCGGATTCTCGTGTATGCGGTAAACAAATGGCACCCGGATCTGGTTGAAATGCTCCGAGACGACTTCATTGCAGAGCAGCATGAATTCCTCGATCAGGTTCGTCGCGGAATTCGGTTTCATCCTTCTGACTTCAACCGGATGTCCCTCCCCATCCACGATGATTTTCGACTCATCGAAGGAAAAATCGATGGAGCCGCGCCCTTTTCGCTTTTCTTCCAAGATGTCCGCCAACTTGCGCATGGAACGGAACATTGGAACCAAAGCGGCATATCGTTCAAGCAATTCATGCAGCTTTATGCTCGAAGGCTCCTCTGCAGGCTCCTCTGCAGGCTGCATGTCGGGTTGAACGGCTGTTGATTTCTGATTCAGGTCCGCATCATCATCCAACAGCGCACGCACATCGGTATAGGTCATCCGTTCATCAATATGGAGGACACTCTCGAATATTTCGTGGGATACAACCTTTCCGCCGCCGTCGACATCCATCATCACACTGAATGCCAGACGCGGTGTCCGGGCGGTCAGACTGCAGAGGCCGTTGGAAAGGGGCTGGGGAAACATGGGAATCACGCGGTCCGGCAGATAAACGCTGGTGCCCCTCAGATACGCCTCCCGATCCAAGGCGGATCCTTCCCCGACATAGTGGGCGACATCCGCGATGTGAACCCCCAGCCGATACAGACCATCCGGCAGCATCTCGAGGGAAACGGCATCGTCGAGGTCCTTTGCGTCCTCTCCATCGATGGTGACCATCTGCAGGCTCCTGAGATCACGACGGCCCGTGAAGTCCTTCTCCACGGGTGTCTCCGGCAGTTCATCCGCTTCCGTCAGCGCGTCTTCGGGAAATTCGATTCGCACATCATTTTGAAAAAGAACTGATAGGATGTCAACCCCGGGGTCTGTTTCGGCACCCAGCACCACAAGAATTTCCCCTACCGCGCCTACTTCTCCATCAGGCCATCGTGTCAGGTTGACCACTACTTTCTGTCCGGTTTTTGCGCTCATCGTATGGGCCGCGTCAATACGGACATCCCCGGATATCTTTCTTGAATCCGGCGTAACATAACCTCCTGACGTCATCTCCGCAAAACGTCCGACGACCCGGTGACAGGCACGCGCGATGACCCTCACAACAACGCCTTCGCGACGACGTCCATCCGGAGAGGGACCCGTGGTCCTGGCCAGCACGGTATCCCCGTCCATGGCCCCTTTTGTGTCTTCGGGCGATATGTAGATGTCCTGCCCGCCTTCATCCAGAACGAAACCGAAACCGCGGGCATTACCCTGAAACCGCCCTTTTATCATGCCGAGACGTTCCGCAAGTCCGTACCGGCCCTTGTGATTTCGGACAATGTCTCCTTCCTCGGTCAGACTGCCGAGCAGCGCCTCGAACACATCCCGCTCCGGAACCGGCACATCCAGCCAGACGGCCAGTTCGGAGGCGGTCATCAGTCGGCAGGCAGGCTCTCTCAGGGCGGAAAGGATTCGTTCCTTCCGTTCTTCCTGTTCACTCACAAACCCAACTCCTCCCTGATTTCGGTCATGGCCCGCAGCGCGAGCGCATAAAAATCTTCCAGACCAATACCCAGCAGACTGCAGGAGGCAATCTGGTTTCGGTCCGCATGTACGGCAAAATTGATATCGGCATGCTGGTCAAGCAAAAAAGGAAGGTCCACGGAAGCGATTCGCTTGTCCGGTTTTTTCAGTGCGGCCGCAATGAGGAACAATGCCGCGGCATCCGCACAATAGAGTGCCTTGTCGATGTTCCTTCGCCTCGGAATTCCATGTCGTGGGTTATGCGCCTTCACGGCAAAAACAATGGTCGGGTCGAACTCAAGATTTTCAAGAATTTCGGCCGCAAGCAGACCATGTTCTTTCGGGTTGTTTTTCACCCGTTCCCAGTCGATGTCATGAACCAGACCGGCCATCCCCCATTGGTCAACATCCATGTCCAGGGTGGAGGCCAATTGCCGCATGATTGCCTCAACAGCCAGGCTGTGACGGAAGAGACCCGGTTCTTCAATGCGGAGCGACAATGCATCCCATGCGGCCGTTCGATCCATACTATCCTCCCGGACATTCCGCAATGCGCCTGCGGAGCCTCTTCACCTGCATTATCTCCCCGGTGAGGGACTGTGTCAATCAATCGCTTCTCCGAACTGCGTATTCCGCAGCAATGCGGGGAATCATCGCATGACTTGACTAGTCTCTCCGCACGAATTATAATCATGCAGTCCTTCCACCCAGCTGTTCAACGAATCATCAAATCTTGATTCTCGTGTAAAAACTCGTTTCAACAAGTTTTCATGCAGGATTCCTTTGGAATCCTGCATGTGAATGGCACCAAAGGTGCCATTCACACACGGAATCACGTGATTCGGTGCCATACAGCGGCTTTTGCCGCTGTATGCATGCAAGTTGCATGCTGCAACTTGCATGAAAAAGTCGAAAATCGACTTTTTGCACC
>JAIFNI010000211.1 GCA_020047785.1 Clostridia bacterium
AGGCATGCAAGTTGCGAATCGCAACTTGCATGAAAAAGTCGAAAAACGACTTTTTGCACGAGAATCAAATTTCGACTCGCAATTTTCATGCACACAGCTGCAAACATAGGAATAATGACCCATTTTACGCGCACTTGCAGAATTGCCGCGTAAACATCCGAATGCCTTTGGCGGTTTCGGTTGACACGTCCGATGGCAGGGATGATAGAATGGTTGTGCGCGGCCTTCCGCGGCCGTGGACATGCAGAATGGAGGGGGACCCATGAACGATCAGATCCAGGAAATTGCGACGCGCATTCGATCCCTGAGGGAAGACCTCGGCATTTCGGTCTCTGAAATGGCAGGCATCCATGAGTTTACGGAATCCGAGTACCTCTTGCAGGAATCCGGTACCCGGGACTTCACCTTCACATTCCTTTACGTGACCGCAAACCGGCTTGGCGTCGACATGACGGACCTCCTCACCGGGGCAGGACCCACACTGACCGGTTTCACGATCGTCCGCCAGGGAAAGGGCCTTTCCATGCAGCGCCGCAGCGGCTTCTCCTATCGGAATCTGGCGTCCCGTTTCCGAAACAGGACGGCGGAGCCCTTTCTTGTGGAAGCACCGTTTTCTCCGGAAATCGCCGGCTCAGTCATTTCACAACGCGGTCACGGCGGACAGGAATTCGATTATGTCTTGTCCGGCAGCCTCCGGTTCCGCATCGGGGAACATGAAACCATCCTTGAAGCCGGAGATTCCATCTACTATGATGCGACGGTTCCGCATGGCATGGTGGCGGTGGAGGGCGGATGCGTCTTTCTGGCCATGGTGATTCGCGATGCGGAAGGGAGGATTGGCTGATGAAACGTCTGTACAGCGAATTCGTGAATGAGGCGCTCGATGCGTCCGGAAATGTCAGGTCCGTCTCGTACAACCGCCCAAAACATTTCAACTTCGCCTACGATGTCGTCGACCGACTCGGCCGCGAACAACCTGAAAAGACCGCACTGATCTGGTGCAATGTGGCAGGCGAGGAGCGTCGTGTCTCCTTTTCCGAAATGAGCCGGGAGAGTGATCGGGCTGCATCCTATTTCCAGTCGATCGGCATCGGGAAGGGTGACTATGTGCTTCTCATCCTGAAACGTCACGTCGAATTCTGGTTCTGCTTCATGGGACTTCACAAGATAGGCGCCATCGGGGTTCCGGCGACAAACCAGCTGATGCCGAAGGATATCGTGTATCGCTGCAATGCGGCCGATATCAAGGCCATTGTCTGTACGGCGGAGGGCCGGATTGCGGAACTGGTGGAGGAGGCGCTCCCCGAATGCCCTACCGTCAAAACGAAGACGATGGCCAGGGGAGAGCGGGACGGCTGGCTTTCCCTTTCCGCCGGAATGGCTTCTGCTCCTGTGTTTGACGCGCCCGACGTGGAAGATCGCACGGGGGGAGAAGAGCCTCTTTTCATGTATTTCTCCTCCGGAACCACCGGCATGCCGAAAATGGTCTCCCACAACCACTGGTACCCGCTTGCCCACATTCCCACGGCCGTATACTGGCACGACATCGGACCGGACGATCTGCATCTGACCGTGTCTGAAACCGGCTGGGCCAAATCCATGTGGGGAAAGCTGTATGGGCAATGGCTGGCCGAAGGCGCAGTCTTCGTCTTCGATTTTGACCGATTCAATGCCGATGAGATGCTGGAACGCATCCAGAAATACAAGGTCACGACCTTCTGTGCGCCGCCTACCATATACAGGTTTCTCATCCGGGAGGACCTGTCCCGCTTCGATCTCTCTTCCCTGCGGCATGTGACGACAGCCGGAGAAGCGCTCAATTCCGAGGTTTACAACCGATTCCTCGCGACGATGGGGCTGAAGGTGAAGGAGGCGTACGGTCAGACTGAAACCACCCTGCTGGCGGCGACCATGCACTGGATGGAATCCAAACCCGGTTCCATGGGGAAACCCTCTCCCGCCTACAACCTCGATGTGGTGGACGAAACCGGACACACCGTGGAAACCGGACAGGTGGGCGAGATTGTCGTGCGGACGGAACCCGAGGTGCCGACCGGACTCATGACCTGTTACCACAACAGTCCGGAGATGACGGCGTCCTCCTGGCATGACGGGATGTATCATACCGGAGACACCGCCTGGATGGATGAGGATGGCTATCTCTGGTATGTGGGGCGGACCGACGACATCATCAAGTCCTCGGGATACCGCATCGGGCCGTTTGAAGTGGAAAGTGTCATCATGGAACATCCCGCGGTCGTCGAATGCGCTGTCACCGGGGCACCGGACCCGGTGCGGGGAACCGTCGTGAAGGCGACCATCGTGCCCGGCAAGGGATATGAGCCGACGGACGCATTGGCACTTGAAATTCAGGAATATGTCAAAACACATACCGCTCCGTACAAATACCCGCGCATTGTGGAGTTCGTGACCGAATTGCCCAAGACCATCAGCGGAAAGATTCGACGGACGGAAATACGGGAAAAGGATCGACAGACGGCAGATTGACAGACATCAGGCCGGCGGAAGGCCGAATCCAGGACAGCGACAGGAGAGCAGAATGACAAACACCCCGTTGTTTCACATACGTTGCCTGATCGAGGGCATCCAACCCCCAATCTGGCGAAGTCTGCAGGTTCCCGGCTGGATGACGTTCCACCAGCTTCACACCGTGCTTGCGGCTTCGATGCAGTGGCAGGACGGGCCAGGCTATCAGATGGAGATCGGCAGCCATGTTCTCCGGCACGATCAGGCGGAACCGGGGTTTGACAGCCATCAATGGAGAATTCAGGACTGGTTCCAGCCAGGACTCCGATTCATCTGCCGGCACCCGCTCGGGTGGAGATTGTCCGTTCAGGTGGCCGGCCTTGCGGAACAGGAATCCGGCAGATCGTATCCGCGGTGCATCGGGGGGGAACGGGCATCCCCCCCGGAGTCGCTCGAAGGACCCGCAGGATATGCGAAACTCCTGAAGAATCCGAAGCAGCGAGGCCTCTGGAGCCCGGAACGATTTGATCTGGACGCAATCAATCAAGTCCTTTCGGATTGTTCCATCGGCCTCAAGCCAATTCGGTCGCATAAGCGGGAGATTCCGCCGGAGATCCTCACTGTGGGCGGTCCGGGAACGTTTCTGAAGGAAAGCGATGTCCAGTTCGACCTCTATGCATATTATCAGGAACTGGAAACCGCCTATTGGGGGGAAGCGGAACCCGAAACCATGAAGGAGGCGCTTTCCTCGCTGAAGCGGGAAGACCTCATCGGATTGTGCATGGTATATGGCCTCGCGGTGGAACCGGGGACGCGCCGGCTCGCCATGGAGGAAAACCTCATGAAGCAGCTGCCGGAAGCCATCCGGCTGCAGCTTCCTTATCTGGACGACAGACAATACGGATTGCTCCGCCAGGTTGTCGACAGCCCCGAAGGGATGGTTCGCTTCGCACGCGCGGAAGTGCTGTTTTCACCCTATGAACTGTATTATTTCCGGGACAGGCTGCTGCTCTACCCGCGTACACGAGGAGGTTTTCCGGAGCTGTACATGCTGCCGGAGGTCCGTGAAGCCCTGCGCATCGACGCCATGCAAAGCCTGTCCCGCACGCAGCTGCAGAATACAAACCGGCGCCGCATCATGGCGGGCATGTTCCAGTATTATGGGGTGCTGTCGATGGAGGAACTGCAGGTTCTCCTGTCGGATTTGCTGGGTGAGACTGTCGATCTCGACACGATCATCGTCGATGTGCAGGAACTGCAGGACTTCAATGATGCGGTCACCATCGGGGAAACCCTTGTGATGCATACGGCGCTGGACATCGAGAAGGCGGAGGAAGTCTGGTTCAGACAGGGACTGTACCCGGATCTGCCCTATCGGAAGCTTTCCCTGGAAACCCTCGACCTCGCGGGAGACTGGATGTTTGTGGAAGCCACGCATGAAGCGGAAATTCTCATTTCTTTCCTGGAAAGCCGGTACGGCCTCAATACCGGAGCAGCCGAAGGCGTGGCATGGGAACTGATGCACCGCTTCCGCTGGGGTGAACCACTCGAGCAAACGCTGGCGCTGGCCGGACAGACCGTGATGCATCCCGATACCGCCGCTGAGAAGCGCTTTTTGGAGCTGGCGGCCGATTTGTGGCTGCACGCACCTGCCTGGCGTTACAAGGGCTGGTCACCCGCGGAAATCAGAAACATGGAACTTCATCCCGAACGAGGCATGACGTGGCTTTCACCGGAACCCGACGATTATGAGGAGGCGGTCCGGATTGTTTCGGAAGGCATGAGTCCCGAAAACAGTCCGTTCGACATGGGGAAAGCGGGAATCGGGGTGGAACCGGCGCTGCAATCCGCACCGGAGGAAAAGGACGCTCCTGATGCGGAAGCCAGAAATTCTGCCTCGCAAGATACACATGATGCAGTTCCTTCGACCCCGGGAGCCATTGCGGGGACCCATGACCCCCACGAAACCGGTATGGCAAGAGGGGGACGTGTCTTGTCCTTTCCGACAGGACCCAGGAAACCCAAGCATCACTGAACCGCTTTCAGACAGCGCATGCTGCGGTCAATCAAAAAGAAAGGAGCTGCGGTCTTTCGACCGCAGCTCCTGTTTTGCCTGCTGGATTTCCACTTCCTTTGGTCCTGCCTGCGGGTGGCCATTCCATGCGGCATGCCGTCAGTCATTTGACCTGGATGCTATGGCACGGGCGGTCTGAACCCCGCAGGCTGCCGCCTGGGAGAGACCCCGCGTGATGCCTGCGCCGTCGCCGATCGCAAACATGCCGGGCAGTTCCGTCTCGAAATCCGAAGTCAGATTCAGGCGGGAACTGTAGAACTTCACTTCCACCCCGTACAGCAGTGTGTCGTGGTTGGCTGTGCCGGGCGCGATCTTGTCGAGTGCGTTGATCATCTCGATGATGTTGTCCAGATGGCGCTTGGTCAGCACAAGGCTCAGGTCGCCCGGCGTTGCCCGCATCGTGGGATTCGTGAAACTCTGGGACAGACGGTGCTCATTGGTGCGGCGTCCTTTGATCAGGTCACCGAACCGCTGCACGATGACGCCCCCGCCCAGCATGTTTGATAGGGACGCGATGCGTTTGCCATACTGATAGGGCTCATTGAAAGGCTTGGTGAAGCGGTTGGAGACCAGCAGGGCAAAGTTCGTGTTCTCGCTCGCGAGGGCCGGATCCGAGTAGCTGTGTCCGTTTACGGTGATGATGCCGTCCACGTTTTCCGAAACGACATGGCCATTCGGATTCATGCAGAAGGTGCGGATCAGATCCCCGTACTGCTTGGTGCGGTACAGGAATTTTGATTCATACACGATGTCCGTGATATGCTCGAAAATTCGGGCGGGAAGCTCCACGCGGACACCAATGTCGACCTGGTTGTTGATGAGATCCAGCCCGAGTGTCCGACACTGCGTGGAAAACCATTCGGCGCCGGAGCGGCCGGGGGCCACCACCAGATATTTGCAGGAGAGGGTTTCTCCGGCAGCGGTGATGACGCGGTAGCCCCCCTCCACGGGCTCTATGGAGGAAACGCCTGTGTTGCAGACCAATTCCACCTTCTGAAGCAGATCATCGTACATGCGTGCCAGAATTTCACGGTTGTTCTCGGTTCCCAGATGTTTCACCGAAGCCTCCAGGAGGTGGAGGTCATGGGAGAGGGCGCGGCGGGAAAGGTCGCGCGCTTCCGGCGAATCGGTCGAATAGCGTTTGAGTGTCGCACCGAATTCCACATTGATGCTGTCGACGTACTCGATGAGATCCATGATTGCCTTCGGATCCAGATAATCGGTCAGCCAGCCGCCGAACTTGGTGGTGAAGTTGTACTTGCCGTCTGAAAAGGCACCGGCTCCGCCGAAGCCGTTCATGATGTCGCAGGAGGGGCAATGGATGCAGGCGGGAACCTTGCCCGTCACGATGGGACAGGTGCGTCGCCGGATATCGTGTCCCTGCTCGAGCAGGAGGATGTCCATGCCGGGGCAGAGCCTGTGCAGCTCGTACCCGGCAAAGATACCGGCAGTGCCGCATCCGATCACGATCGTTTCATAGGTTGTCTTTTTCATGGTTTCCCTCTTTCCGGAACCTGTGAATCGGGTTTGAATCACAAACCAATATAGTATAACACATTTCCCAGCATCATGAAACAAAAGAACGTTTGTTTGAAAT
>JAIFNI010000200.1:0-2931 GCA_020047785.1 Clostridia bacterium
GGATCTGCCTGATGAATTTCTTGATGTTCTTCAGATTCCGCAGATAGTCCTGTTTTCCCCACAGAAACGAGAACTCCCCGTCCTTCGCAAATTCGGAGGTTTCCGCTGCCTGGATGATGGTATACGGATAGCTGTACAGGGATACGAAATCCGGTGTAATCTGCTGTTCCCGCAAGCCTTCGGGAATGGTGCCGAGCACGTTCCCATCCGCCGCCATGTTGAACCCGGGTCCGCCGAACCGGGCGGAGGGAACCAGGGTTTTGACAATCTTGTGTATCCTCCCGTAGGTTTCGATGTAGGACTGCAGATATGCTGTGCCATATTGAAGTTTTTCGTCATGTTCCGCCCAGAACTCGAATTTCCATTTTCCCACCTCGGAAATGCCATACCGGTTGATGGAATGCTTGAGAAACTCCTTGAAGATTGACTCGATCTGTCCGTTTGTGAGAGGCACATAATTCTTTTCTTCGTTGAACACATTGTCTTTGGGTTTGCGGGTGATCTTTTTCGGCTTGTTTCCAATCTCTATGAAAGGAAGCATGTGGATGGAGGTCAAATAATCGATGAAGGCGTTGCTGTTGTAATAGCTTCTTTTGGCATTGCCCGAGGAAACGAGGGTGGGGTCTTCATTGAAGATTCCTTGAAAACGCGCATGGGAAAAGTGCATCCGGCCCTGCATCATTTCGATTTGTGCTTTCATGTTGCCTTTGCCGATGTCCGAAGCAAACCCGATATTGATGATTTGATCCCACATGAGCCGGAGCGGCGTATTCACGGAAACATCCACCACGATGTCCATCGTGTTTTCCGTGGCTGCCTGAATGTTCTCCATTCGGGAAGATTTGATATAGGCATCCAGATAATTCTGGACACTTTCAAAGTCGATGCTTGTCACATTCGCCGCTGCATCGGACACGGACATTTGTTTTTTGTACAGGGAAGCCTTTCTGTATGAATTGGGCGATGTGTCGCTCTCCTTTCTGAAAGGCGAGATCCACGCGATCATCGGGGAGAACGGAGCAGGAAAGTCGACGCTCATCAAGATCATTGCTGGAGCCATTGCGCCGGACAGCGGCGCAATGGCCCTCGGGAGCCTTTCCTATGGGAAAACGACACCCCCGGAAGCGATTGCCAATGGCATCTCCGTCATTTACCAGGAATTCAATCTTTTTGAGTCCCTGACCGCGGCGGAAAACATCTTCATCGGGGAGAAAGCCGGAAAAAGCACGCTTGTGGATTTCAAACACATGAATGAGGAAGCCGGAAAAATCTTCGAACGCTTCCAGGTCCCCATCAGGCCCGATGTGCTGGTCAGGGAGCTGTCTCCCGGTCAGAAACAGATTGTGGAGATCGCAAAGGCCCTCCACAAGAAAGCGAAAATCATCATCATGGATGAACCCACGGCTCCGCTGTCGATGGCGGAAGTGGACAGGTTCTTTGACATCATCCAGGAGCTGCGGGCGGCCGGCATCACCATCCTGTACATCTCCCACCGGCTCGAGGAGATATTCGCGATTGCCGATCGCGTGACTGTTTTGCGGGACGGACAATACATTGCCACGAAACAGGTCCATGAAACAACCCGAAAGGAATTGATCGGGCTCATGGTGGGCCGTGAATTGAAGAATGCGTACCCGGGACCGGACCGCGCACCGGCGGAAATCGCGCTGGAGGTCCGGGGCCTGACGGGGAACGGGGTCAAGGACATCAGTTTTCATGTCAGAAAAGGGGAGATTCTTGGGTTGGCCGGTCTGGTCGGTTCCGGCAGAACCGAACTGGTCCGTGTCATCTTTGGGGCTGAAAAGATAGAAAAAGGGCAGATTCTTGTTGGAGGAAACCCTGTCCGCATCCAGTCTCCAGCCAAAGCGCTTGCCAATGGCATCGGACTCATACCTGAAGACAGAAAACTGCAGGGGGCCTTTCTCCAGATGACCATCACATGGAACAACTCCATCTCCAATGTAAAGGTTCTTTCCGCCTGTCTGTGCGTACCCTGGCGGACGAGGGAAAAGCCATCCTCATGGTCTCTTCCGACATGGAGGAACTGCTCGGCATGAGCGACCGGATCGTCGTCCTGTCCGAGGGGTGAACCGCAGGGGAGCTGCAGAAGTCGGAATTCAACCAGCAGCAAGTCCTTGAGCTGGCATCGATCAAGAACAATCGGAGGTAAAACACCCATGGGCAAACGTTCCAACCAGTCGTTCCGCTTGACGGAACTCTTGCGGAAGTATGTCATTCTTCTCGTATTCCTCGTCTGCATTGCCGTCTTCGGTGTTCTGAACCCAAAGTTTTTCTCCATGACGAACATTCTGAATCTTCTCTGGCAGAACGCCTATCTGGTCGTCGTTTCCGTCGGCATGGCCATCCTGATGATCGGGGGCGGTGTCGATCTGGCTGCAGGATATGAATTGAGCATTGGCGGCGTGGTTGCGGCTGCATGCCTGGTCTGGTGGAACCTCCCGATTTGGGTATCCATCCTTCAGGCTGTGCTGGTCGTCATGGGATTGAGTTTTCTCAACGGGTACATTACCGTCAGATTCCGGCTCAATGCGCTCATGGTCACCCTGGGAACCATGACCGTCTATGCGGGCATCTCGAACATCTTCACCAACCAGAAGGCCATTTTCAACCTGCCCGATGCCTTCAAATATATCGGGCAGGGAACCATCTTCCGTGTCGTGCCGCTTGCGGCACTCATCATGGCCATTCTGGTCGCTTTCGCGAGGTTCATTCTCAACAAGACGTATTTCGGCCGTTACATCTACGCAGTCGGTGGAAATCCGGAAGCGGCAAACCTGGCGGGCATCAAGGTCAAAAAGGTGAAGCTGGCGGTCTTCGGGCTTGCAGGCTTCTTCTTCGGGATGGGCATCATCCTGATTGCCGCCATGGCTTTCGACATGCACCAGAAGTCAAAAGCCACCAAAAAAGTGA
>JAIFNI010000200.1:2993-22949 GCA_020047785.1 Clostridia bacterium
CCTTTGTTTGAAACAGAATAATCGACAGGAACAAAAAAGAGGAGGATGCATATGGACAAGAGGAAACTCCGGGCTGGGTTTGTAGGATGCGGCGGCATCGCAAACCAGAACCGCTTTCGTGCGGATTCCCAGCAACTCTTCAAGGCATGTCATGCCGGAGAACTGGGAGAAATTTATCTTGCCAAGGCCCATGCCGTGCGCCGCAAAGGCGTGCCGACCTGGGGCGTTTTCCCGGACAAGTCGAAACAAGACGGCGGTCCGCTGATAGACATTGGCACACACGCGCTGGATTTGGCGTTGTGGATGATGGGCAACTACAAACCGAAACTGGTCGTCGGATCCTCGTATCAGAAACTCAAGGACAAACCGGGGGGGAATATGTTCGGACCCTGGAATCCGGACACATTTGAGACGGAGGACTCCGCTTTCGGTTTCATCAAGATGGAAAACGGAGCGACGATATTCCTGGAAGCCGCCTGGGCACTGAACATGATTCATGTCAAGGAAGCACAGGTCACGCTCTGCGGAACCGATGCAGGCGCTGAAATGTTTGGGCAGGCCTTTCTGGACAAGGGGTATGTCACCTACAACTTTGAAAAGCATGGACAACTGGTGGAGACCTCCCCTTCGGAAGGGGGCGGCGTGGCTTTTGACATTCCTGTTTTTACAGTGAAATCAGCCACCGGAAAGGAGTCTCAATGAACGAAAAAGTTGCATCCATCAGGAAACCACGAAGAGGCGTCGCCCTCTACAGCTATCAGGGCGAGTTCATGACCACCATGTCATTGGAGGACCTGTTCGCCGACATGTACGACATGGGCGCGGAGGGTCTGGAGATTCTGGCGAATGCCCATATCGAAAACTACCCGAATCCATCGGAGGAATGGCTGGATACCTGGTTCAGATTGCTGGACAAGTATGAAATCAAACCGGTCGAGTATGGCCACTGGGTCGATTCGAGAATGTACCCGGGGCGCGAACTCACCTCCCGGAAATTCATCATCCCACGCTCCTGAAATCACAGATGGTCGATGACTACGTCGATTTCATCCAAAAGACAGGCACAAGACATTTCGGTCTCACGATAGATTTCGGTACCATGCAGACACGCCCCCTGCCATCAAACTGGATGGCGTCGGAAGACTCCGTATTCAGCCCTGTTGAAGATTTTGAGGCGCTTTTACCCTACAGTTTCGCCTGTCACGCCAAATTTTACAACATGTCGGAAGATTTCATCGAAACAACGACACCCTATGACAAGAACATCGAAATGCTGATGAAAAATCAATGGGATGGCTATCTTCTCAGCGAATACGAAGGTCCGAATGCGGATGTGCCGGGGTATACGTCGGATCAACTGCGGAAACATCATGTCATGATGAGGCGCTTGCTTGGAGAGGAGTAGCACCATGCTGGAAAAAGAATATGTTCAATCCAGAGGATTCCGGAATGTGATCGTCAACGGGGAAAAGACAGGCTTTCAGGTCGCCTTGCGGCTCAACTACTACAGTCTGGTGCGTTGACGGGACCACCAGAACGAGGAGGGTTCGGATTTCGCCTGCATGGCTGTCCGAACCCTCCTCGTTCCTCATCCGGTTAATTCAAGCCCAGTCCTGCGCGATCGCCTCACGCGCAATCTCGATGAACCGCTTGATTTTCGGCAGATTTCCCGTCACGGTGTAGACATCGCGCTGCGCGATTTCCAGCTGGCATCCCCGTGCCGCCTTCATCGTGTGCCGCATGTGGGCGCGCCAGCCATCTTCGTCCAGTTCCGCTCCGACACCGAGGTAGTTCGGGGAGGGCTTGCGGAAATAGATGGTCTTCGTACCGCGCAGCTTCTCCCCGATAGCCTCTTCGTTGCACCAGGCGGAAATGGAAACCTTGCGGAGATTGGGCAGATGCGAGAGGCAGTTGTCCCAGATGCCGTCCACCGGTTCGCAGCAGCCGTAGGAAAGCATGCCGTAACGGTCCGCAACCTTTCTGTAGGCCGGGAAGATGAGCTCCTCGAACATGTGCGGATCAACCCCCACGGTTTCCTGGGAGTCCATGTACCCCCATACCTGATGGACCCCGACCGGCGGAACGGACGGCAGTTCGGTGTTGAAAGCATACGAGCCGTTTCCGACGCCACCATAGGACACTGTCGGCTGAAGAAGCTTCTGATCGGCCAGCCACTGATGGAATTCGGCATAATCCCCACAAAGCCGATCCATTGTCTCCCTGAAGAGCTCCGGATAATCGTTCATCGCATAAAACATGTTTTGCAGACCCATCAGATGGACAATGTCCTGCGTCGGGCAGGCCCCGATGCTTCCCCCGATGATTTCCGCGGGGAGTATGTCCCCAAACAGCTCGTTGATCGTTTCCTGACGCTTCAGGACCTCTTCCATGCCGGTAGAGCCCCATGTCGATTTTCCAAGAGTTCCGTAGTCCGACTCCAGGTCCTCCAATTGGTGGATGAACTGATGACCGACGGAGTTCTGCAGTTCCTGCCGCTTCACGTCAAGTCCGAACGGCTTGAACCAGGCAGGCACGCCCATCTTGAAAACCGGTGCAACCACCGTGTCATCGGGAATGAATGCATGATTGGCCAGCGTGGTCAGGAGAGTCCGTTCCAGCTCCTGTGCGAACTCCGATTCGCACTGCTGCGCTTCCAGCGGAATATCCTGTTGGAAAGTCCACGATTCTATCGTGAAAAGGGGTCTTCCGCCCTGCAGGGCATTGTGCCGATACCACTCCTTCGTCAACAATTCCATGTCCGGCGAATGCGCGATTTCCGCCTGCCGCTGTGCAAGCGTCCGAAGGATGCGGCGATCGTTCTGCGATACGGTTCCCATCATCATGCACCTCTGTTATTCCGTCAGAATTTGTGGAAAACAATCCATTCCCATTGCATTCGAGATCATGCTACGATATAAATATCGTAACGCTTTGACGGTTTTCTGTCATCACGAATAAAATGAATCATCTACAATATATTGAACCCATTCTTATATTGAGAGGTGCCGTCATGTCTGTTCGCACAGTCTTTCCGAATGCATCCACCTCCTATGGGAATCTCCCCATTCATGTCACCACGGCGTCAGACTGGTTTGAAGGCAGTCCCATTCAGCGTCCGTGGGGATATGACGACCATCAGATCGCTCTCTGCGTCGGGGGAAGCGGTACCTTTTCCTGCGCGGGGAAAACACATGCCATCTCGGAACGAAAACTTTTTTTCTTCCGAAATGGTTTGCCGCATGCCTATGCCCCGGACGGTCCGGGCTGGATGTTGAAATGGGCTGCATTTTCTGGTGTCGGAAGCATGGCCGTGCTGGACTATCTGCACTTTCCGTCCCATGCCGTGTTCTGCGTAGTGAAGCCGGAGGCGGACCATCTGTTCGACCGACTTGTCGCGGAAATGAACCGCGGAGAAGATTTCAGGGCTTCCCTGCTTCTGCAGGAACTGCTCGGACTGCTGGCCGACACGGCTGAATCCTCCGAGGAGCAGGACCGGCTGCAGACAGTCGTTCGCCATATTCGAGCCCGGTACGCGGACTGCATCACCGCAGAGGAACTTGCCGGCCTGTTCGGCAGCAGTGTCAGCTACTTGTGCCGTGTCTTCCGTTCCGTATATGACACGACCCCCATCGATTTTCTGAACCAGCACCGCATCTCGGTGGCCAAATCGCTCCTGCTCGATTCCGATCGCGACATCCGGGAAATCGCGGCGCTGACGGGATATTCCCACCCCAATTATTTCTGCACGGTTTTTCGCAGGCACGCCGGCTGTTCTCCGACAGGTTTCAGAAAACGGTTCGGATTGACCCGCCTGCTTCTTCCGGAACCCGCCCGCACTTCAGAAGCTCAGTAAGGGCTTGGAAGAAAGCAACCTGTCGGAATATCAAACATGCAGCAGCCAATCTGCTGGAATCGGGACGATTACCGCATTCGCCGGGCTGTACCGCCTCATCTCCCCGAACGGGGTTCCAGCCAGGTTGGCACCAACGCCATCAATCTGATTTCCATCACGCCCTCCACCGCGTGCTTCCAATCCTCATCTTTCATGATGGGTTGGGCATAGTCCATCGGCCAGTGCGAGTAAATCGCACCGCCGAGTACAGTGCTTCCAACTGCTCCATGGCGGAGAACAGCCGCTTGTAGCATTCCAGGTCACCTGTGCGGGTTTGCGGGTTGCCAACATCATGACCCGGAGCGGGGCCATAGCCGATGAAAACGATTGATGGTTTTTCAGGCACGACTCGCCATTCTCACCTGCTTTATGGTATTGTATACAAAGGCCCGTTTCCATTTCGACTGTATCCGGCATCCATCATGTCGGCATCATGCACAGACACACATGCATCCCCTGGAATTCCCCCGGAATGCCTCAGGAATGGCCCCGAGAATTCCTGTGAAATACTTCACATACTACAGGCAGAGGACAGCCATGGCAGGACAGAATGCCCATCTCCGGGTGACAGCCGAGGAAACAGTGCGCCCAGACCAGAATTGCAAGCCCATATCGGACGAAAGCCAGCATCTTATGCAGTCTTCCCTGGGATCCACCTCACAGGACAGCCTGTCTGTGCCGCTGGATTTTGTCGCGCAGGACAGCCTGTCTGTCCCGCTTGCTTCCACCCGGTTCATCAAGCAGTTCCTTGCACAGTGCTTCAAACAGCGTTCGAAGGATGCCTCCGGGAGCGCCCCCTTTCTGCGCGACGTGTGGTTCCGCCTTCCACCTGCTCTGCTGTTTGGCGTGCTTGCGGCCATTGCCGGCGGCTTGCTGCTGCCGGATGAAAACGTTTTGACCGCCATCGCCCTATCCTCAGGTGTGGTGCTGGCCGCCTGGATTCTCTCCTTCCTATACCCGTTGTATCGGGTGTGGGATGCCTTTCTATGGATCAGCGGCCCATTGTTTTCCTACTTGCTTGTGGAGGTCCTGATCGGCAACATTCGTTTCAGCCCGTTCCTGATGTACCTGTCGGATATGCAGTCATTTCTGAACCTGTGCTGGTATTACCTCATCGCAGCGCTCCTGTATGCCATCACCGGCCGCATCCGTCTTTCTGCAGGAATCGGCGCCGTTTTGGGCTGGGCATGGGGAAACCTCAATGCCTATCTGCTTCTGTTCCGGGGCCGCATCCTGTTCCCGGCAGACATCCATGCCCTTCGTACGGCGGTGCTGGTGACAGCCGATTACAATTGGAAGCCCTCCCTGCTTCAGTTGATTTCCTGCGGCTGGCTGCTGTGTTTCCTGCTTTCCCTGAAGTGGGGCGCTCCGTCAGCGCGGACTGCAACACGGCGAAAGACAGCAAAACCCGTTTGCAAGGGCGAAAAACAGACACACCGCCTCGCACGCGCCTCGCTCGCCGCCGCGTTTCTGGTGGGCTTGTACTTGTTCTTCTGCACATCCCTGGTCGCCCGGCTGGGTGTGCAGCCCTCCCAATGGTTCACCCAGCAGAATGGCGTGCTGCTGAACTTCCTGATCAACCTCAAGAACAGCCGCGTCACCAAGCCTCCTTCATACGCCTCCGTTCTCGCCGCGATGAATCAGGTTCAGAACGGCATGCAGCAAGACACCCCGAATCAATCGGACTTGTCACCTGCAACGTCGGCACAGTCGGGTTCGTCATCCATTCCGACAACCGTGGAAGGGAAACGCCCCAATCTCATCGTGATCATGAATGAAGCCTTTTCCGACATGAGTGTTCTGGGCAATATCCGGACCAATGGAGATCCGTTGTCCTTCCTCCACAGCCAGACAGAAAACACGATCAGCGGAAATGCCTATTCCTCCGTCATCGGAGGCAACACGGCCAATTCGGAGTATGAGTTTCTCACCGGCAACACCATGGCCTTCCTGCCAGCCGGCATGGTTTCCTACCAGGTCTACACTGCGCCGGGCGACTACGCGTTGACGGAGCAGCTGAACCAGTACGGCTACAAGACAGTTGCCCTGCATCCTTACGAACGTGCCGGGTGGAACCGCGTCCAGGTTTACAGGAATTATGGATTTTCCGAGATGCATTTCATCGATGAGTTCAAGAACAAGCAGTATGTCCGCAACTATGTCAGCGATCGGAGCAACTATGCGGAACTGATTCGGCGTTATGACGCCTTGCGGGATCAGGATGCGGAAACGCCGCTGTTCTTCCTGAACATCACGATGCAGAACCATGGCAGCTACCGGCAGACATGGGATCGGCTCGAGCATCGCATCCATGTCACGGAAAAGGACTATACGCCGGCCAATGATGTGGAAGGGGAAAACGCGGAGATCAACTAGTATCTCTCCCTGATCAAGGAATCCGACAACGCCTACAAGGCGCTCATCGAGCATTTCAGGAACGTGGAGGAGCCTACGATCATCCTCCTGTTCGGCGATCATCAGCCAAAGCTGTCCGATGATTTCTACCGGAAGGTTCTTGGGAAGGTGCCGGAAGCATGTACCGCAGCGGAAACGCAACGGATGTATACGGTTCCCTTTGCCCTCTGGGCGAATTACGACATCCCCGAAGCCAAGGGCGTGCGGATCTCCCTCAATTATCTTGCCTCCCTGCTGCTGGAAACCGCAGAGCTTCCTTTGACCCCGTATCAGGCCTTCCTGTCGGAAATGAGGGACGTGGTGCCCGTCATCAACAGCATGGGCATGTGCGGGGAGGATGGCGTGTTTGTCACCCGGGACAGCGCGCTGACCCAAACAGGAAGGGACTATGTCTCCCGGTACCGGGCCTACCAGTACAATGGCATTTTTGACAGGAAGAACCGGGTGGCGTCATTCTTCCACGCAACTGCTGCCACTTCATCAACCGCCATGCCAATCGAGACGATAGTGAAGTGAGTCATCAAGATTCATGTTGTCAAACAAATTCGCATCAATCTCCGCATTGCCGGGATCAATACCGATGCCCATGTAACCCATGGGATGATAACCACCGTTGAAATAATTCCTGATTGAAAAGCGAAGACTCGGTAGATTCCCCGCCGGGTCGAGGACTGCAAGCTGGATAATATACTTTTTTCTTGCGCGGATCTCCTTCGGCAGGGTGAAAGTATCCTTGATTTCATATTCTTGGGGTTGATTTACATAGGGAAGAACGCCAGCTCCCCATTCAGGTGGATACCCTTTGCCGGTAAAGCCTCCTGTAAAACCGGTTCCCGGTAGCCAAGTCGTGATGTCCGCGGTTTTCAATGGCTGCTTCCAGACCACTGTTTTGGTGTCAGGATCCAGCAAACTCAATTCAACCGGCCAATTGTAATAAAAAGGCGCTGATCCGTCATTGCGCACCTTGAAGGACACATCAAGGGGCTGGCCTTTTTTTGCGATTTTCGGGTAAGAAAAATCGGTGACAATAAAACGGTATCCCAGGTTTTTCTGGATTTCTTCCGCTCCGGCGGCAACGATTTGAGGATCCCATGAACCGGCTGCCGACTCGTCATCATGCTCACCATAGTCACCGACCCACATGAGCGCGCTGGTGTGAAGCCGTCTTGCCTCATTGATGAGATAATACCTGTGCTCCGGGTACATGGTGGCGGTCGCGTTCTGACCGACAAAGGTTCTGTCCCCGAAGTTGTAGGAAACCTCTCCGCTCATGATCTGTGTTTGCCAAAGGTCTTTCTTGACATAGTATTTGAGGAAGTCGTTGCCTTCGGAGGAAACGCCGAATGAATCCCAGTAATAGCCGAAACCAAAAGGAATAAACGATATGGCATAACGGACTTCAACGAGCTTGTCCGGGAAATTCCTTTTGAATAGCTCCCCCAGGAATTTCTGCATGGTCGCATCCGGACTTGGAGAATGCTGCTCTCCCCATTTGCCGACTATCCCCATTTGGATGAACGCGACGCGGGGATCATGGTTCCAAAGCTTCCCAAGCCGCTCGACAAGGCGTTGAACCCTCTCCTTGAACTGATCGCTGGAATAGTCGTACGATTTCATGTCCGACGGCCAATACGTGTCATCGTCGGGCCAGTCAAGGTAAATCCTGGGAACCACCTTGATGTTGTATTGCTCAAAACCTTTGTTTGAGCCGGTCTGGTCTTTCCAGTGCGCGTCGCACCATTGGCTGATTTTTTCGATTGTGTCATCCGCGTTGTCTTCAAGGGCATTCCATGGGATGTATGAATGAATCAGCGTGGACCATTCATTGTAATCTGGCTCTTTGTATCCATATACAGGACCGGTTCTCTCCATGAAACCCTTCATGGGATTTCTGACAGCGCCTGCATACTCCTGTGGATGGATGGTTGTCTGGACCCAATTCCGGTCATGCGTTGAAACTGCGGCTGCACCCACGACAACCAGCACAACAAGACTGACCATGATGAATTTGATCGCAGAAGTTCTTTTCATCACCATCAAGACCTCCATCATGGAAAATGCGATTCGTCGAATTCCCATCGATCAGCCGAGTTCCCATCCATCATAAGGATTTATTTCAGCCTAGTCAAAATATGATTTTCGTGCAAAAAGTCGATTTTCGACTTTTCATGCAAGTTGAAGAATGCAACTTGCATGCTTGTGGCGACATTGTCACCATAAGGCACGGAATCACGTAATTCGGTGTGTGAATGGCACTTTGCGTGGCATTCTTATGCAGATTCCTCGCTTGTGCCGGACGGCTGTCAGGGACATTGATAACGGCCATGCCAGGTCCTATACTGAATACAGGAAATAGGGGAGATGGCGATCGGCAGAGTTGGCTGCTCTGCGGGGGTCTTTCACTGAAAGGATCGGGGTGGAAATGAATCGGAACGAGGAGTGCCAGGGTACAGGCGGGAAGCGGCGGAATCCCGATGAGGGGAGGCAGAGCCTCCCTGAAGGTTTGTCCATAAGGGAACCGGCCCGCGATGTGCCTGTCATTGCGCAGACCGGAGTACTTGTGGTTGGTGGAGGAACAGCGGGTGCGGTGGCAGCCATCGCAGCTGCGCGCAGCGGGGTGGAGACCCTGCTCGTTGAATCGTCGGGCGCACTCGGCGGAAGTGCCACGAACGGGCTTGTTACGCCCATGATGAGTGTGGGCATTGAAGGGTCGCCGCTCTGCTCCGGCATCAGTGACGAGATCAACCTTCGTTTGTCGGAAATGGGCTATGGCGGAATGGACAAAGGGCATGCCTCTTTCTTTGATCCGGAAATGCTCAAGTTCGTGCTGGAGGAGATGGCGGTTGAATCAGGCGTTCGACTGCTGTACTACACCTCGTTTGTGGGGGCTGTCGTGCAGGAAGGAGCCGTTCGCGGGGTTGTTGTCGAGAACAAGGCAGGCCGTGGCGCAATCCTCGCCCGCTGTGCCATCGACTGCACGGGAGATGGGGACGTTTGCGTCCGTGCAGGCGTTTCCTTTGAAAGCGGACATCCGGATACCGGCCGGAACCAACCCATTTCTGTCCGGTACATGATGGTTGGCATCGATATCGGACGTTTCGTTGCCTTCCTGAAGACCCTGGATCCGAACTATGCATGTTCGCTGCCTTTCCTGCACACTGCGATGGTCTGGAACAAAGGGTGGGCGTTGTCGCCGCTCTTCCGGAAAGCATATGAGGCGGGAGAACTGACCTGGGAGGACGGCCTTTACTGGCAAGTGTTCGGGGTCCCAGGCCAGGAGGATGCATTGGCCTTCAATTGCCCGGAAGTGTTCGACCGGGTGGACGGAACGAATCCGGAGGATCTCACGCATGCGCAGGTATATGCAAAACGTTCGATGCTGCGGCTCCTGGGGTTTTACCGTGCCGACATGCCAGGATTTGAAAAGGCGTACATCTCACAGGTCGCCCCGATGGTTGGCGTCAGGGAAACCCGGCGGATCCACTGCGCGTATCGCCTGTCCGACGAGGATGTCCTGCTTCGGCGCAAATTTGAGGATCATGTGGCGCGGTCCAATTATCCCATCGACATTCATGGACTGGATCTGGTGAATCGTGATCTCGACGGCAGTGTGGCCGATCCTGAACCATGGTATGAAATTCCGTATCGTTGCCTTGTTGTGAAGGGTGTTGACAGACTGCTTGTCGCGGGCCGCTGTATTTCCTCCTCTTTTGCCGCGCAGGCGACCCTGCGCATCCAACCGACTGTGCGAGCCCTCGGTGAAGCGGCCGGCATTGCGGCCGCGCTGTGCGTACGGGAGGGGGTTTCGCCATCCGCGATCGATGGAGCGGCTGTGCGGGCGGAGATGATACGCCGTGGGGCAAGGTTCTGATTTTCCGGTTTGTGGCGCCACCAGGACGGTGCAGCCATCCGGAATTGTCCTTTTCCCGACAGAATGAACGACAGAACGACAGAAGGGCAGATGGGCATGGACAGAGGACTGATTCTCTCAATGCTGGAAGCAATGGCGGTGGGTGATGCCTTCGCAAAAAGCACCGAGTTTGCCTCCCGGTCACGCATTCAGGCATCGTTCGAAACCATCGATCGCCTGTTGTTGCCGGAAGAAACGCTTGCACATGCCGACATGCGCTTCGGACAAGGAGGTATATGGCATGAAGATCACATATCTGGGAACGGCCGCAGCGGAAGCGGTTCCGGCGTTGTTCTGCAACTGCGCTTATTGCAGACAGGCCAAACTGAACGGTGGCAAGGATGTTCGAACCCGATCCCAGGCCTTGATAGATGATCGCCTGCTTGTGGATTATCCGGCGGACACTTTTTCCCACATGAAGGATTATGCTGTGGATCTGCCCAACATCCACAGCATCCTTGTTACCCACACCCATCAGGATCACCTTTATCTGGAGGACC
This sequence comes from Clostridia bacterium, assembly GCA_020047785.1. Taxonomy (GTDB): domain Bacteria; phylum Bacillota; class Clostridia; order DSM-8532; family DSM-8532; genus JAEWSN01. Next base: position 13,711 of record JAIFNI010000200.1, read on the forward strand.
TGGGCCTGCGCTTCGGCGGATTCTGCCAGGAGATCTCCGGAGAACTGACCTTGTATGGGAATGACAGGCTGTGCGAAAAGTTTGATGCCCTGTACGGGCAGGAGCCTGCGACATCCCGTCTTCGTGGGTTGCTGTCCGCGTGTGAAATTGCGCCGTATGTGGCGGCCGACATTGAGGGGTATCGAGTGACGCCCCTGCTGGCAAGCCATGACAGGAGTGAACGGTGTTATATCTATCTCATCGAAAAAGACGGAAAATCCTTGCTGTACGGCAATGACACCGGCTGGTTCCCTGAAGCCACATGGTCGCATCTCACCGGTGTGCACCTTGATTTGGTCAGCTTGGACTGCACGCACATGAAATACCGGGAAGGGACAAACCATCTGGGCATTGATGATGTGATCGCCGTGCGGAAGGAACTGGAAAGACTCGGCTGCGCGAATGCGGCTACAACTTTTGTGGTCACCCATTTCTCCCACAATGGGCATATGCTGCATGCCGACCTGGAGGTGGTACTGGTGCCGCAGGGAATCCGCGTGGCCTATGACGGGTACAGTGTATCGTTCTGATGGGTTTGCGATGGTTCCACAGGAGCCGTTGCCATCGCGTGCATGATTCCGCAAGATCCGAGGGATAAATCACAATCCGCGAGGTAACCGTATCGGATGTTGAAACGATTGCAAACAAAGGATAGTCACGTGTTCATTATGGGTTTTCAAACTGGATTTCCGATGATATAATGTGCCGGATAACAATTATATCCGGCCTCAATGAAGCAAAATCCGACAGGAGGAGTCCCCATGAGCAAACCGTTCTCGCAGTTCAAGGTTGCCGCCTACGCATATGCCTATTACCTCGACAAAACGGAAGACGACAACCTCCGGTCCGCCATCGACACATTTGTCGGGGCTATGCCGCTCGACAAGGTCTATCTGGAAAACCATCGCGCCACAACCGATATTTCCGTGGCCCGAATGAAGCAAATCAAGGCCGTCTTCGAGGAGAAAGGCATCCAGACCAGCGGTGGCATCACATCGACCGGTCTCGTGGGGGATCGGAAGCCTTCCGTATACGACACCTATTGCTTCACGGATCCCACGCACCGGACCGAGTACCTGCGCATCGTCCGCGAACTTGCTGAAGTGTTCGACGAAATCATTCTGGATGACTTCTTCTTCACGGCCTGCCGCTGTCCGATGTGCATTGCGGCCAAGGGGAGCAAGACCTGGGCACAGTATCGTCTTGACCTGATGGAGGGCTTTTCGAAGGAAATCGTTGCCTTGGCCAAATCTGTCAACCCCAGGATGAATTTCATCATCAAATACCCGAACTGGTACGAGTCCTATCAGGAAACCGGCTACAATCCCGGCAAGCAGAAGGACATCTTCGACATGATCTACACGGGGACCGAAACCCGGGAGGCCTCCTACAGCCACCAGCACCTGCAGCGGTATGAGAGTTACAGCATCATGCGTCTGCTTGAAAACATCGCGCCCGGCCGCAACGGCGGAGGCTGGATCGACCAGGGCGGGTCGTCGGACAACCTCACCCGCTGGCTGGAACAGGCCCACCTGACGCTGTTTGCCAAGGGAAAGGAACTGACGCTCTTCAACTTCTCCGTGCTCCTGGAGACACCGGCCCTGTCCGCACTCGGTACCACGCTTCGTCGCATCGATCGTCTGATGGGACTGGCCGGAAATCCCATCGGCGTCGCCACCTATGAGCCGCATGACGCGGATGGCGAGGATCAGGTCATGAACTATCTGGGAATGGGCGGCATACCGTTCGAGCCGAAGCCAGAGTTCGACAGCGAGGCGCCGGTCCTCTTTCTTTCCGAAACCTCCGCCGCAGACCCGGATGTCATGAAGAAGCTGGAACCATACGTGCGGAATGGCGGAAACGCGGTCGTCACGACAGGATTCGTCCGCCGTACTTATGATCGCGGCATCCGGGAGATGACCTCTGTAAGACTGACACACCGTCATGTATTGGGAGACGAATACCTCATCGGCTCCTATGATGCCCCCTCCGGAACTCTCGCGTGCAAAGGGACGGAAAAGATTCTGTTTGAAATCCTGGACATCAAGACAAATGCTTCCTGGGCGGATGTCAAGGTGATTGCCGGCGCCAGCAACTTCCCAGTACTTTCAGAGGATCTGTACGGAAACGGGAAACTTTTCATTTTGAATCTTCCGGAGAACTTCTCGGATCTCTCGCTGTTGCCAAGGGAAGTCTGGCAGATGATCAACAAGCGGTTCGGCCGCGGCATGGCGGTCACCGTTGCTTCCGGTGCCCCCTGCAACCTGTTCGCATACGATAACGGCGTGTATGGCATTTATGGATATGGTGCGGCACGCAGCACCATGCAGGTCATCGTCAAGGGCGACTGCACCGGCATCAGGGATCTGGAGACCGGAGCCTTGTACGCCACCGCAGGCATTGCGCCGCGCCCGAGCCGTCAGGGGGACAGTGCCACCTGCTCCGAGGAACCGGTGGAACACCTTGTTCCGGTTCCCATGATGGGCGGCAAGCTGATGTTCTTCGAGATTGTCCGGGCTTGATCCCGGAATGAAAAAGCCGTCGGAGTGCTTGTTTAGGCACACCGACGGCTTTTTGTTCCTGCATGGAGAACGCGTGGTGGGGGAGGGAAGACTAGCCCAGAAGGCTCAAGACGCGCTGCGGGCTGCTGTTCGCCTGGGCAAGGACTGTCTGGTTTGCCTGCGTGAGGGATATCGCCTTGAATTTCTCCATTTCGGCGGCCATGTCCACATCCCTGATTCTGGATTCTGCAGAGGCTGCAGAGATTGTCGAGGTTGCAGAGGTTGTCGAGAGGGTCGTTGAGGACATTCCCTGCATCGGGTTGGTTGCGGGCTGGAACATGGTCTGCTTTGCTTCGGAACGGAGTGTATCCATGGCCCTGTCTATGGAGATCCATGCCTCTTCTCCGTTGCCGGTCCCTTTGGTCAAATCCAGTTCCGAAAGTTTGGTCTTTTCGGAGCCAAGGTTGGAGGAATTGAACTTTGTTCCCTCCAGAAGTTTGTCCATATCACCACGCAGGCCTTCGAATTCCTTGGCCATCGCATTGGGATCCTTGGAACCATTGGAAGAAGCAATGGCTACTCTCCGAATTCTCTCGGCGATATTTTGAATTTTTGTCAGTGACTCATACGACAAATCAACCGATGAACCCGGCTGCTTTTGTTGGTCCACCGCACTGGTTGCGGCTTTTTCTTTTCCGACTTTGCTGATTTGAAGGGTGGCTGCGTCACTCTGTATGCCGTTTGTACTGGTTTTGAGCGCGCCAGCTCCGGCAGCCTGCTGCGTGCCGGCGGTTCCGATGTTGGTGCCGGCGCCGTTCCGGAGTGCCTGCATATCCTCGCCACGGGTCTTCCTGAGGGCTGAGGCCAGCGATTGAATGCTTTGTCTGCCATATGCGCTGGTTGCCTGGGCATTCGTATTGTTGTTGATTTCCGACATACATGCCTCCTGTTCAAGGCCACACCTGTGGATGGATAAACCTTGTGTCACTCATCAAATATATACCCGTTTCGGGATTGGATCAAACCAAAAGAAATTGAATGTCAAAGGAATTCTGCATAACAATTCGTATAAGCGAGTTATTACACCGGAATCATATATCGATGTTCATTGGAATTTCAGAGTCTTGTCAGACTTTCTGCTCCCCTGATCCATCACAAGGTTGAACCCAAGTCCGAACAGCACAAGAAGTCCGCCAATGGCTTTTCCCGAAGAAAAAGTCCGAAGCATCATCCAGTCAATCACAATCCCTGCGACCAATTGTCCCATAAAAATGATCAATGTCATGTAAAAAGCAGAAATCTTGGAAGTCGCATAATTGGACAGAACGACGACCATGACACCAACCAGACCGCCAAAAAAGGCATATGCCGGGAGCTTCCCGGGGGACAATGCACCGATTGCGAACCCTTCCCGGCTGAACCAAAGAAATACTAGAGAGAATAGAAGGCCGACGGCGTAGTTCAGGAAGGTTCCCTGGAGAATACCCGTGCGCTCCGCCAATCTGGCGTTGAGCATGCGGGCAAAGACAATGAAGCAACCTGCCAGCAAGGAAACGAGCAATGAGAAAATCATATTCATATCCCTTTCCTTATAAAATTGTCATGACGACAATTCCAACTGCGATAAACAACAGACCGATGAGTTTCTCTCTTCGGAATTTCAGTTTTGCCAGACCAAACCAGCCATAATGGTCAACGAACAAAGACGTGAGGGCTTGCCCCATGAGGCCAAGCGCAAGGGTTACCGAGACACCGAGTGCCGAGAAGCCTATGTTGTTGAACAGCACGGTGAATACACCCAGGGCGCCTCCGAGGAAAAACGCCGGTGGAATTCCCTTCTGGAACGGAGTCCTGGAACGGGTCGCAAGGAGAATGAAAGAAATCAGGATCAGACCTGTCGCATGAATATACACGCTCGACGCATAGTTGCCGATGGCCTGAGCCAATGCGCCGTTGAACAGAATCATGATGGCTATGAGGATGCCTATCACACCGGAGATTGTTTTTGACATGATTCCCCCTCCTTTTTGTTTGAATATAGCATGGTTTTCTGAAAGTGAATGATGACATATGTCATAGTCGGATTGAAGTGAATGATGACATATGCCATAGTCAGATTGAAGTGAATGATGACATGTGCCATAGTCGGATTGAAGTGAGTGACGACATGTGTCATAGTCAGCCTGATGTGAATGCCGACATGTATCATAGTCAGCATGATGTGAATGACGACATGTATCAGACTCTCATCAGATATCCAGGGGGGTGAACCAATGGGATTCCATCAGTTTTCCGACAAAGAAGTGCTCGAAAAAATCGAGTATTACTATACCCGCTTCCACCTGGAAGAGAAATTTTCCAAAAACATGAAGTCCGAGATGCGCCTTCATTGCTTTCCAAAGGGTTCGGCCATATGTAAATTGGATGAACCTCTTCCTGCGCTGATGTTTTTTGTGGAGGGCAAAGCGAAAGTTCTGGGTACCCTGGCCAATGGAAAGCAGTTGCTGATTGCCTATTATGAGCCGGTTCAGATGATAGGAGACCTCGAAGTCATCCGCGGAAAAAACGCGACAACCAGCATGGTTGCCGTGTCAGACTGCTGCTGCCTTGGAATTCCGTTTGATCGCGTCCAGTCATTGCTTTTGAACGATCCTGTTTTCCTGTTGTGTATTTGTGATGAACTGGGTCAAAAGCTTGACAGAATCACAAAAAACAGTGCCATCAATATGCTCAGCCCGCTCGAAAACAGGTTGTCCAGCTATATTCTGGCTGTTGGCACACACCCGGCAAATGACATACGGACACAGGCTGATGGATTGGTGTTCTCGGAAAATCTGACATACACCGCAGAACTTTTAGGCACAAGTTTTCGTCACTTGCATCGTACGTTGGGACATCTCTGCGATTTGAGCATATTGAAGAAAGACAAAACCGGGTATCGGGTGGTCGACGGGTCTGCGCTTATGACGCTGTCAGCGGGAAAATATTCTTCATTGCCCGATGCGCGCAGCGCAGGAATCATCAAATGATATCAAGGCTTCGACAATTCGAGACAAATCCGTCACATCGGAATGACCATGTTGTGCTTGATTTGACTGTGTTTGATTTCGAGTAGGCATGATTTTGCGTATGCTTGATTTGAGTGTGCTTGATTTAGAGTTGACAGAATTGAGATCAGGTGATAAGTTTTATATGAACCAGTTCATATAAAATGCAAAGATGCGATATCATTGAATCATCCGCATGAATGACCGGTACATCCTTAGACCCCGAAAAATCTGAACCGGAGGATGCATGCCCAAAATCATCGCAAACGCCAGGGAAGATATACTCAGGACGGCAACGGACTGTCTTTTCGAGAATGGCTACGGCGGCCTGGCTATCCGGGATGTTGCCGCACGCTGCGGCATGGCGGCCGGAACGCTTTACAACTATTTTCCCTCCAAGCTCGATCTGGTCTCGCACATCATCCTGTGCGAGTGGGTGGAAAGCCTGAAGCGTCTGGATGCCGCGCTTGCGGATGCCCCGAACTGCAGCGCCGGCCTTCGTTGCGTTTTTGAAGCCCTTTCCCGCTTCAGCGGCAGATTCCGTCCCGTCTGGGAAGATTCGCGGCTTTCACCGGAGGCCCTGTCCGGACATCCTCGGGGAGGCGGCCACCGGGCGCAGCTGCATCTGCAGCTTTCGGAACGATTGCGCGATCTGTTCCGCCGTCAGAAGCATCCTGAGCTGGCCGAGGGTTTCCTTGCCGACTTTCTGGTCAGAAACCTGCTTCATTATTCCATGGAACCCGATTTCGACTATGATGTCATTGCACCCTTGCTCCAGCAGTTGCTCGAAAAGGAGGACCTTTGAACCATGGAAATGCAGACTGCCTTGTCCATTGGATTCCCACCCATTCTGGGATGGATGGCGTTCACCGCACTGATCCTGAGTGCCGTCGGTTTTTTCAAGTTCATCTACTTCATCAGCATCGGGTATGGCTTGTCGGTGGCGGGCATTGCCCTGCTGCTGTTTTTTCACGGAAGGGGCCAACTCCCGCTGATCCCGGCCATGCTGCTGGTCCTTCTGGCGGTATATGGTCTGCGCCTTGCCGGCTATCTGCTGATACGGGAGGTGCGCAGCGCAAGTTATCGAAAAACACTGGAACGGGAAACGAAGCAGGAGAAGCCCATACCGCTGCCAATCCGTGTTTTGATCTGGCTGTCCGTTTCTCTGCTGTATGTGGCACAAACCGCACCCGCGGCATATCTGCTGGAACAGTTCACGAGAAGCCCTCAGCCTGATGCTGGAACGCTTTCCATCCTCGGCGTTGTAATGGCGGCAACCGGATTGCTGCTGGAGGGTCTGGCCGACTGGCAGAAATCCGCAGCCAAGAAGCGCAACCCGGACCGATGGGTCGACACCGGCCTGTTCGCATGGGTCCGCTGTCCGAATTACCTGGGAGAAGTTCTTCTCTGGCTGGGCGTCTATTTGTGCGGAATGCCCGCCTATGCGTCCGGATGGGCCTGGATGGTGTCGACGGCCGGATTCCTGCTGATCGTGTACGTGATGCTCAGCGGGGCGCGGCGTCTGGAGCGCGGACAGGACAACCGGTACGGCGATCAGCCCGCATACCTTGCCTACACGGCGGCCACGCCCATCCTGCTCCCGCTGGTGCCGTGGTATTCCATGAAGAAATGGTCCTTCATCCGGGATGTCTGAAGGCAATAAGTGATGGGGAATCCGGATGTTCATCCTGGATGTGTGAAGACGATGAGAACTGGTGAAGCCGGACGAACGCACAAGGAGGCAGGTATGAGTTCATTCCGTAATCTTCGTATCGTGGACAATTTCTATCAGACGTCCAGCTTTTTTCCGATGCCCACAATTGTCATCGGTACGCTGTGCGAAGATGGCAGCACGACGTTCGGTCCTTATTCGCTGGTTTTTCCCTACTATATCGCCGGGAAGGATGACTATGCCATGCTGCTGTGTGCGCGGAACTCCTCGAACACGGCACAGAACCTGCTCCGCAATCCCCGCTGCTCGCTCAACTTCGTGCCGGACGACCGCGCGACCTTCCGGGAATGCGTCCGTCTTGGTTTTCCAGGCGACACGCCGCAGGAAAAGATGAAGCAGTGCATTTTCGCCCAGGAACCGGGCTTGATGGTGGTGGAACATCCCGGTGAAATTTTTCCGACCGTCATCACGGAGGCGTTTCAAGTCTTTGAGTGTACCTGGCTGCGAAACCTGGACCATGCCGACGGGGATCTTCCCGGCTGTCTGGAAGGATATGAACCGCCTTATCACGATTTCAACGGCATCACCAGCCGCTATGGGGCACACTTCATTCTACGGATCGACAGGATTCTGATGAAGCCCAGGCAGCATGATGCCATTCTCAACGGCATGAAACCGGGAGATTTTCCGCGCGTGCCCGTCGACTACGGATATCGGGACAGCCGCAGTTTCTGGATGAATCGTTTTCGCCGCCCCAGGTCCTTTCCTTTGCCCAAACGCTCGCTGGATCGTACAGCGGTTCGGTATGCCGCGGACCGCGCGGATGATGTCGTTAAATTTACGGACGAAGCCTGCGACATGCTTCTGAAGGTTCCGCGCATCTTCCTGTCCACGGCGTTGAAAGGATGCGTGGATTGGGCAAAGGCGAACCAGGTCACGCTGATCACGGACGCGCACATGCGGCAAATCCAGGACAAGCGTGCCAAAGAGAAGGCATGAATCCTTGAAAAGCATAGAGGTGCATTTGTGCGTTTTGCTTTCCCAAAACAGACCGAAGTGAGGGCCATTGGGGAAACGATGGTCGATTTGAATCAAAAATGCATCACCATACGGAGAACAGATACCAGGGGGAACAACAGAAGCAGGAATATTTCAAAAAGATAGAGTCTGTCTTCCGAACGCTGGTAACTAAGCGAGTTGTATGTTTTGAATGTGTTGCGGAAGCTGTTGATTTTGCATTGAAGCACATCAAATCGGTCATGAAGTTCATAGTATTCGGCAAGCTGGTCGTAGAGTTCACGGCAGTTCATGTTTTCCTGATTGGCAATGGAGCGGTCATAGATTCGGATATGGCTGATGCTTTCATGTTCGAATTTTAGAAATCCTGATATGAACCCGGTTAACGATTTTTTGTTCAGACGAAGCCGTCCGTGTTTGAGAAAGTCGATGTATTTTTCTGATTCATCGATCTTGCGGCTGACATCTTCTTCAATCTTGTCCAATGCAACTGATTTTGCCAGGACGGTTGAAAGGATGGTCATCACGGAATCCTCGTATTGGAAGGTCATCCTGCACTTTTTCCAAGGAAGGAACGTTCGATCAGCATCTATCTCGAGCGTATGCGCTTCAGCGAATTTTGCCATCATGGAATAGTCGATTTTCTCCATCATGCCGGATAAAAAATCAATCATCAATTGCACTTCAAACTCCAGGAAGTTAACAAAGGCGATGCAACCGAACTCGAACAGAAAAACACTCCGAAATCCTTCATACTGCTTGAGGATAAGCATGATTTGCGGCTCGTTCAGCACAACATATTCTTTCCAGATATTGCTTCGTTTCATATTGAAAAATGAGACGAGTTTTTCCAAAGGAATTCTCGATGATATCTTGCAGCTCTTGAAATGCAGCGTCATGTTCTTTCACCTGTTTTCCTGTGAATATGTGCCATTCACACACCGAAGCACGTGATTCCGTGCC
>JAIFNI010000326.1 GCA_020047785.1 Clostridia bacterium
CTCACATTTTGCGGTGCAAAATGCTGCCGCGGTTGTCACAAAATCCGCTCTCACATTTTGCGGTGCAAAATGCTGCCGCGGTTGTCCCTATTCGCTGCGCGAATAGGGACGGAAAGGATGAGATTACGCATGAGAATGATTTTGCTCGGACCTCCCGGCGCAGGCAAGGGAAGTCAGGCTAAAAACCTTTCGGCCGCGTTGTCTGTCCCGCACATTTCAACGGGCGACATTTTCAGGGCCAACATCAAGGGCGGCACGGAGCTGGGCAAGCAGGTCAAGTCGATTATTGATGCCGGCGGGCTGGTTCCGGACGATCTGACTGTTCGCATTGTGAAGGACCGTCTTTCGGAACCGGACTGTACAAACGGATTCATACTCGATGGGTTTCCCCGCACCATTCCTCAGGCTCAGCAGCTTGACGCGCTGCTCCGGATGGAAGGAAATGCGGTTGAGGTGGTCATTGATCTGGTCTGTCCGGATGAAATCATTGTCGGCAGGATGTCCGGCCGGAGAATGTGCTCATGCGGCCGGACCTATCACCTTGTCAGCAATCCGCCCCGCATGGAAGGCATCTGCGACGCCGATGGCGGCAGTTTGTACATCCGCGAGGATGACAAGGAACCGACCGTTCGTGAAAGACTTGCGACATACCACCGTCAAACCGAACCGCTCATTGCGCACTACAAGCTCCAGGGTGTCGTACGGGACATCGACGGAACGATGTCCATTGCGGACACGACAGCCGTCATACTGGACGCAGTAAGGAAATGAAGGCATGATCACCATCAAGTCCCAACGCGAACTTGACAGCATGAAGAGGGCCGGAGACATTGTGGCACGTGTGCTCCTGCTGATGCAGGAAATGGTTGTGCCGGGGGTAACGACGCTGGAACTCGACAGAGCAGCGGCGGAATTGATCCGCAGATCAGGTGCAATCCCCTCGTTTCTCGGGGTACCCTGCGCATATGGGGGAATTGCCTTCCCGGGCGTCATCTGTGCTTCCCTCAATGAAGAAGTCATTCACGGCATACCTGGAACACGGGTTCTGAAAGAAGGCGATATCCTCAGCGTAGACACCGGAGCCATCCTGGATGGATGGCATGGGGACGCTGCAAGAACTTTTCCTGTCGGAAAGGTCTCCCAGGAAGCCATACGGCTTTTGGAAGTCACGAAAGACAGTTTTGAGGCAGGTATTGCAGCGGCGATTCCGGGAAACCGGGTCCGTGACATTTCTGAAGCCGTGCAGCAACTGGTCGAAAAAAATGGATTTTCGGTTGTCCGTGATTTTGTCGGCCACGGCATCGGAACCGAGATGCACGAGGAACCGCAAATTCCGAATTATGTCGGTCGGGAACGTGGACCTCGCCTGGCGGAAGGCATGACACTAGCCATCGAGCCGATGGTGAATGTCGGAACCTGGAAGGTGAACGTGCTGCAGGACAAGTGGACAGTTGTGACGGTTGACGGGAAGTTTTCCGCCCATTATGAAAACACGATCGCCGTCACGGCAAACGGTCCGCTCATCCTCACACAGTGCTGGTGAAAAGACAAGAAAAATACTCTTGTAATTCCTGCCGGTTTCCTTTAAAATATAGTAGTTAGACTCGAAGTTTAGCGCCTAGATGTCATGACCTTTTTTCAGGCATGACAAGTGGCAGTGCATGAAACGTGTACGGGGTGGTTCAGTGGAATCCGTCATTGGCAGGTTTGCATGGTCCAAAGCCGGACGGGACAAGGGCCGGTTGTTCATCATCATCGCCATGTCGGACGAGAGTCATGTCATGGTGGCGGATGGAGAACTCCGCCGTGTGGACAGGCCGAAGAAAAAAAAACTGAGACATCTGGTTGTCACGGAGAAGAGCGCCGAATCGGTCGCGGAGACCTACCGCAACCGGAGAAAGCCGCTGGATGCAGACCTCAGGGAAGCTGTGCGTCAGGCAAGTGCGGCGGATGAAAGTGTTTGACCGGATTCCCGGACAGATGCTGCACATGGCTGCCAGATCTGTATTTGCACAGGCGCCATGCTGGAATAGATCACATCGCAAATACAGGCTGAGCAGGGAGGTTTGAACTTTGGCAAAAGACACAAGCAACAAGGAAGATATCATCGAACTGGAAGGGATTGTCCAGGAAGCGCTTCCCAATGCAATGTTCCGGGTCAAGCTGCAGAATGGCATCGAGATCCTTGCCCATATCTCCGGCAAGCTGCGCATGAACTATATCCGCATCCTGCCGGGCGACCGGGTCACCATTGAAATGTCCACATACGACCTGACCCGTGGCCGCATCACGTGGCGCGCGAAATAAGGAACCATATCACAACGAGGCAGATCCTTACAGGAATTTCATGCCTGATCAGATGAACGGAGGAAATCCAAGATGAAAGTGAAACCATCAGTCAAGAAAATTTGCGAAAAGTGCAAGATCATCCGCAGAAAAGGTCGCGTCATGGTTATCTGTTCCACGCCCAAGCACAAGCAAAGACAAGGCTGAGTCCTCAACTGGCGGGGATTTCCCCGTTCAGACAGGGTTCCCGGCATTTCCGGCCGGCGGCGTGATGCTGAGAGGCAACGCAGAACAGGAAGAACAGGATTGGGAAGGTGCGGCTGATTGGGGGAAACCCTGGTTTACCGGAACAATCTTCATATAGAATCCGAGCCTAAAACGGAAAACAAGATCAAAATCAATCAGGAACCCCATCCTCGATGTTTCAATTGCATCGGCCACGGGGAACCCGTAATCGAGAAATCGGGCGAATCCGCCCCCGCCGGGCCAACGTTCGGCGAGCATTATCGGAGGTGCAGTAAATTGGCTCGTATAGCAGGTGTTGACTTGCCAAGGGAAAAGAGAGTAGAAATCGGCCTGACCTATATTTTCGGTATTGGCAGGACCCGTTCCACCGAGATCCTCAACGAAACCGGCATCAGCCCCGACACACGTGTCCGGGACCTGACGGATGAGGAGATCACCAAACTCCGTGACAAGATAGAAAAATCTTACACGGTTGAAGGCGATCTGCGTCGTGAAACCGCGCTGAACATCAAGCGACTGGTGGAAATCCGTTGCTATCGCGGTCTTCGTCACAGGATGGGTCTTCCGGTCCGCGGCCAGCGTACGAAAACGAACGCGAGAACCCGCAAGGGCCCGAGAAAGACCATTGCCAACAAGAAGAAGTAAGCGGGAGGTCGATCGCACAATGGCTGCAGCAGGAAAAGTCGTCAGAAGATCCAGAAAGAAAAAAGAGAAGAAGAATATTGAGCGGGGTGCCTGCCATATTCGTTCATCTTTCAACAATACCATCGTGACCATGACGGATACGATGGGGAATGCCCTTTCTTGGGCAAGCGCCGGCGGCCTTGGCTTCCGCGGTTCCAAGAAGAGCACGCCGTTTGCCGCACAGCAGGCTGCGGAAACCGCAGCGCGCGCTGCCATGGAGCATGGCCTCCGGCTGGTCTCGGTGTACGTGAAGGGTCCGGGTTCCGGACGTGAAGCGGCCATCCGCGCATTGCAGACTGCAGGGCTCGAAGTGAACCTGATCAAGGACGTCACTCCGATCCCCCACAATGGCTGCAGACCGCCCAAGAGAAGAAGAGTTTGACGGAGGTGTAGGAACCCATGGCAAGATATACAGGTGCATCATGCAAACTTTGCCGCCGCGAAGGGCAGAAGCTGTTCCTCAAGGGCGAACGGTGCTATGGCGGCAAATGCGCGCTCAGCCGGAGGGCCTATGCGCCCGGCCAGCATGGCGCTGCAAAGAAGAAATTATCGGAATATGGTGTCCAGCTGCGTGAAAAGCAGAAGGCAAAGCGCTTCTATGGTATCCTGGAGAGTCAGTTCCGCAACTATTTCGAGATTGCGGACAGCAAGAAGGGCATCACCGGCGAAGTACTGCTTCAGCTGCTTGAGTCCCGTCTGGACAATGTGGTTTACCGCATGGGCTTCGGCTCTACCAGGGCGGAAGCACGCCAACTCGTCACGCACGGACATTTCATCATCAATGGCAAGCGCGTGAACATCCCTTCGTATCTGACAAAGGTGGGCGAGGCTATCGAGGTCTGCGAAGGCAGCCGCAAGTCCGTCCGTTTCAAGGAAATCCTCGACATGACCGGTTCCAAGGTCGTTCCGAAGTGGATTGAAGTCGATCAGGAAAACCTCAAGGGCAAAGTCGTTGCGGTTCCCGCCAGGGAAGACATCGATCTGCCGGTGCAGGAACATCTCATCGTCGAACTCTACTCCAAGTAATCAACCGGAACATGCGGGCCGGGCGGTCTGTGACAGGATCGACCCGTTCCGCAGGCTGGAACCCAAGGAGGGTTGACTGATGATCGAAATTGAAAAGCCGAGGATTGAATGCGTAGAAACCTCCGGGAACAACTCCTTTGGGAAGTTCGTGGTGGAACCGCTGGAACGTGGCTACGGCATCACGCTGGGCAACTCTCTCCGACGGATACTGCTGTCCTCGCTGCCCGGTGCGGCAGTCACCTCGATCAAAATCGACGGTGTGCTCCATGAGTTCTCCACGGTTCCCGGCGTGGTTGAGGATGTAACGGAAATCATCCTCAACATGAAGGGTCTTCGCCTGAAATTGCACGGTGACGAGGCAAAAACACTGTACATCGACTATGATGGCGAAGGCGAAATCAAGGCCGGCGATATCAAGACGGATGCGGACGTGGAAATCCTCAACCCGGACATGCACATTGCGACAATCTCCGGAAGCAATCGGTTCTTCATGGAGATCGCGGTGAATCATGGCCGTGGATATGTGGCCGCCGACAAGAACAAGACACAGAACCAGCCGATCGGCATCATTCCGATCGACTCCATCTACACGCCATGCACGAAGGTCAATTATGTCGTGGACAATACCCGTGTGGGTCAGGTCACCGACTATGACCGTCTCACCATTGAAGTGTGGACGGACGGCAGTATTGCACCGGAGGAGGCCATCAGCCTGGGGGCGAAAATCCTCAGTGATCACCTCAACCTGTTCATCAACCTGAACGACAAGGCACGTCACGCAGAGATTCTTGTTGAAAAGGGCGAACCCGCCCGGGACAAGATACTCGAGATGACCATCGAGGAGCTGGACCTATCCGTCCGTTCCTACAATTGCCTCAAGCGTGCAGGCATCAACACCGTCGAGGATCTGACGAACAAGACAGAGGATGACATGATGAAGGTCCGCAACCTGGGCCGCAAGTCTTTGGAAGAAGTTGTGCAGAAGCTGGAGGCCATGGGCCTTTCGCTCGCACCGACTGAAGAGTGATTCCGAAGTCGGACATCCGGTTCGTCAATGGAATCAAGTATAGCATCGATTGATTCGAGGGAGGGAATACAATGCCGACACAGAGGAAGCTGGGACGGCCGACCGATCAGCGCAAAGCCATGCTGAAAGGGCTGGTCACCTCTCTGATCCATTACGGACGCATCGAAACCACGGAAACCCGCGCCAAGGAAGTGTCAGCGATCGCTGAAAAGCTCATCACGCTTGCCGTGAGAGAATGCGACAATTTCACTTCCAAGCCGGTTACCGTCAGTGCGCCTGTCATGGATAGCAAGGGGTACAAATCCTACAAGACCGTTACATCCAAGAACGGCAACAAATATCAGGTCGTGGAGCGCGCAAAGAAGGAAGAACTCCGTCAGGTAGATGGCCCGACGCGTCTTTCCGCCCGACGCAACATGATGAACTGGCTGTACCGTGTTCATGACGAAAACGGCAATGCCATCAGCATGACAAACAAACTGATGAACGAAATCGGACCGAAGTTCAAGGATACAAAGGGCGGTTACACCCGTGCCATCAAGCTCGGCGCACGCCGTGGCGACGGTGCTCCCATCGTAGTACTGGAACTGACAAAGTAAAAACAGGCATTCGGAACCGCAAGGCACCGAATCACTGCTGCAAAACAGACTGGATGGAGAGCGGACGCACGTCTGTTCTCCATTTTTGTCTTTCTGCCGCATAGCGGCAGAAAGACAAAAATCCGCCAAATGCCGGCAGCAACTTTCCGAAGGAAAGATGCGAGAGGCATTTGTGCGATAGAGATCA
>JAIFNI010000058.1 GCA_020047785.1 Clostridia bacterium
CTTCCGTGATGCGCGTACCCTGTGCCGTGATGGATACGACTCCCCCGAGGAGATCCTTTTCGAAGGATGCCTCCAGTTCTATTCCTGCATCAATGGACAATGCGGGAAGATTCGTTCCATTGTCAACCTCTTCGAAACAATAAACCATGGGACCGTATTGGACAGCCGCTTTCCCGATATCGGCCCGAACCTTCGGGTGGGCGGCCACCAGACGCGGCTTCAAATCCAGGTCAAGCTCAATCCTGTCACCGGCTTTCCATGTCCGGTTCACCAACGCGTATCCCTGATGGGTGACAGCTTCAACATCCGTCTGAACGCCGCAGACAGAAAGAGCCGGCGTCTGTGCCCATCCCGGGATGCGAATGCCAAGGGTGAAGGGGTTCAGGGGAAATGCGGCGCCTTCCGTCGATTCGACACGCAACACCACTTTCCCATCCCAGGGATAGCCTGTTTCCTGCACAAGAAGGATAGAACCGTCCGACAGGCCCACCTTCGCCCGACTGCCGATGAACAGGTGCGTGAATACTGAATCCGGGGTTTGCGTATAGACATACTCTCCGAGAGAAGCCACCAGACGGGCCAGGTTCGGCGGACAGCAGGCACAGCCATACCAGTGGGGCCGTTCGGGGACAACATGCCGTTTGCCCGGATCCTTTCCGCATGCTTCCGGCTGCACTTCAAGCGGATTCACGTAGAAGAAGTGCCGGCCATCCTTCGCCATGCCGCTGATGACGGAATTGTACAGCGCCTGCTCCATGACATCCGCATAACGGCGGTCCGCGCCGAACTGCAGCATCCGGTGCGCGAAGAAAATCAGTCCGATGGAAGCACAGGTTTCCTGGTAGACCGTGTCATTCGGCAGGTCATAATCGAAGGTGAAAGCCTCACCATGTACGGTCTGCCCGATACCACCGGTCAGATAAAGCTGTTTTTCCGCGATATTCCGGAACAGTTTCCCACAGGCGATTTTCAGCGATTCATCCCCGGTCTTCAGCGCAATGTCGGCCATGCCGGTATAAAGATAGACAGCCCGGACAGCGTGGCCTATGGCCACATCCTGCTGTCGTACCGGTTCATGCGCCTGATGGTAGGCGAGATTCGGTTCCTGTGTCTGAATTTTGCGCTCCCAGTGGGACACGCGGCCGTGGCGCTCCCAGTCCTCGAGGAAGAAACTTGGTTTCTGCCCCCGTTCATCGATCATGAATTTGGCCAGGTTCAGATACCTTTCTTCCCCTGTTGCCTTGAACAACTTCACAAGACCGATTTCCACCTCTTCGTGGCCGTCATAGCCGCGCAATTTCCCCGGTTCCGGTCCGAAAACGGTGTCGGCATGATCTGCGAACCGGCACATCACATCCAGAAGTTTCTTCTTGCCGGTTCCCTCATAATAAGCGACCGCGGCCTCCATCATATGTCCCGCGCTATAGAGCTCGTGACATTCCAGGAGGTTGGTCCATCGTTTGCCGGGCTCCTTCACCGTGAACCACGTATTCAGATACCCATCCGGCTGCTGGGCCTTTTCGATGAGTTCGATCACACTGTCCGCCATTGCCTCCAGATTTGCGTCCGGATGAACCTTCAGACTGTAGCCGACCGCTTCGAGCCATTTGGCGACATCGCTGTCCTGGAAGACCATCCCGATGAATTCTCCGCCCGATTCCCCGGCGGCGATCCGGAAGTTTTCGATTGCGTGGCTGGGGTCCGCGCCTGGAACGCGGTCATTCAGGGCATCCCACTGGAACGGGATGACCACCTTCCGGACGAGTTCCTGTGTATCCGACCAGAAGTCGTCGCGAATGCGCACATCCGCCAGCGGTACCGGCTTCACTTCCTTGTTCTCCACTTGTCCCATGCATCATTCCTCCAGCCCACGGCCTGTCGTTCTTGTACCTTCATCGTAACAAACCATGCATCCCGTTTCGACTGAGGAATGGGGGGATTAGGTGGATTTTTCCGTCATATCTTTCCTTTTGTCCTTCCTTCATGACGCTGCCGTTTCCTGCAGGCTTTCGCCACGCCTCATCGAAATCATGAACTCGAGCGAAACCTTCACAAAACGATTTCCGACATTCGGAACCGTGCGGTATAATATGCTTGGCAAGAAATCCCGGGAAGGTGGTGTATTCCGGATATGTCCCTGCTGATTCCAAACAAGGAAGCCCCGATTGCCCACCTTTCCTGCGGATTGTTCCAGACCGAGGAAGACTGGCGGCATATGAGCCGGGTCATCGACAGCGCGGAGATCATTCTCGGGCTGAAGGGGATTGTGCATCTGGAGCAGGACGGGCGAACGTTTGATGTGGAACCCGGCACCTTTCTGCTGTTGCTCCCAGGCCTGCTGCACCGTGGTGTCACCGACTCGACCGGGGAAACCTCCTTCTACTGGATGCATTTCCCCCTGCCCGAGGGTACGCGTGTGCTTCCGTCGGTGATGCCATCCGGTCCGCATGACCGGAACGGTCCGAATGGCAGGAACAGTCCGCATGAATGGAATGGTCCGAACGACCTGAACGGCCTGAATGACCGGAACGGTCCGAACGACCTGAACGGCCTGCAGGAGATTCCGAATGACTCCATCGTCCTCCCGGAACACTTCCGGCTTCCATTTCCGGAAAAGCCCGGCATTCTGTTCAGACAGCTGCTTCATACGGCGAATGCCGGGTATCGCAACCCGCACGCCTGCGATTACCTGTTGACGCTCATCCTGATTGAAATGTCCCAACAGTACCTTGAGGCGCTGCAGACGGCGCAATCCGGCATCGGCAGGCATTCCCGCATGTTCAGTGAAATGGTGGAATGGATACGGGTCCATCTGACTGAGCCCTTCACCCTTGGGGAAGTTGCGCGCCGATTCGGGTTCAGTGAGGATTATCTGACCCGGCTGTTCAAACGACAGCTCGGAACAGGATTTGTGAGGTACGTGAATGGGCAGCGTCTTTCCCGTGCACGGAACCTGCTGTCCCAAACCTGGTTCGGGATCAAGGAGATTGCCTGGCAATGCGGATTTCCGGATGAAAAATACTTCATGCGCCTGTTCCGGGATGAGGAAGGCATGACGCCGACTGCCTACCGGAACGCCTATCATCGGACCCATGTGAACAATGTCTGATACAGTGCCGGAAAGGAATCACTTATTCTATGGACTGCCAAGCCGAACGATCGAAGGCAGGCTTGCAAGGAGGAAACGGACATGGTGGAGAAAGAGAATATCGTGGACGGGGTCCATTCCCACGGAAGGGACGAAGACTGGGTCAAACCGACGGAGCCGGCCGTTCTTGAGCATCTGGAATGGTTCCGGGATCAGAAACTCGGTCTTTTCATGCATTGGGGCCTGTACAGCCAGATGGGCATGATGGAATCCTGGGGATTGTCCGACGAGGACAAGGACTGGTCGTATGGCTGCTGGGACTGGGACGAGTCGAAAGAGTGCCAGCGTCAGTACAGGAAGCTGAACCGGTCCTTCAATCCCATTCGCCTGCAACCGCGGGTATGGGCGGAAACCGCGAAACAGTGCGGCTTCCGGTATATCATTCTGACCACGAAGCATCACGACGGGTTCTGCCTGTGGGATACCAAACAGACGGATTACAAGGTGACGGATCCATCCTGCCCGTTTTCAGAACACAAATATTCCGACATCATCCGCAACCTGTTCGATGCCTTCCGCGAAGAGAACCTCGGCATAGCCGCCTATTTCTCGAAGGCGGACTGGCATACGCCGCATTATTGGGCTCCGGACCGCAACGTGGGGGGAGAAACCTCTCGCGGGGCAAATTACGACCCTGCGGCAGAACCTGACCGTTGGCAGAAATTCGTCGATTTCACGCAAGCCCAGATGATGGAACTTGTGGAGGGATATGGGCCGCTCGATGTTTTGTGGCTAGATGCCGGATGGGTGAATCCACGCGAGAAGGAGGACATCCGTCTCGACCTCCTGGCTGCGAAAGCCCGTTCCGTCACACCCGGACTGCTCTTTGCGGATCGAACCGTCGGAGGCCTCTACGAAAACATCCTGACTCCGGAGCATGCCATCCCGGAACATCCGATGACCTCACCCTGGGAAAGCTGCCTTGTCCTCGACGACGGCGGCTGGGGACACTCCTTTGATCACCGCTATAAAAGCGCACGGACTGTCGTCCATCTGTTGATCGAGATCGTGGCGAAAGGCGGGAACCTTGCACTCGGTGTGGGACCTCAGCCGGACGGACGGCTCGCGCCGGGTGCCATCCGCATTCTTTCGCAGATGGGAGCCTGGCTGGAGAAAAACGGAGAGGCAATCTACGGCACACGCAACTGTGCGCCTCATGCCGCCGGGAAGTGGTTCTTCACCCGGAAAGGCGATATCCGGTACGCCATTCTGCCGCTTGCGGAAGGAGATGCCTCACACGGCATATTTCTTATCCCGGCGGAGCCGGAGGGTGGGTCCGTGCACAGAATCACAATGCTGGGCCATCCAGCCGAAATCCCTTTCCGCAGAACTGAAGCGGGACTTATCCTGCAGGTCCCCGTCTCCGGCACCCTCTCCGTCACATTGCCGGAAACCCCCTTTGCTCTGGCCTTCCAGCTGGAATGATGCGGGAACAATAGCGGCGGCTTTTCAGCTGGAACCCTTTTCGCTCCAGCCGTCCAGCTGGCACGATTCGAAAACCATAGCGGCTTTCCATCGGTCTCCTTGCTTTTCTTTTGGAATCGCATACAATGGGTATTGTCGAACAGATTGTCGAACAGAACGGAGGTTGGTATGATCAGAAACCTTTTGGGAACGACCGGACTGGCTGTTGCGAAACTCGGCTTCGGCGCCATGGAAATCCGCGGACACCGCGTCTGGAACGGAAGACCCACAACGGACGCGGAAGCGGATGAAATCCTGAATGCGGTGCTGGATGCCGGCATCAACTTCATCGACACCTCGAACGACTACGGCATGAGCGAGACCCATATCGGGCGGGCATTGCAGCACCGCCGCAACGAATACGTCCTCGCGACGAAGTGCGGATGTTTTTGGACGGACAAGGGTGACCATGACGAGATCTCACACGTCTGGACGCGGGAAAACCTGCTCGCGAACATCGAGACCAGTCTCAAACGGCTTCGGACGGATCATGTCGATCTCCTGCAGCTGCACAACGCGCCGGTTGAGGAAACGGACCGTGGCGGACTCCTTGATGTCCTGGAGGATATCCGCAAGAGCGGGAAAATCCGGTTCTACGGTGTCTCCTCCGTGTCTCCCCACCTTCAGGCGTATATCGGCCGCAAAGCTTTCAGCACGTTCCAGATCCCCTATTCCGCCGTAGATCGCGCGCATGAGGATTTGATCACGCTCGCGGCAGGATCAGGTGCCGGAACGATCATCCGGGGCGGCGTCGGGCAGGGCGAACCCGGTGTCGGGCGTGGGGATGACGGCAAATGGTCCCTTTGGGAGAAGGCCCGTCTGGACGATCTGCTGGAAGTCGGGGAAAGCCGGACTGCTTTCATGCTGCGGTTCACCCTGAGCCATCCTGATATCTCGACGATCATCGCCGGGACGAAAAATCCGGCTCATCTGCGTGAGAATGTCGTGACAGCGGAAAAAGGCCCACTCCCGACGGACGTATATGCAGAAGCGAAGAAGCGCCTGTCCCTTGCCGGAGAGAACCCGCTGGCTTGAAGCTGGATGGCTCATCACCACTGGCTTGATTTTTTAGGGAAGAGCGTCCACAGACAGAACCAATCGCAGAGAGCAAGTCTTGTTCGCAACCAAGAAAGGACATCGAGTATGAATCTCATCACAAACAAACGCACCATTGACCCGAAGGACATTCCGGACAATGTCATCAAGCTTGTCGGGACCGACTGGATGCTGATCACCGCCGGCACAGGCGAAGCGTGGAATACAATGACTGCCAGCTGGGGCGGCATGGGCTTCCTGTGGAACCGGAATGTGGCATTCTGTGTCATACGACCCGGGCGGCACACCTTCGGTTTCATGGAGAGAAATGAACATTTCACCCTGAGTTTTTTCGATGATTCCTGGCGCAAGGCGTTGAATCTATGTGGGATCGAAACCGGCCGGGAGGTCGACAAAGCCGCCGCCACAGGCCTGATACCGGTTGCCTGCCCCCATGGCGGCGTATCGTTCGAGCAAGCCCGTCTTGTCCTGGAATGCCGCAAGTTGTATTCGCACGACCTGGATCCGGAACACTTTCTGGATCCGGCCCTGATGGCTCATTACCCGCAGCACGATTATCATCGGATGTATGTGGCGGAAATCCTGGCCTGTCATCTGGAGGAAGTGTGAGCGCCGAAACCATTCAGCATCAGCATCTCCGAAACATCGGCATTGTCGCCCATGTCGATGCGGGAAAGACAACCATCACCGAGAACCTGCTCTTCCGCGCAGGGTTCATCCGTTCCCTCGGAAGCGTGGACAAAGGAACCGCCCATACGGACTTTCTGGACATCGAACGCGAGCGCGGCATTTCCGTTCGTGCCGCCTCCACCACCATCCGATGGAAGGATGTGGACATCAACCTGATCGATACCCCGGGCCACATGGACTTCACTGCTGAAGTGGAGCGTTCGCTCCGGGTGCTGGACGGTGTCATTCTCGTGCTGTCCGCGGTCGAAGGCGTGCAGGCGCAGACGGAAATCATCTGGAAAGCCCTCCGCGCACGGAATCTGCCCACTCTTCTCTTCATCAACAAGCTGGATCGGATCGGTGCCGATCCCGAAAGGGTGATGGACGAGATCCGCCGGCTTCTGTCCCCTGCCATTCTGCCTCTGCAGGCCGTGGCAGGGCTTCCGCACGGAGAGGCTGAATTGCTGGATCGCTTTGATCTGCAGATTCCGGATGTCGGATTCGCAGGCGGCCGCTTTCCGGACGAATGGCTGGAAAGACTCGCGGAAGGCGATGACTTCATCATGGAGAAATGGCTTGAGAGCAAGGTCATCAGCCCGTCGGCCCTGAAAATGAGTCTGGTCCGTCAATCCCGTTCCGGAACGCTCTATCCGGTTCTCTTCGGTGCCGCGTTGAAGGAACAGGGCATGCTGCCGCTGCTGGACGGAATCCTCGAATATCTGCCGCCGGCTTCCGGTGACCCCGACAAACCGCTGGCCGGGGTTGTCTTCCGTCTCGAGCACGACAAGACGATGGGCCGCGTCGCCCATGTCCGCCTCTACAGCGGCACCCTGCAGAACCGGGACATGGTGGACAACATCACCCAGGGTACACAGGAAAAGGTGACGCAGATTCGTAAGGTGTATTCCCGCAAACATGAGGACACCGGACTTCTGAAAGCAGGCGACATTGCTTCGGTCTGCGGATTGGGCCGCGCCCGCATCGGGGATGTTCTGGGCTGTTCGGACGGGGTGCCGGAAGCGTCCCATCTGGCGGTCCCGCTGCTGCTCGTGCAGGTGTTTCCGGAAAAGGATGCGGAAATCGCCATGCTGGTGGCTGCCCTGCAGGAACTGGCGGACGAGGACCCGTTGCTCGGGTTGGAATGGATCCGGGAGGAACGGAAGATCCATGTGAAAATCATGGGCACCATTCAGTTGGAAGTACTCGGAAGCCAGTTGAAGAGCCGTTTCGGACTGGGTGCTTCATTCGGCACGCCTCTGGTCATCTACAAGGAGACCCCGGCAAAGTCTGCAACCGGCTATGTATCCTATACGATGCCGAAGCCCTGCTGGGCGATTCTCGAATTTTATCTGAAACCGCTCCCCCGGGGCTCCGGACTCATAACAGGCGGTTGGGTGCGCGAAGAGAAGATGCATCAACGGTATCAGAACCAGGTTTGGCAGGCGATGCCGGACGCTCTCCGACAAGGGCCGCTCGGGTGGGAGGTCACCGACCTTGAGGTGACGCTGCTCAATGGCGAACACCACATTTTTCATACCCACCCGCTTGATTTCGTCACCGCCACACCGATGGGGATCATGAACGGCTTGATGAACACGGGAACGACCCTGCTGGAGCCGATGACCCGGTGCCGCATCTCCGCGCCCGAACACTGCGGCAGCAAAATACTGGGAGACATCGTCCAGATGCGGGGAACTTTCGACGCGCCGGTCATCGAAAAAGGAAGTTTCCATGTGGAAGCTCGCCTGCCTGTCGCCACCTCGATGGATTATTCCGTCCGACTCGGTGCCATGACAAGCGGACGCGGCCACCTCGCCTCCCGGTTCGACGGGTACGAGCCCTGTCCGCTGGAATTGGGCGCCACCACCCCATATCGTGGCGTGAATCCGTTGGACCAGGCCAAATACATCCTGAGTGTTCGGAAAGCACTTGGAGGATAGATTTCTGCCCCATGGTCAGGTGTCCATCCCGTAGAACTCGTCAGTCAGGAGGTCTGCAATCTCCTCCAGTTTCCCCTGTTCCACCGCGAAGCGCAGGATGGTGTAACGGTCCCGAACAAACATGGCTTCCAGCATGCTGCGATGGAACAGTTCACGCGGAATGCCAAGGTCCGCCGGGGTGACCGCCGCGCCCACCTTTGAAAGCAATAAACGGATTTCTGCGGCTGCAGGTACGTTGAAATCTACCGGCAGATGTTCCCTCAGTAGTTCATAGACCCTGGCGACAGCAATGGTGGCGGCCCCGACTGCATTCCCGTGCAATGCGTGCTCCTGGCCGTTTTTCAAGGCATCCATTTCCCAGTAATGCGAAAGATGGTGTTCAGCCCCGGATGCCGGACGCGAGTTTCCGATCATGCCCATGCAGACGCCGGACAGGGCGAGTGCTTCGAACAGGGCCGTAACGGCTCCCGTTTCCCTGCCTGACACGCCTGCCGCCTGTGCGGTACAGGCAGAAAGGGCCTTTCGCACCATTTTCTCGATCACCGGACAATGATATTCGTCGTTGATCCGTCGGGCGAGTTCCCAGTCCGTCAAGGCGGTCACTTTCCCGAGCAAATCACCAAAACCGGCGTGCAGCAACGTGGCAGGGGCGTTTCGAAGCACCTCCGGATCTGCCATGATGGCAGATGGATAAACCGCCTCGAGTGTGGTCTTCCGCCCTTTGATGATCAGTGGTGAGACTGTGGAGGCATAACCGTCCACGGAGGGTGCGGTGCAGACAATCAGGTAGGGAACATGGGTCCGGTCGCTGATGATACGGCACAAATCATTCAATGTGCCCGAGCCGACTCCCACAATGAACCCCGCATTGCGAGGAAGTGCCAGGAGCAACTCACCTACAGCCATCTCATCCGGCACCAATGTGTGCGGAGGCGCGAAAATATGGGTTTCCACAGGAAGCCCCGCATGCTTCAAAGACTTTTCCATCGCTGCTCCGGCAGCTTCATACGTGTGGTTGTCCGCCACCAGAAAAATCGGTTTACCGGCTGCACGAAGCGCTGCATAAGCGGCGGCTTCCTTCTCGATGCCGTTTGCGACACGGATGAGGGATATATCAACTGCATGATGCCTGCCGCATGTGCAATCGAATGAGACACCCGCCAGTTCCGCGGTTGAAGATTCCAGTAATTGCTGTTCCGTCATGATGCGCCCTCCGGATCTTTCGCATATCCTGCTTTTCAGCCGGAATCCCGCCTTACAGCCGGAACCGGTTGATTCCCTTTTCCAATTCGCCGGACAGGGAAACCAGGCTTTCGGCAAGTTCCGACAATTCCTTCAGCATGCCTCCCTGTTTTTCCGTGGATGCCGCAACTTCTTCGGTACCGGCTGCGTTTTCCTCGGAAATGCTTGCCAGACCCTCAATCAAGTGTGCCACCTTGCCGCCTGCGGCAAAGGCATCCCGGCTTTGTTCCGTCATCCCGTCAATCCGGATGCCGATGGCACGCACGGATTCACCAATATCCCGGAAGGCTTCCGAGGTATGGGCCATTGCACCCTGCTGGGCATCCACAAGTCCGGCCGACTTCTCCGTCTCGCTGACTGACAAGCGTACCTGTTCCTGGATGAGCCGAACAAGATCTCCGATTTTTCGAGCGGATACCGCAGATTTTTCCGCCAGCTTCCGAACCTC
This sequence comes from Clostridia bacterium, assembly GCA_020047785.1. Classification (GTDB taxonomy): domain Bacteria; phylum Bacillota; class Clostridia; order DSM-8532; family DSM-8532; genus JAEWSN01. Next base: position 9,968 of record JAIFNI010000058.1, read on the forward strand.
TTCCGCGACCACTGCAAAACCCCGACCCTGCTCCCCGGCTCGGGCTGCTTCAATGGCGGCATTGAGCGCCAGCATGTTGGTCTGCTCCGAAATCCCGCTGATCTCATCGATGATCTGACCGATCTCCAAGGAGGTTTCAGCCAGACGGGTGATACTTTTCCGGACTCCTTCCATGGCAATCAGGTTATCGCGTGTCATCCCTTCCTGCTTCTGTACAGCTTCAGCTCCGCCTTCCATCACGGAGACTGTTTTGTGCAGCAGGTTCCGCGCTTCGATGGTTCCCGCCGAAACGCCTTCCATACGCCGGATGATTTCGCTGACATGCGCATGCCCTTCCTGTGTGTTCTCCGCCTGTTCCATTGCGCCGCGTGCCAGCTCATGCGCAGTCTGCTGAATGTGATCCGCTTCCGTGTCCGTCGTACGGGCAGCTGCGGATACCTTCCCGGAAAAGTCGATCAGGTTATCCCCTGTCTGCCGGATTTCCAGAATGAGCTGACGCATGCTGTCCGCCATGTTGCCAAACGTTTCCTCCAATCGACTGATCTCTCGGATACCACTGCTTCGCCCGGCCTTTCGGGAAAGTGTCAGGTCGCCGTTTGCAAAACGGTCTGCTTCGCTGTCCAGATGCAGGAGCGGACGCGCTACGATACGGGTGATAGCGAAAGAAAGAAGCAACCCGTACAAAACCAGTGCAACCAGAAAGAAACCAAGTGAAATGCCGAGCGTGCCATTCAACTCCCGCAATGCTTCCTTCAGCGGGTACATGAGGACGATCGACAGACCGGAATCCCCGATGGGCGCAAATGCCGCCAGCCGCCTTGATGCGATCAGTTCTGCAACACCGGATTTTCCGGCATTTGTCGCAAGAGAGGTGCCAAGCTGCTTCATGTCAGGGTCCTTCGAATCAGCCAGCTTTTCCTTCAAATCGTTCTCGATGTCCGCATCCATTCCCATCGGAAGGCCATCCTGCGTGACAACGAAAGCCGACCCGCCCGGACCGACCGGGATGGCCCGCGAAGATTCCCGGATGCCCTGCAGGTTCATGTCCGCCGTCGTCGTTCCGATGGTTTTCCCGTCTTTCACGATAGGAACCGTGCAGGTCATGAACACGACCTTGAGGACATCATCATAATAGGGTGCCGTGAACACACGTTTGACGCCCGGCTGCATGCCAGCCTTGTACCAATCCGTGTTGGGATAATCATATTCCGCATTGCTGTAATCCCAGGTGATCACGGATGCACCTTTGTCATCCTTGTAGACATAGGGTCCATGATAGGACTCTCCGGCCTTGAAGGCGTTTGGTTCGAACCAGTATCCGCTGCCGGTCAGAAGTGGTTCCCGTTTCAGGGAAGCATCGGCGTAACGGAGGAGATCTTCGTCGTTGTAGACCGTGGAGGAAGCAATCATCTGCGCCAGCCCTTCACCGGCCGCAGCGACACTGTCAAGTCTGATCCCGAGTGACAAGGCTTCCTTTTCCGCTATCAGCCGCAGGTTGTCCTCAACCTGCCGACGCATAAGCTGTTGATTCTGATAGAGTACGTAACCGGTCTGAACGCTGAAAATCAATACGGTAATCGCCAGTGCGAGGCCGATCAGGACAGCTTGGATGCCAGGCTTCTTTCGTCTCTTCATCGCTGTGCTTCCTCCGTTTATGTCGTTGAAATGAGAACTGAATCCTATTTACACCAGCAGGGTAACATGAAAACGTCGAAATGCATGATATCTATTTACAATTTAACATCGCAATGTATGGTATCCATTTACACGAACAGGGCCGGAAGCGGCTCTGCCACTTCCGGCCCAACGAGTCATTGCTTGTCCTGATACCCAGGTTCAAGTCCCCGTGAATCAGCGTGCTTTGAAGGGTGAAATCCGCAATCGGAAGGATATCTGCTTCTGGCTCAATCGATACTGAGGAAGCAGTTCCGGTCCACAGCTGCTCGAACCCACGCCGCTTTGCGCCCAGTCAAGATGGACGACCGTTTCGGCACAGCGTTCCAGTTCATGCGGATGCATGGCGGCACCCAGCATTTCCGGCGTATAATGCGCCGCATGGAAGGATATGGCCCCGTCCGCCGTGAACTTCAGGCCTTCGCCCAACGCGTTGGATACACATGCCCATTCCGTACCGAAATGGCTGCCGTTTTCCTGCGGCTTCAGATACGGTTCGTGCATGGCGTCCACGGTCGTGTCAAACCGGCTCATCCAGGTGCTCTGCTTCTTGTCCTGATAACTTTCGTACGGTCCGTACCCGAAGTAGGAAACCTGTTCGAATCCGGCCGGCAAGGTCCAGCGCAGGCCGAATCTCGGCAGGTATGTCACGCATTCGCGTACCGACGCGTCCGTTTCCATCAGGATTTCACCATTCCCGTACACGGTCCAGGAAACGGTACCGCGTACAACAGGCTTCTTGATGTATCCGCCCAAACTCCAGGAAACCTGCAGGGTGACTTTATCCGAATCGCAGGCGGCCACCTCCACCTTGTAGGGGCGCATGGAGAGACGATCGAACCCTTCCTCCCGCCAGGTATGCATGATGTTCCGATCATTGTCCGTCGGCGCGCGCCAGACGGAGAAGACTGGCATGTTTGCTGAAAGGGATGTTCCATTTGCCTCGAGGCTTGTGAAGGCACCGTAAATCTTGCTGAACCGATAGTTGAACGCATCCCCGGATACACAAATCTCCTGTTCGGTCTCCGCCACGGACAGACCGGCAGCAACACCGGCAGGAGCCGCCGCATCGAATTCCGGACGTGCAACAGGAAGTTCGAACTGCTCAAACGCGATTTCTGTGCCGGCCGGCATCCACGGAAGTGTTGTTTCCGTCACAACGGACAGACGGAGGAACCATCGGCCCGTCGCATCCTTCGGAACCTTGTGGGGAATCTCCAGTACGGCACGATTGTGGGGCTCCGTCTCCGGCAGGTATTCGCGGCCTTCCTGCACGATGACGCCGTCGCGCTCCACCGTCCATCGGACTGCCAGATCGTAGAGTCCTCGGAAATCATACCGATTTTCCACGACTGTCAGGCCGACATTGGCGTGATGGCAGTGGAAGCGGACCGGCGCATAGACCTGTTTGGCTTCCAGCAGTCCGGTATGCGGGGTGCGATCCGGATATACCAGACCATCCATGCAGAAGTTGCCGTCATGGGGCTTTTCTCCGGAGTCACCGCCATAGGCGTAGTAGACGGTTCCGTCTTCCGTGGTTGTCTTCACGGTGTGGTCGGTCCATTCCCAGATGAAACCGCCCGCATACCGGTCATCCGTCACGAATAGATCCCAATAATCCTGCAGATCACCAGGTCCGTTGCCCATGGCATGGCAATACTCGCACAACACGTAGGGACGGCCCTTGATGATGTTTTCCGCCACATTCTTCTTCATGGTTTCGAGGGAAGGGTACATTTCGCTGTGAACATCCAGGATGGAGCTGTCCAGGTCGTTGCGTCCCCATCCGGTCGCTCCCTCATAGTGCAGCAGGCGGGATGCATCGTGACTCTTCACCCATTCCGCCATTCTCAGGTGATTCACCCCATAACCGGACTCATTGCCGAGAGACCACATCACCACGCAGGAACGGTTCTTGTCTCGCTCCACCATGCGGCGCACACGGTCCACATAGCTGGCTTCGTATTCAGGCAGGTTCGAGATCCAGCTGATGTCGCCGGCAGGACCCGCGCCGTGGCATTCAAGGTCTGTCTCATCGATGACATAGAATCCATACTCATCGCACAACTCGAGAAAGCGGGGATCGTTCGGATAATGGGACGTACGGATGGCGTTCACATTGTGACGTTTCATGGTGTCGAGGTCCAGCCGCATATGGGCCATCGGCGTGACATGGCCGAGTTCCGGATGTGAATCGTGGCGGTTGACCCCACGGAATTTCACATTCTGGCCATTGATCAGCAGAATGCCCTTTTCGACCTGGATCTTTCGGAAACCGACACGGGACCGGATGATTTCCGTGCCGCAGCGAAGCAGGAGCGTGTACAGATGAGGAATCTCGGCATTCCAGACAAGGGGCTCGGACAGTTCGAACGAAACCTTCCCCTTCGCGCCTTTCTTCATGGAAGCCGTTCCGACAACGGTTCCATCCGGTGCCAGCAGTTCGGCCTTCACACCGGCCGTACCGCCTTCCAATGCAATTTCACAGGTCAGGCCTGCAGTCGGGAAGCCATCATTCGCCGCAGCAACATCGAAGGATCCGTCCAGACGGGTCTTCACAAAGAAGTCCCGGATATGGACGGGATCTCTGCTGACAAGATAGACATCGCGGAAGATGCCGGACATTCGGAACATGTCCTGATCCTCCAGATAACTGCCGTCGCACCATTTCAGCACCATGACTGCGATGCGGTTGCGGCCAGGCTTCACCAGCGGCGTGACATCGAACTCCGAGGTCATGTGGCTGACCTGGCTGTACCCGGCCAGAATGCCGTTCACCCACACATAGAAGCAGGCATCGACACCTTCGAAAACGAGGGTCGTCTTCCGGTCACCCTGCGGTTCGAGTGTAAAATCGCGCGCATGAAGACCAGCCGGATTGTCGACCGGCACGAATGGCGGATCCGCCGGGTAAGGATAGTTCACATTCGTGTAATGGGGAATGTCATAGCCATGCATCTGCCAATTGGAAGGCACCGGCAGGCTGTTCCACCCGGAGATATCGAAATCTTCCGCCTGGAAACCGTCTTCCACCTGATGGACCGCCTCATGGTACTTGAACTTCCATGTGCCGTTCAGGGACAGGACGCGGTCCGAATGGGCGGAAACACCTCCGGTCGCAGCCAGCACATCGGAAAAGGGGACGAAGAATGCGTGCGGTTCCAGGCAGTTCACATGCAGCACTGCCGGGTTTTCCCAATATTTCTCCACGTTGATCATCAGATGACCTCCTATCGTCTTTCAGCCGGATTGTCGGGATTTCGGGGCATCCCTCGGTCGACGGACTGTGTCTCCCCGGGACTCCCTTCTGTCATTATATGTTTCGGACCACTTGCGGACAATCGGAATGTATTCATATCCTATGACAATATGAACATGCCACTGCACGAATGGGGGACGAATCCGCCTGCAGTTTCAATGGAAATCCATAAAATGTGACTTTGGGCAACGAGATCAGCGCCTCGAGGCCCGTCAGATTCTCCACCAGAAAAATGCCCGCACCGAACAGCCGCTTGTGGACCGGAAAGGGAAACACATCCGGAGACGGCAAATCGACCCCGAGCAGTTTCACGCCATGCGCCACGAGTTTCGCCGCAAAATCCGCCGTCACGATGGGATGGTCCGCAAAGTAGGATTCCTTTCCGAAAAAAATGTCATGCCCCGTGCAAAGCAGAACAATATCATCCGGACTTACGCGGCTCCAGTCGATTGCATCCGGACCGACTTCCCCGATTCCCCGCACATCAAACGTGACGGCTGGACCGCAGAATCTTTCCGGGTCCTGATCGGCAATCACCACGGGATGATCCGACATGTGCATCAGGCCGTCGACATGGGTTCCGACATGCGGGCCGAAGGTAAGCACGGAATTGTTGAAGCCGTCCTGCTCAAAGTGGCGGTTCTGTCGAACCGTGACTGGCAAGTCCCCCGGATAGACCGGCATGCCATCCTCGATCCGATGGCTCAGATCATACAACATGACTGCCTCCTTCCTGTTTCACAACCGTTGGTCATGCATGGACGATCGTCCCGTCATTTCTGCCTGCAGCCCGTGAGAATGGAGAAGACCGGCGTTTCCGCAGCAGCGGCAGATCAGTTCGTCCAGTAATCCACGACAAACACGCCATCCAGCAGGGAACCGAGCAACTGACCGAATGCTTTGTGTTCCGGATGGGGCAGATAGGCATCCCGATCCGCTTCGCTTCGGAACGAAAGCATGTAACAGTGGGTGAAGCCCTGGTCAAGGCCTTCCGGACTTATGTTCAAGCCCCACTCGAAAGAGTCGATTCCCGGAATCTTGTCACGAAGCGTCGAAAACGCCTTCGTGATCCCGGTGATCTCTTCCTCTGTCGCTTCGGGTTTGTACCGGAACAAGACCACATGTCTGAGTGTTTTCTGTTCCATCCGATTCTCCTCCTGATTTCCGTTTCAATCAATATCATCGTTTAGAAAAAGAACACAATGCCGAGTGCATGGCTTGCCGCGCCGAGGCTGACGAACAGGTGCCAGACCATGTGATGGTATTTGAATCCTTTTTTTGCGTAGAAGATTGCGCCCACGGTATAAAAGAGACCGCCGGCCAACAGAAGCAGCTGCAGGCCAAGCTGTGCCTTTGCAAGGAACAACGGGAAGAAAATCACAACCGTCCATCCCATGATGAGATAGATTGCCAGGCTGGGCTTCATGACCTTGCGGTTGGAAAGACTTTTCTGCAGGATCCCGAACACGACCATGGTCCATTGGATGGCAAAAATCAGCCATCCCTGCCACCCGCCGAGTACGGAAAGCGCAATGGGGGTGTAGCTTCCCGCGATGGCCACGTAGATGAAGCTATGGTCCAGAATCCGGAAGACTTCCTTGTGCATCGAGTCCTGCGCCATGGCATGGTACAAGGCCGAACCGAGAAACATCAGAAAAATCGAAATGGAGAACACGCTGATGGCGGCCGCATCCCAGGCATTCCCGCGCGCAAAGGCTATCACCGATGCGACCGGAATGAAGCAGAGGGCCAGGAACGCCATGGCGCCATGGGAAACCGCATTGGCGACTTCCTCACCGAAACTCTGACGATATGGTTTCTTCATGTTGTCATCTCCATTCAGTCGTTTTTATACAGATTCCATTTGTTTTTTACAATCATGATATCATGGGAATACAATAAAATGGAATGGTTGCGGAACTTGCCTTCCCCGGGACGGCCTCCGCATTTTTTCCGTACACCGCGCCATGCGCGAAAGGAGACCGATATGATGGACGTCAAGTCGCTCATCGCCCAAATGACCCTCGAGGAAAAGGCCAGCCTGCTTTCAGGAAAGGACTTCTGGACGACCAAGGCCATTGATCGGCTCGGGATCCCCGCCATGATGATGACGGACGGCCCGCACGGACTCCGCAAGCAGTCCGGCGCTTCCGACAACCTCGGCATCATGGATTCCATCCCCGCGACCTGTTTCCCGAGCGCGGCCGGTCTCGCAGGTTCCTGGGACCGCAGTCTGATCGGCCGGGTCGGGGAGGCCATCGGGGTCGAATGTCAGAAAGAGAATGTTTCCATTATTCTGGGTCCGGGTGCGAACATCAAGCGTTCCCCGCTGTGCGGACGCAACTTCGAGTATTTCTCGGAGGACCCTTTCCTTTCCGGCGAGTTGGCATCCGCCCACATCAACGGGGTTCAGAACAAAGGGGTTGGCACCTCCCTCAAGCATTTTGCCGCGAACAACCAGGAAACACGGCGTCTCACCATCAATGCAAAAGTCGAGGAAAGAACCCTTCGGGAAATCTACCTCGCCAGTTTCGAACGGGCCGTGAAACAGGGAAGACCGGATACCGTGATGTGTTCCTACAATCGGGTCAACGGAACCTACGCTTCTGAAAATCCCTGGCTTCTGACGGAAGTCCTCCGCAAGGAATGGGGTTTCGAGGGATTTGTCGTTTCAGACTGGGGTGCTGTCAACAACCGGGTTCCGGGCGTCGCGGCAGGGTTGGATCTTGAAATGCCTTCTTCCGGCGGCGTGACGGACGCGCAGATCGTTCAGGCCGTCCGGGAAGGCAAGCTGGATGAGTCCGCTGTGGATGCCTCCGTGGAGCGCATCCTGAACATCCTGTTCCTCCGCATGGCAACGAAAAATCGGAATCCAGCCTTTTCTGCGGAAGAACATCACCGGATTGCGCGGGAAGTGGCGGCGGAATGCGCCATTCTTCTGAAGAACGACAACTTTCTGCTTCCCCTTTCCTCCGGCAGCACGGTTGCGGTCATCGGGGAATTTGCCCGAAAACCGCGCATTCAGGGCGGTGGAAGCTCCCACATCAACCCGACGCGCGTCGACGACGCCTTCGAAGAACTTTCCGCCCTGCATGACGGGACATGCACCTACAGTGCCGGGTACCGCATGGACAAGGATGAAGTGGACAGCGCGCTGCTCGGAGAAGCGGTTGCAGCGGCGCATGCGGCGGAGATCGCCATCATCTTCGCCGGCCTGCCGGACAGCTTTGAATCCGAGGGATACGATCGGAAACACTTGAACCTGCCGCAGGGACATATCGCGTTGATCGAAGCGGTCACCTCCGTCCAGCCGAACACGGTCGTGGTGCTCAGCAACGGCGCGCCGATCGAGATGCCCTGGCTGCACAAGGTGGAAGCACTCGTCGAGAGTTATCTCGGCGGACAGGCTTGGGGCGGCGCCATGGCGGATGTCCTGACGGGCAAGGTGAACCCGGGTGGCAAACTGGCGGAAAGCTTCCCCGAAATGCTTGAGAACAACCCGTCCTTCCTGAATTTTCCCGGCACCAGGGACGAGGTGGTCTACCACGAAGGGGTTTTCGTGGGTTACCGCTGGTACGAAGCCATGCATATCGATACGCTTTTCCCGTTCGGTTACGGACTCTCCTACACCACCTTCGACATCGGACACCTGAAGTTGGACAAAACCTCGATGAAGGACACGGAAGCACTCACCGTGACGGTGGATGTCCGAAATACGGGAGAATTCGCCGGAAAGGAAGTCGTGCAGCTGTACGTGGCAGATCGGGCTTCATCGGTCCGCCGGCCCGTCAAGGAGCTCAAGGGCTTCGAAAAGGTCTTCCTGGAACCTGGCGAAACAAAGAGAATCACCTTCATGCTGGATCGCCGCGCATTCGCCTTCTGGAGCGAAAGCCTTTCCGACTGGGTCGTGGAATCAGGCATGTTCGACATTCTGGTCGGCAGTTCTTCGGAAGATATTGAAGCCATCGGGCAGGTGGAAGTGACCTCGGATTATGTGGAACCCATCCGCCTGACCTGGAACACGACGGTCGGCGACATGATGGCCCACCCGCGCACGAAACCCATTGTGGAAGCCATGATGGCGAAGATGATGGGACCTGACAGCCCGATGGCAGGCCTGACGATGGAGAACGACGAAATGATGAAGGCCATGATCGCTGAATCCCCGCTCCGCATGCTGCGGATGTTTGCGGGTCCTGCCGTCGACTGGAGTTTCCTCGAAGCCATGATGGATGCCTGAGCGGTGCATATTTGCGGCCGGTGTTCCATGATGCCCCTGGTCAAAAGGCTGTCCCGCACCGGGACAGCCTTTTCTGACACCTCATGGAGATCTGCTCATTTGAAATTGTGCAGACGTTCCGACAATTTGTCATAAACGGCATGCATGTCCGGTTCCACGGAATAACGGTTTACTTCCTGCAAAGGCACCCATTTCACGGCGCTGTTTTCTTCCTCCCGCACAACCAGCAAATCCGTCTCATCCGCTTCCAACAGGTATGTGGCATTGAGATGGAGATGGGACGGAACAAACAACCCTTTCCGCATATGGCTCCACACAGGAAGAATATCCAGCGCGAAAATTTCTTCGAGCAGCGGAATCACCTGCGTGACACCGGTTTCCTCCACTGCCTCGCGCATGGCGACAGAAAGCAGATCAGCCTCCCCGTCGGCATGGCCGCCGGTCCAGGACCACGATCGGTACAGATTGTGATAGACCATCAGGGTCTTTGTCCGCTCCCGGTTCACAATCCAGGCGGAACCGGTGAAATGGGCCACTTGATTGGTTCGATCAAGCAAATCGCCATGCGTCCGAAGCAGAGAAAGCATGACAAAGCATGACGGACCGGTCACCGGCCTCCTGGGGATTTCCCGGTTCATACCCGGTTATGCCGGCTGTCAGTTGTTTCAGATCCTGGAAGTGAGCAATAGGATTCATATGGGTTCACCTTTGCCTGTGTTCATCTTTGCACGCGTTCATCTCTCCTGAGTTCATCATTCCTTGTGTTCACCATGCCTGCCAGTCATATGATTTGTGTTCATTTTTTACTTGTTATCCGCATTGAGACTCTTGTTGTAGTAATGGAGGTCATCCCTGCGTTCCCAGCCCAATGCCTCCCAGAATGGATTCCCCAGGGCATTGTCCCTGAACACGACCAGGGCAGCCTTGTGTATGCCCTCCTGTAAAAGCGCCTGCAGTGCGGTATCCACGAGTGCCGACCCGACCTCGCGGCCACGATAACTCTCCGCCACGGTGGTGTGGTAGATATAGCCGCGCCGCCCGTCATGACCGCACAGGATGGACCCGACAAGTTGTCCGGCGGCATCCGCGACAAAACAGGTCGTGGGATTTCGCAGGAGGAACCTGGAAATGCCGATTTCCGAATCGTCCAGACTGCGCAGGCCCACACCGGGTGTGGCATCCCACAATGCACGCATGGCGGGATAATCGGTCAAATCCATTGGTCTCACAACGATTGTTTCTTCGGAATCCACACCGGCTGCCGGCACCTCGAGGGCACTCACCAGTTCACGTGCGGCATCAAGATGGTCGCCGGGAACAAAAAGATCCGTCCCGTACAGGGAGGTGCCCATCACGAGGTGCATGACCTGGCCAGTTTCGGGATATTTCCGCAGCACAGGAATCCCAGCCTCGTTGAGCATGCTTTCCAGCATGCCGGCATTGAGGTCATCCGCCACATTCATCAAAAAAACAGGTGCTTCTGCATCTATCAGTTTCCGGTCGGACACTTCCGGGTTTCTATCCGCTGCTTCCGAATTCCGGTCGGACACTTCAGGGTTCAGGCCGGACGCTTCCGGGTTTCGGTCGGACACTTCCAGGTTCCGGTCGGACACTTCCGGGTTCTTGCCATTCAGTTCTTCGGTCATGACGATTTCCCCCTCAACCGGTCGGATCCACAGGAAAACCAATTCCCCGTCACCCAACCACTCTGAAAAGGGTATACCATCCGCCGTCCTGTTTCAACCCGGCGCGAACTGCATCCGGACCAATTCGGCATAACGGCCGCCAGCCGTCATGAGTTCCTCGTGCGAACCCCGCTCGATGATACAGCCGTCTTCCAGTACCAGAATCCGGTCCGCATGCCGAACTGTGGACAGACGATGGGCCACGACAAGGGTCGTACGGCCTTCCATCAGCCGGGCCAGCGCTTCCTGAACAGCCTGTTCGGACTGGCTGTCAAGGGATGCGGTCGCCTCATCCAGCAAAAGGATGGGGGCATTGCGGAGAATCGCACGGGCAATGGCAATCCGCTGCCTCTGTCCACCGGACAGCTGCGCGCCGCGTTCTCCCACGTCGGTATCATACCCCTGTGGAAGTCCCGTGATGAAATCATGGGCTTGTGCGGCGCCTGCTGCGGCTTCCACTTCCTGCCTGCTGGCACCGGGGCGTCCGCAGGCTATGTTTTCACGAATGGTGCCGGTGAACAGAAAACTGTTTTGCGGCACATAGGCGATCCGTTCGCGCAAAGCACCCACCGGCCAGCTTCCGATATCATGACCCGCAATGCGCAGGCTGCCTGCCGCCACCGGGTACAGATTTATCAGCAGCCGGATGACCGTGCTTTTGCCGCCTCCGCTCCCGCCCACCAATGCTACGGTTTCCCCCGGCATGATCTGTTCCCGAAGTCCGTTCAGAACCGGTCTGCCGGCTTCATATCCAAAGACCGTGCCATTCATTTCCACCAAAGGACTTCCGGGTTTCCCCACAGGAACCGGTTTGCCGTTGAGAGACTCCGTTTTTTCATCCAGTACCTCAAGCACCCTGTCCGCGCCTGCCAATGAACGCTGCAGCTGGCTGAGCGACTCCCCGAGGTTTCGGAACATATTGTTCACGGAGCCGGAGATCTGTACGATCCCCAGCAGAACAGGAAAGGTGAGGAGCCCGGTTGCAATGCCGATGCTTCCGATGGCAAGAAGCCCGAAGAACTGCATGGAACCGGCCACTTCTCCCACCGCACGCTGTCCGGTCTGCCAACGGGTGCGGCACATCGAACGCAAAAACAGACTGTCAATCGCTTCCCGGAACCGAACGGCCGCCCAGTCCGCCAACCGGTACATGCGGATGACGGTTGCCGCCCCCAGCAGATCCGAGGCATGCTCCGACACGGTTCCCATGCCTTCCTGCACTTCATCGGAAACTCTTTTCAATGGACGGATGAACAGGGTGTTGAGCCACATGGCCACCAGCCCGATGACAATGGCGACAAGCGCCATGCGGGCATCCAGTACAAACATGGCGATGGCTCCGCCGATGCCGGACACCAGAGTCCGCACCATGAAAAGCAGATGCCAGCCCAAAGCCTGCTCTGCCGCCTGCATGTCGGAGGTTGTCCGCGATAGCACATCTCCGCTGTGACATGCGTCATACCAGGAAGCAGGCAGACGCAGAAGCTGTGCGACCAGTTTTTTCCGCATCCGGCCGGAGGCACGAAGCCCGGCCTGCCCATACAAGACATCGCCGGCATAGGAAAGAATGCCCATCAGGACAAACCCGCCCACCATGAGGGCGATGCCCATCCACAGCAAATCCTGGCGGTTTTCCAGCATGGCACGGAAATTCAGTAACAGTCCGAACGCCAAAACCAGCTGCATCACCAGATCCTGTATGGAACTCAGGGCAAGCCCGAACCAAAACCGTTTTCCATCGGGCTTCACATATTCAAGCAGACGCTTCAGGCTCTGCCGGGTTGTATACAAGGATGCCTTCATGCGCACGCCTCCTCGTCCGTCTGATGGCGGACCAGTTCCCAATATCGTCCCTGCAGGGACATCAGATGATCGTGGCTGCCTTCTTCCGCCACACGCCCGCTTTCCAGCACCAGGATGCGGTCCGCATTGCGGACGGTGGAAAGCCTGTGGGCCACCACGATTGAGGTGCGCCCTTCCATCAGATGTTCCAGTTCGCGCTGTACGGCTTGTTCTGTGGCGGTATCCAAGGCGGAAGTCGGTTCATCCAGCAGCAGCAGTTCCGTGTTCCGCAATGCGGCTCTTGCGATGGCGATGCGCTGGCGCTGCCCGCCGGAGAGCTTCGCCCCCCGTTCTCCGGCGAGTGAAGCATATCCTTCCGGCAATTGTTCGATGAAGGCTGCAATATGCGCGACATCAGCCGCCTCGGCAATCTCCGTGTCAGAAACGCCGGATATTCCCGGCGCCGGCATCCGATCCCCCAGGCAGCCAATGGCAATGTTTTCGCTCAAGGTGCCTGGAAACAGAAAGGTATCCTGCTGGACCAACGCCATATGCCTGCGCATCGCCGGAAGTGCCCAATCGCTCTGGGCGTGTCCGCCGAACCGGATGGTTCCGCCTTCCGGTGCATAAAACCCGGCAATCAGCTTCAGCAGCGTGCTTTTCCCGCTCCCGCTTCCCCCGACGATGGCGATGGATTCGCCTCTGCGGATATCCAGGTTGAAGTCTTCGAACACCTGCTGGCGAACCATCTTCCCATCGGTATCCGCCCGTTCGTAGGAAAAGGACAGATCGCGCATCTGCACCAATGGGGCCTGTGCATCCAGCGTCAGATCCCGACCGTCCGCCCGTTCATTCGGCAAGTCATCCAGCTGCATGAGCCGTTCACAGGCGCCGGCAGCCTTTCGGGTTTCTCCGAGAATCTGGCCCAGTGCCATGATGGGATTGATGAGGCCATTGCTTACGGAAATGAAACCGATGACATCCGCAGCGGTCATACGGCCATTCAGGACAAAGACCGCGCCCAGCCCGCCCATGATGAGCAAGGGAACCAGCACATTCAGAAAGTTCGTCAGGTTCATGCGAATCCGCGCCTTCAGAGCCTTTTCGCCATCCTTCACCCATGCGTCGGCCGCCCGATCATGCCGCCCCTGCAACCAGTCCTGCAGGCCGAAAGCCTTGACTTCCACCTGACCCGATACGACATCCTGCGTGATGATGTTGGCGGATCCCAGCGCCTCGTTCTGAACAGAAGTCAATCCTTGGACAGGCTTGCCGACGATGGAAACCAGAATCATGATCAGGGGAACGCAGGCAAAGGAAAGCAGCAGCAATTCCCAGCTGAGCACCATGGCGGATATGAACGCCAGAATCAGCCATACTGCGTGGAACGCGATGCCTGGCAGATGGTCCTCCAGATACTGTCCCACCTGACCCAGGTCATTTCCCAGCAGGGAGAGGACATCTCCGGAACGCTGTTTTTCCATGAACGGCAGCTGCATGCGGATGATTCGGTCGGCGGCATTCCGACGTACATCCCGCATCACGCTGCCGGCATATCGGCCGGCAAGATACCGGCCCAAAGCCGCGAACAGGGACGCCGCAAAAAACAGGAGTCCGATGCCGATCAGCCATTTTGCCAAATCGCTGTGATTTGAATCGACAACGCCGCCTGTCAGCCCTCTCACAGCCCAGGCAAAACCGACCTGAACGGTGGCCCCGATCATACCGGCCGCCATGCCGCCCGCCAACCACCAGGCATGCCGCCGATTCTTGTGAATCAGCCTGCCCAGCGTCGGTTTCAAGCGTGATGCGACCGGTTCGGGAGAATTTGGTCCGTTCTTGTTCGCATGATTGTCCTTTACCTTCATAAAAACCTCCAACCTCGCAAAACGGAACCCGGGAGATGAAAAAAACCGGAAGAAGCAAGCCTCCTCCGGTTTCAAAACATGTCGAGGATCTATCCGCCTGTCCATCCTCCCTACGGCTGGAACAGACGGATTGTTTACTGGATTTACAACAGCTTTTCCGGAACATACCCGCGGGATGCGCTCCGGAGAAGAAGAACATCCAGGACCGCTATCACAAGACCGATGCCGAAGAGAATGGGTTCATCCAACAGGAAAAGTCCTGTCGCCTGCCCGACAAGCAGCAGGATGATGGGGAGCACGATGAACGCGCTCATCTGCTGGGCATCCTGAAAGGTGTTTGCCTTCGCGGAAACACGGACCATGAATGCGACGCCGAGTACCGTGATGCCCGGAGTCACCCAGAATATGAGGATGAGCCATTTCAGATTCGGGAAAATGAGTCGGCCGAAGTAAAACCAGCCGCCGATATCCACCACGAGGCCGAACGCAAAAAGGGTTGCCAGCGCGGTCAGATAGGATACCAGAACGGTCCCCGCCACCTTCGCGACAAACATCTCCCGCAGGGTGAGTGGCGTATACATCAGGGATTCAAGTGTCTTGTGCTCCTTTTCCCCGACAAAACTGCTTGCGCCGATGATGCTGGCGCACATGACGGGAATCAGCAGGAACATGGCCGGGAAAAAGATATTCACCGCGACGGTGATCATGGTTTGAGCCGGCGTCAGCCCGACAAACAGGTCTCCGAAGGCAACGAGCATCTGGTCGAATCCGTTGAGTCCCGGCAGGCCCGACTGCCCGTACTGCGCACCGATCATGAGGGCTGCCGGCATCATCACCATGATGATGAGCGGCACCACAAGCAGCGGAACAAAAGTCTGGTAGGAGCTTGTGATTTCCTTGATATCCTTGTGAATCATGGCCCATTGCGCTTTGTTCATGCCACTTCACCGCCTTCTTCTTTTTTGCCTTCCAGTTTCAGTCCGATCGATTTCGGTTCCCGGTAGCTGAAATACAATTCTTCCAGACCCCATCTTTCCTGGCGGGCTTCATAGAGTTGTCCGCCGCCGGTCAGGATGTTCCGGAGAATTTCCGACACTTCCGCGTCATCCCGGACCGGTACGGCCATTCCACCACCCGATGCATACTCGGCCCCTGCCAGGACAGGAAGGTTTTCCCCTCGAAGAACAAGCCGTGTCCGGCCGCCCTGTCTGGCAAGAAGCTCCTCGAACGTACCGAACCCCATCAGTTCCCCCTGCTGCATGAAGCCGTACAGCGTGCAGATCTCCTCCGCATACTTCAGCTGATGCGTGCAAAGAAAGACCGTGACGCCTTCCTGCTTGACAAGCCCGCCGATCATGGCCGTCACATTGGCGGATGCTTCCGGATCCAGACCGGAAGTCGGCTCGTCCAGAAAAAGGACCTTCGGTTCGTGAAGCAGCGCCCGCGCGAGCAGCAGCCGTTTTTTCATCCCCGTGCTGTAAGCTTTCACTTTCTTGTCCCGATGCTCCGTGAGTTCCATGGCCTGAAGCAGGCCGGCCGCACGGGACAGAATCCTCTTCTCGTCCATGCCGTGCAGGCGTCCGAAGAATTTCAGATTCTCCAGACCGGTCAGGCTTTCATAGGGTGCCGCCGTTTCCGTGAGAACCCCGCACAGGTGATGGACTTCCCCGGCTTGCTTCGTCACGTCCAGACCATGCACGGATGCATGTCCGGCTGTCGGATTCAGAATTCCATTCAACAGCCGGACCATCGTGGTCTTGCCTGCGCCGTTCGGCCCCAGAAAACCGAATACTTCCCCCTGGGGGATTTCGAATGAGACGTCGGAGAGTGCCTTCGTCCCGGACTGATATACCTTCCCGACCTTTTCCACGGTGATTGCCTGCATGTCTGTCCTCCGCTTCCCTTTGCTCAGCCGTCGTCTTCATGTCTGTCCCTTCATATACGAACGGAAAAGGGAAATGGTTCAAAGGCAGTCCTGCTTTTCAATCCTTTTTCATGGTGATAGGATGCGATTGACGCCGGGTGGCCGATCGGGCTGAAAAAGAGGCTGGAGCCATCCTTCCGGAGGAGCTGATGAATCACTTGAAATCGGAAAATCCAATGTTCCGGAGCGCCATGCTCCCGGGTGAAATATCGTGGGAAGCCTGGTCGAGTCTGTATACGGATACAGCGCGCTGGGATCCGGTCATCCGCGAAATCTGCCGACGGGAAGGCATCCAAGTCGAACGGATCACAGCGGGTTTCCCGGGCACCAACGCCGTATTCCTTCTTGATGACCGTTTGGTCATCAAGATCGCCCCGCCGCAATGCCATCGGGATCAGCGCAATGAACTAGATATCGGAAGAACGCTTTCCGGCCGTATTCCCGTCCCACGCATTCTGGCATCGGGGGTTTTCCCGGACAGGGTGGATTGGCCCTGGTTTCTGATGGAATACAGACCCGGCAAAGCGCTGCGGGAACTCCGCGGATGTCTGTCTCAGAAAAACTGGCTGGATATTTGCAAGAAAACGGGAGACATCGTGCGGGAGATACATGACACACCCCTGCAAGGGCTGTCCGTGATCGACACATCCTCTGTCGCCTGGGATGCTTATGTCGCCCTGCGCAGACAAGAAGCAATTGCATCCTTTGCGGAATCAAAAACACTCGATGCCAGCCTCCTGTCGGAAGCAACCCGGTTCCTCGATGGCTTTCCGGTGCAGGACCAGCCACTGGTGCTCGTGAACGCCGATTTGACGGAAGATCATCTGCTTCTCGTGGAAGAGAATGGAACATGGACGATATCCGCCCTGATCGATCTGGCGGACGGACTCGTCGCGCCTGCCGCCTATGAGTGGCCGGCTTTGTGGTTTGGCCTGCTTGGTCGGGACAGGGAAGGTCTTGACGCCTTCCTGCATGCGTATCATCCCGGATGGAAATCCGATGATTCCTTCCGCCGCAAGTTGATTGGCTACACCCTGCTTCACAGGTTTGGCCGGAACATGCTGTCGGATGCGCTGGAACGGATGGGCCACCCGAAGACCGGCTCATGGGCCGAATTGTCGAATCTCCTGTTCTGGCCGGAGGCGACATGACGGGAAAAGTCTGTCGTTTCCCGGTGTGTCGTGATAGGATGAAGAGCGTTCCCATCACAGGAATGTGGCAGAGACGGGCGTTCATGAACGTCATTCCCTTACCGGACCGCATCGGCGATGGTTAGCCGGGGTCCGAACATGCAGCCCGGTTCTGCCGCCGAACAATCCATGGAGGTACATCATGCAGGAACATCCGCAATGGCAGGAAGAAACCCGGCACCTTGCCGACATCCGTGCCATCATCGCACAGATGCTGACCGATAAAATCTCGAAGGTACGCGCCCTGACGGAAGAGCAGTCCGACATCAACCGGGACATGTGGGAAGATACCCGGGGATTCAACGACCTCGAAGGCATCACAGGGTTCATGCAGCATATCGACCAGTTGAAGCAGAACATGTCCGACGCACGGTTCAACCGTGAGGAAATCGAACGTCTGGATCGTCTGTTTCTCGCACCCTATTTCGCGCGCATCGATTTCGGCATGGATGCGGAAACGCCGGAACCCTGCTACATCGGCATTTCGACGCTCATGGACGATGATACCGCGAAAGTGCTGCTGTACGACTGGCGTGCCCCGATCTCCAGCCTGTTCTATGACAGCGAGCCGGGTCCGGTCCATTACAAAAGTCCATCGGGCACGGTCAAGGGCAATATGACATTGAAGCGGCAATACCGCCTGGACGGCGGGAAGCTTGTCCTCATCATCGATTCGGGTCTGGCCATCCATGACGGAATCCTGCAGGAACTTCTCGCGGCCGCCACAGGCGGAAAAATGCGTCAGATCGTGACCAGCATCCAGAAGGAGCAGAACAAGGCCATCCGCTTCGAGGATACCCGCGTACTCGCCGTACAGGGTGCCGCCGGCAGCGGAAAAACGTCCATCGCCATGCATCGGGCCGCCTATCTGCTGTATCGCCACCGGAGCAGCATCAAGGCGGAGAACCTTGTCATCCTCTCGCCGAACGCCATCCTCGGCGAATACATCGCCAATGTCCTGCCGGAGCTTGGGGAAGAATCCATCAAGGGCACGCCCTTCACCACCCTGGCCGATTGGCATGCCGAACTCAACGATTTGAAACTTGAGACCCATGCGGAAATGATGGAATCAACCCTCTCCGCCCCAAACCCAATCCGCCAGGCAGGCATCGCCATCAAGAGCACGAAAGGGTTCACCCGTCACCTGGAGCAATTCGCGGAGTCCCTGAACGACAAGTTCCCGTTTTATGACATCACGCTGAACGGCGAGGTGCTGGTGGCCGCCAAGGAGCTGGACAGCCTGTACCGATCCGACTTCCGCAAGATGGGCATCGGCCGCAGATTGGAGCGCATCCGTCTCCGCGTGCTCGAAGACCTGCGCCAGGTGGAGCGAATCCGATTGAAGAAGCGCAAGCAGGAGATTGAAGAGGACGACATCTCCCTGAGTGATTCGGAGGCACGAATCCGCGGACGGGCGGATGTCCGGCATGAATTGCACCAACTGCGGGAAGAAGTGGAAACAAGGCTCAAGCTCGATGCAACCGATATTTACCGCCGCTTTCTCGGAGAAAAAAAGCCCTCCGCCGCGCTGCTCTCCTGCTGCGATGAATTCATCCGGAAGGGAACCATCCCGGCACTTCAGGCATCCGGCATTCCTGACGGGAAAGCGCTCGCAGCAGCGATTCGCCGCACCACTCTGGCGCGAATCGCAGATGGAACACTCCCGCATGAGGATCTTGCTCCGGTTCTGCTGCTGTCGCTCTGTACAAGCCTCAGCCAACCCGACACCAAGGCAAAGCATGTTCTGGTGGATGAAGCGCAGGATTATTCGGCGGTTCAGTATGCTGTTTTCAACCGCCTGTTCCCCCATGCCGGCATTACCCTGCTGGGGGATATCAACCAGAACATCCGCACCGATTTCGCCATTGGACGTCTTGATGATGCCGCCGCAATCCTTGCACCGGAAGACAACCTGATGCTGAACCTGCATCGCAGTTACCGCTGCACCCTGCAGATCGGCCACTTTTCAGATGCCTTCCATCTGTCGCCTGTCAAAACTGAACATTTCGGACGCACAGGTGACTTGCCAGCCCTGCTGCTGACCGAATCGGATTCCGCCTTCATCGCGGTGCTGTCGGAAATCGTCCGGAACGACAAAGCGGCCGGTTATTCCAGCACAGCCCTCATCACCAGAACACAGGCCGATGCAGTCGTCCTCCAGAACCTGATCCTGCGTCATGGCGGACTCGACGGTTCCGCGGGAAGTCTGGTGGATGAAGCTTATTCCAAGGCGCTCGAGGGCATTCTCGTGATCCCCTCCTACCTGGCGAAAGGACTGGAATTCGACCATGTTGTGGTCATCGTGGACAAAGCCGGTGAATATGCCGCCCCGGAGGAACTTGGCCTGTTTCATACGGTCTGCTCGCGCGCCCTGCACAGATTGGCCATTGTTTCCAGAAACGGCTTCCCGGAAGTGATGAAGGATGTTTCAACGGATCTTTACCATCAGGCATGAAGGAGAAAAGCCATGAATATCGCTTGTTTCAGTGTTGCAGCCATGGATGGATTCCCACAGGTCAACGAGCAGCATGCCGGCGGCAACGCGCTGAACCAGTCCATCCGATTTCGGCAGCTCGGTCATCGGACCGCGTTCCTTGGCGCCATCGGAACCGATCCTGCAGGAGACAGGCTTGCAGGCCTCCTGGCTGCGGAAGGGGTCGACTGCACCCATCTGCGCAGACCGGAGGGAAAGACCGCCTGCAATCTCATCCTGAACGATGACACTGGCGAGCGGACTGGTGTTGAAGGTGCCTGGCAGGATGGCGTTTATGCTTCCTTCCGCATGGCTCCTTCTGATTGGACTTTTCTGGAAAATTTCGATATCTGGTCAACCCACGCGGACTGTCCGGATTATGACGAAGCGCTCCGGAAAAGACCTTCCGACAAATGGATGGCAGTGGATTTCCTTCACCTGCTCAAACCCGAGGTCCTCGAAAGAACACTTGCGCCCAGAACCATCTGCTACATCGGTGGAACCGCGGATATGGCCGACACACTTTCCAGAATAGCCGCAACAAAGGAAGGCATCCTGGTTCTGACACTGGGTGCGGAAGGAAGCATGGCGTTCCAGGGCAGGGACCAATGGTGCCAACCCGCGCTGCCGGTTGAAAGAGTGATTGATACAACCGGATGCGGAGATGCCTTCCAGGCAGGTTTTACGACCGAGTACGTGAAAACGGGCAATGTACAGGCAGCCCTGCTGGCAGGAGCCGGACTTGGACGAATCGCCACACAGAGTCGTGGCGGCGTGCCCTGGAAAGGAATCTGATGGATTGGTTTCATGGCTCATCACTGCCTCTTCAGGTTTTACGTGCGGGAAGCACCATTACCCAAAACCGGGATCTGGCACGCATTTTCTCCCATAAGCCGCACACAGTCTGCATCGACGATGATGAGCGCGTTCTTCATACGGGTGAATCCCCCGGATTCCTGTATCGGATTGCGGAACCAATCGGAACAGATGACATTCTCCCGCACCCGACCTCAACCATGCAGGACGGGCTGGAATGGCTTACACTCCGCAATTTCACATTGACCCTCCTGGAGGAGACAACACCATTTCCGGAAGAACGGCTGACGAGTGCAATGCTGGCAGAGTTGCAGGCACGGAGGGGGATTGGTCCGTCCGCAACCGTTTCTGCCACAACTTCCAAAACAACTTCAACGTCCTTTCTCTTGACCAATCCTTTCGGAGAATGCAGAAACCCTGTCCTTCTGTATGGTACGAAGAATCCTGCGAAACTCGTCAGCATGCGTGATACCCTGCGCGATCTTCCATTGGAACTGCTGGATTTGTCGGGAACCCGTGCCCATGTCAGGGAAACACCTGAAAATGGAGAAACGCCAATGGAGAACGCGGTGGAAAAAGCCATGGGCTATTGGCACCAACTGCGCATGCCCGTTTTTTCCATCGATTCGGGTCTGTATTTCAACGGCGTGGAGGAGAAGGACCAGCCGGGCGTCCATATCCGCCGTATGCACGGACATCGCATGAATGATACTGAAATGGTGAATCATTATGCGGGTCTTGCACGTAAATACGGAGGATTTCTCGAAGCACGGTATCGCAATGCCTTCTGTCTGGTTCTGGATGATGCGCACTGCATCCGATATGAAGGACCGGACATTGATTCGGAATCCTTTTTCCTGGTGGATCGCCCTCACGCGAAACGGCAGGAAGGATTTCCGCTCGATTCCATTTCGGTGGAAATCAGAAGTGGTCTTCATTACTATGATCTTTCACCGGCATCCGAAAAACAAACTGATTCAAAGGTTGATTCTCGTGCAAAATCGGAAAATGCTCGGGCCGTCCCAAAGTCAACAGCTGCACAGGCAGAAAATAAAGACAAGGAAGTGCGGACGGATCTTGGTGTCATCGATGGCTTTCGTGGACTTTTCTCCCGAACCATGCCGCTCCTGAGAAAATACGCGGCAAGTCGGCCATTATTGTGAATCAGCGGAGGAAAGCTTTTGTAACATTTCCGTGAACAATGGTTTTCTCCCGGTTCCACCGGGTCCTGTCGGGTAATCATCAGTTATCCCCCTGATGATTTACGGCAGGGAGCAAATAAGCATATCACGCGGCGGCGCCGCAGGAGGTCCCATATGGAAAAGAATCAAACAAACCACAAGGAAAACAGAATAAGGTCCTTGAACGACAGAAAACCAGTCAACTACCATAAACCAGCCATCGGAATCACCGCTTCCCTGCTGTCCGTCTTGCTCCTGATTACAGCCTGCGGGTCGGCACCTGCTGAAACAGCCTCATCCGTCACCGCATCAGCCTCGGACACCACCTCTGCTTCCGCTTCCGCAAGTGATGGATTGCAGGCATTCACGACCGACCAGCTTGCCATCCATGATGGCCAAAACGGAAACCCCGCCTATATCGCTGTAGACGGAAATGTCTATGACGTATCCGGTGTAGGCGTATGGAAAAACGGCAGTCATTGGGGGAAGTATTTCGCCGGACGTGACCTTTCCAAGGAAATCCTTCTCTCTCCGCACGGAAAAAGCAAACTCGACGAGGTGCCGCTGGTCGGGACCCTGAATGAGTGACATTCACCCTCCGGCGATATGGGAAGCGAGTTGCGTGCGCCGCGCAGTCAGGAGAAAGCCATGGGCGGATTCTTCCGCTTCAGGAAACACTGGATGCCTGCAGTCCGCCAGAGCAGGGTTCATCCCCCTGCCTGTTCGAATTCATTCCAGGTCCTGATCGCTCTGTTCTTTGTTTTGCTCCTCCTGTCGGCCTGTGGCCGACTTACGGACAATTCTTCCGAATCCGGCGATGCCGGGGAAGAATTGTCTGGGGAGGCAGGCATTGCTGATAATACGGCCGTCACACCTGCCCAGGCGGCAATGGGCGACTGGGTTCCGTTCAAGGTGGATGATTCTCCGCTGAATCCGCTTTCCCCTTATGTCCTCCCGGGACTTTCAGACATTGGCGTGCAGAATCCATCCCCATCCCTGTCCCCTTCCTCAACGGAATTCCTGATCACGCCTGAAGAAATATCTCTCGGCGTCCCCGCCGATTTTCCGGTCAACCTTGTCCCTCTTTTGAAAGTTGCATCCGTGTATGAGGGTTCCGTTGAGAATGACTATGCATGGATCCAGTTCGAATCCGGCGCAGCCTATGAGGAGGCGCTGGAGTTCTACCGGGCTTTTTTCAGTGACAAGCCACGATATGAAGAGAATACCGAATCGGACGGGGAAGTGACCCTTTACGCGAACATCCTCGGCTGGAAGACCAGCCTCAGGATCATGGACAATGGTGGAAATGCCTACATGGAGCTGGATCTGGACAAGGAATGATTCAGTTTCCCTGTTGCGACCCTGGTTTCAGAGGACTTCAAGTTGCCATGGGAATCGGAAATGACCGCGGGAGGAAACAACGTCATGAAGCTCAAACGCATCGCATCAGCCTTTCTGGCGCTCTTCCTGCTGGCCGGCCTCCCGGTCGGTACAACCTCGGACGCGGCAGACAGGAAGACGCCGACACCCGAACCCACGATGGAACATGAAACGAAAATTTCATCGAAAATCATCCGGAAACCACCGTTTGTCATCACGATAGACGACAGCAATGTTTATGACCTCTCCGAATCGGGCATGACAGCCTCAAGCAATTCCTACCTCGTCCTGATGGGACAATGCAATGACAGCACCCTCGAAGGGGACTGGACCTTTTCATTTCGATTCACGGAAACCTTCGGGGCGGAAACGAATCCCATCGCAGGGCTGATCGGCGGCATCGGCATGGGCATCGAAGCAACGGGAATCGGCACCGGCACTTCCGTGATGAAGGGACCGGAAAAGAAAAAGAAGGAAAAGCCCACCCCCACCCCGACACCGGATGACAGCAGTCTTCCCCTCGCCCCTCTGGTGCCCGAAGGCCCTCCTGTGACCGGCAACACGAAATTCGATGTGCAGGTTCCCGTCCAAATCCGGAACATCCGTGGCGGCGACACCATATCCGGAACAATTTCCACACCGGACGGCAGCCAGTGGACGACTGCCCATGTGAATCTCTTCGATGAAAGCAGTGCCGCGCAGGAAGTTGCCGTCAACGTGGAAATCAATGTGTTCGAGGATGACCGCGTGCGTGCCACTCTTGTCATCGACGGCAAGACCAGATACTTCGACGGACTGCTGACCAGTCAGCAGGAACTTCAGGTCAAGCGGAAGGAAACCTATAAATGGCCCATCTGGGGTGTCTGGACGGATGTGAATCCCTATTCGCCGATACCGGATGTCGCCAGGGACCTTGAAAGCCTGAAAAAGAATCCCGACAAAAAAATCAGCTATCCTTCCGGACGCTGGCTCTCGATGGATCCGGGAAAAAAGGATCAGGCCGGACGATACAGCATTGTGGAATCGGATGGGGAGCGCGTCCTGTTCGAAACCGGAGAGATCTGGTCCTATCCGGGCAGTGCCCTGTTCGTGCCGGATGCGCGGAAGGTTCTGTCATCCGATCTGAAAACGGTCCTGGAGGAAACGGTTCCACCCGGATACCCGAAATCCCTGACCTATCAGAATGCCACCGATACCCTGCTGGATCCTGACAAAGGGCGGTACGTCAGAGTGCGCACAGCCATTCTTTTGGGCACGTGGTCCGATGCCGGGGACTTTTCCATCCCGCCGAAAGGCGGAAAGTCCGATGTACCGGATGGAATCTGGTATGAATTCACAAGATCCCCGGAAGATGACGCGGTGGGCAGGACCATCACGGGCTATTCCGGCCTCTATCAGTTCAAACGGAGTACGGTGAAGGGAGGTGAAGTCACCCGGACCGATGAAGGAATCGCCCTCTCGATGCCGATTGCCGGCGCCGACATGATCCGGCTTGAAGACATCACCTCAAAGGACGGCCGGGGAACCGAAAAGACTTTGGAACCCGAGCTGCTCCTCGTGACGCAATTCGACAAGGATGCGGGAACCGTTGTTTTGAACGGCAAGCCTTTTACAAACGTCAGCGGACCCTCTCCGGCCGGTCGCTGGTGCCTGGCGGACAAAACAACGAATCCACCCGATATTGCGCATGGCACCTTCAAGGT
>JAIFNI010000267.1 GCA_020047785.1 Clostridia bacterium
GTGCGCAGGCTGGCTCAAGCGTTTCACCGGGATTTCCCGCGCAATTTTCCCTTGAGGGTCATACAGGATTCTTATGGGGTCAGCCGGCAAAACACGAATCTCCGCCTCCGGCAGCAAGTCAAGATCGAGCCGGATGCCGTTGCAGTACAAAAAAAGCGAATTCCGGCCATAAATCCACATTTTGGACAACAAGGGGTGAATCGTTTCAATCCGGCCAATCAGGTGACCGATCAAGGCTTCATCCGGTTCGGTCAGGTAACAGACCAGATCGATGTCCGAAAACGCATCATTTGTTTTTACTGCCATAGAGCCGTACAGGACAAGGCCAACCACACCTGGCTCCTTTTTCACAAGAGCCATGACGATGCCGAGTGTTTCTTCCTGCAGTTTTATGAAATCCGAATGCTCCGTAATTCCACCCTCCAACCTTCATTTGTGGTGGAAAAACACGCCCGGAATTGCCATCACCACATCGAATCAATCAGCTCCCGGACGATTCTGACAGCCTGCCCCGGTTTATCGCGATCTCCGGTGACCGTATAAATGTCCCGGAAGATGATTTCAAGCGTGCATCCCCTGGCTGCCGTCAGCGTTCTGGCAATGTGTGCCCGGAACGCTTCCTCATCCAGTTTCTCGCCCACACCGATAAAGTTGGGGCTTGGCTTTCGGGAGTAGATGACTTCGCCGCCCCGCAGCCTTTCTCCCATCATCTCCTCGTCGCACCAGGCCGAAACGGAGACCTTCCGCAGATTCGGCAGCTTTGAGAGGCAATTGTCCCAGATGGCGTGAACCGGTTCGCAACAACCGAAATAAACCATGCCGAAGTTTTCCGCCAACCGCAAGTAGGAAGGAAAAACAACCGCCTCAAACATGGAAGGAGAAATCCCCACTGTTTCCTGGGAGTTCATATTGCCCCAGAGGTCTTTCGTGGTGAGTTTTCCAGACTGACGGCCCTGCTCCGTGGGCAGTTTCTCCGTGAAGCCAAAGCTGCCTGCCCCGGCATAGTCGTTGCCGTTGTTCGGCACGAGCAGCCCTTCCGCCTCCTGCCAGCGCAGGAAAGCCTCCATGTCATCGGTGATGAAACGATATAGCGCCCTCATGCCATCCGGATCTTCCGCCATCGCGATCATCATGTTTTCAAGACCCATCAGCTCTACAATCCGCTGGGACGGGGATGTATGCCAGCGCAGCGACGCATTGTCGATTCTGGTCGGCAGAATGTCCCCGATGGTCTCCTCGACAACCGCGCGCCAAGCGGCCGTACCGCTGCGATCCACCGCAAAGGGAAGATGATGAAGCTTTGGCAGGTCCGTTTCAAGGTCTGCAATCGGATGCTGCTGTGAAAATCCGATCTTTCTTCCTGCGCTGTCCGCTGCAAAATGCCGGTCGGTCGACACACCGTATGCCGGTTCACGGATGCGCCAGTACACCGCATATTCCGGAGAGATCACCTTGTCGTCACCGACGAGATGAAAATTCGTCAGGGGTATCTGCAGGTTCCGTTCGATCTCTCTGGCGGCCTCCGAAACACACTTGCATGCGGGCAGTAAATCATCCTCAAAAGAACCTTCCTCCACGACGACAATGGGCTTTTCACTCGTCATCGCATTGTGCGCGTACCACAACCGCCTTCGCTCCTCCATGACAGGATGGTTCGCGCATTCCAGCACCTGGCGGGCCATCTCCCTCAGGTAGGTGCGTTCATCGGGTGATATGAAGTTGTTTTGTGACATGAAGACGTCTCCTTTTGTTCCCGGGCATAACCGTTTGTCCCGTGCTGAACGGTTTGTTCCAGCCCGTCATCCCTTGACGCTGCCGAGAACCAACCCTGTCGTGAAATATTTCTGGATGAACGGATAGACAATCAGGACGGGCAGCGCGCCGAGAAACAGCTGCGCCGCGCGACCGGTGCGCGCGTTCATCATGCTGAGCAGGATGGAATAATCTCCCTGCGCCATGCGGATCATTTCCTCGAAATTTCGGACCAATGTCTGCAGATAGGTCTGCAGCGGATACATCTTGATGTTCTGCATGTAAATGAGGCCGCTGAACCAATCGTTCCAATGACCCACGATGGAGAAGAGGCCGACGGTTGCAATAGATGGCGTCAGCAAGGGCAGCATGATCAGGAACAGGACCTGAAAGTTGCCGGCACCATCAATCATGGCAGCGTCTTCAATTTCCTCGGGCAATCCCCGGATGAAGTTCATCATGATGATCATGCTGAAAACCGGCAATGCACCGGGAAGAACCAATGCCCAAAGCGTGTTGAGCATTTTCAGCTGGCTGACCAGAATGAAGGTGGGAATCAGCCCCCCGTTGATGACCATCGTGATGACAAAAAAGAGCATGTAGATTCCACGTGCGGCAAATTTTTCCTTGCTTCGGGACAGCGGATAGGCTGTGATTACGATCAGCACGAGGTTGACCACCAATCCCAGCAGGACACGTTTGAAGCTCATGAAAATGGCATCCGTGAATTTTCCGCCCTTCAGCGCAAATTCATAGGCGGCCGTCGTGAAATCTATGGGCCACAGGACAACCCGTCCAGCCTCCACCGCGGAGCTGCCGCTGAAGGACAAGGCAAGAAGATGAAAAAACGGAAGAATGCAGAAGATGGCCGATAAGATCAGGAATATCGTGTTGAAAACGACGAACGCGGTTCGCGCCGGTGATTTGTATTGCATGCTGATATCCTCTCCGTCAGTCGGCTTGGCCTGAACGCCAGGCACCAGGCCCCTCATCATGGAAAACGAACTGTGCGGGCATGTCAGAAAACTCTGTATCCGGCAAACCGATCAGCCAGATAGTAGGAAAACAGAATCATCGTGGCCGAGATGACCGACTTGAAAAGGCCGACCGCTGTACCCACCGAATACTGGGCTTTTTGAATACCCAGCCGATAGACATAGGTGTCGATGATGTCTCCCGACTGATACACAATGGGTGAATACAGGTTGTAGATCTGGTCAAACCCTGCATTCAGAACGTTTCCGAGAGAAAGGATCGTCATGAGGACAACCATGGGAAGCAGCATGGGGATGGTGATGTGAAGGGTTTGCTTCCAGCGTTTCGCCCCGTCCATAATCGCCGCCTCATACAGACCCGGATCGATGCTGGTAAGGGTGGCGAGGTAAATGACAGTTCCGAAACCGAAGGACTTCCAGATGTCCGATAGAATCA
Source organism: Clostridia bacterium (assembly GCA_020047785.1). Taxonomy (GTDB): domain Bacteria; phylum Bacillota; class Clostridia; order DSM-8532; family DSM-8532; genus JAEWSN01. The sequence goes on from JAIFNI010000267.1 coordinate 3,184, forward strand.
TCGTCCATGGAAAAACCTTGTTGTCGCCCAGAAAAGATATGGCCTCTATGCCAAACTTGCCCAGCGTCAGGTTTACGATACCTTCCGCACTGAGCAGGTCAATCATCACGCCTGCAAGGATAACCCATGAGAGAAAATTCGGCATATACACGATTGTCTGAAAGACGCGTTTGGCGCTACGCTTCCTCACCTCGTTCAGAAGCAGGGAGAACACGACCGGGACAATGATGCCGCCGGTGATTTTCATGATGGCAATGTAAAACGTATTCCAGATCGTCCTGACGAAATTGGGCTGGTTGAACAATCGCTGAAAATTGTCCAGGCCGACCCAGGGGGAATTGAACCCCATGGCCGGATTGTACTTCTGGAATGCGATGATAAGCCCATACAGCGGGACGTAGCTGAAGATGAAAACAAGAACCAAGGCAGGAATCAACAGAACATGGTACTGCCATTGCCTGCGCAGCGTTGTCATGAATGAACGCATTCCGCATCCCCCTTATGATGGATGTGTATTCCGGTTCTGAAACGGGAAAAGGCATGCACTTCCGACCATTTCCATCCTGCATTTCCCTTGTCGGAGACTGCGGCAGGAAACGGCCGGAAGTGCTGCCAGAATTTATGACTGAAACTCTTTTCTTGTCATGCCTTTTCGTTGTCGGCAGTACTTAGGGCTTGGAAGAAAATAACCTGCTCTATAAATTTCCGAAAACAATGTCCAAACCTGCCATTCTTTTCGGAAAAAGAGCAGGTAATTTTCTTCCGGCGCCTTACTTGCCGTACATCGCATTGATGGCTGCTGTACACTCGTCGCCACCGGCTTGTTTCCAGTCGCTGATCAAGGTGTCGTAATACTCGATGGGTTCGACGCCCATGATGATCTTGGTGTAGCCTTCGATCAGGAGATCGTCGAGTGTTGTTCCGTAATCCAGCACGGCCGTCGGGCTGGCGCCCCACAGTTTGGACTTCAGAATCTGCTCGTTGTCCACATGACCGTTTCCAAGGAACAGGGTTGCTTCCTTTGTTCCCATCTGGAGATAACGGCCGAGAGAGGTCAGGTCTCCGTCGGTGATCCATTTCTTGGCTTCGAAGTAGTACAGGTTGGCATATCCGGTGGAGAACTTCTCAACGCCGGTTTCAAATGCCTTGTGCACTTCTGCCGTATCCTTGTAGGAAGCAAACTCCACCTTGAACGGACCCGTGACATGATGCATGTCGTTCGAGCCGAAGGGCATGACTTCATCAATCGTCATCGTTCCATTGCTGATGGAATCGTTCAGCACGTCGCAGTAGCAGTTGATGAGCTTGATCATGGCTTCGGGATGCGCATAGTCCTTGCGTACGACGTTGTAGGCAGAATTTGTGAAGACGATGGGGTACATGATTTTCTTGTCATCGACGGCAGGCAGCTCATGACCCATGAAGTAGGTGCCTTCGCCCTGGTTGTCGACGATTTGCTTGCCGACCTGCCAGCCTGCCCAGTTGGCCTGAGCAAATGTGCCGACAAGACCATTGTTTGCGTCTTCAAGCATGGCCGCGCTGTCGAGGGAAGCGAAGTCCTTGCGGACATAGCCCTTCTTGTACCATTCCGCCCATTTGGCAAGTAAATTCTTCGTTTCAGGCAAGGTTGCGCCATAAACGATGCTGCCGTCCGGACCGTCCACCCAGATTTTGGGTGCCGCATGGAAGGAAGCTGCGGTCTTGAAGAACTGATCGAGCGTTTTTTCGAGCATGGTGCCGAATTTGGCGCCATTGTTCTTCATGAACGTCGTCATCAGGGTCTCGAAATCCTCAATGGTCTTGATCTCGGTCATGCCGGATGCCTTGAACCAGTCCTGGCGGGCCCACATGAAGGAGGTTTCGCATTCATAACCATAGTGCAGTCTCGGCATGGCATAAATCTTGCCGTCTTTCGAGGCGGTTTCCACGATGTCCCAGTTGTCTTCCATCATTTTCTTGATGGAGTTTGACGCCGTGCTTTCATAGGCACCCTTCAGGTCCTGAATCAAACCGGCCTCGATCATCTGGTTGAGCTGAACGATGTTGCAGGAGAAGGCGTCCGGCAACGTGCTGGAGGCAATCGCCAGATTGAGCTTCGTGTCGTACTCGGCAGATACCCAGTCCACGATGACATCAACGTTGTACAATTTCTTGAAACGCTTTGTCCAAAGATTGTTGCCCATGTCTTCGCCTTCGGCGAATTTCGCATTCACGACCTGGCCCGCAGCAATGTGAATCTCTACCGGTTCAGGGAATGGCGCAGTCCAATCTGTGGTTACGGCGGCGGCTTCTGTGGCTTCAACGGTGGCTTCGGGTGTTGCTTCGGCGGATGCCTCCACGGTGGCTGCAACAGACGCTTCAGGTGTCGCGGACGGTGTCGGGGCTGCAGTTCCGCAGCCAGCCACGGAAAGCATCATGAGGATCGCAAGTGCCATGCAGAGTATTCTCTTCAACATTCTTCTTCCTCCAACATCTTTTTTTGAGATGGGCTTTTCCGGACAAGCCCCTGTACATATTGTCATTCTGCCCTAAAACCCGCAATATCATTTCTTTACTTTTGTTTAAAATGTTGTTCATATCTGGTTATGTTTTTGAATTTCCATGGATTGCCTTGCCAAACCCGGCATGAATCCTTATCATGAAACATGGCAATCACCTTTTCAGGACTTCCTTTGAATGACCCTGAACCGGGAACCGGGCAGCCGGGATTCCTGCGTATTGTGGAAATCTGCAGAATGGTGGCATCATGAAAAAACTCCAGCTCAGCGTGTTGGTCCGGCTGCTGATCCTTTTTCTGACCGTCCTTTTCCCGCTTTTTCTCGCAGGCGCCTGGATCGTGTATTCGTCGAATGAAAA
>JAIFNI010000179.1 GCA_020047785.1 Clostridia bacterium
TGGGCGAAAGGCCGGTGGTTTCCAGATCGAAAGCGACAAATGCCGCAGGTATGTCAAACATCATTTCCTTTCAGTCGCAATCGCGGCGTACAGCGTGCGACCCGCATCCGCATTCACCCCATTATGGCACAAAAGGCCGTTGGCTGTACACCATCACAGGGAGATCCATGCGTCCGCCATCCAAACTCGAAGCGCGATGCCGATCGCTTGACTTGCATGCCGATATTCCGCGCACAGGCCGTTTTCGCATTGTAAAGCAAGATGTGCGCATGGTATAATTGCTCTGCTTCGGGCGTGTCATGCTGACTTGCCTGTGCGGAAAAGGGAGGAAACACGATGCTCACACAACTTTCGGAACTGTTACGCGCACTTGTGTCAGGCGACACCGGCACAGCATCGCAGCTCGGTGCCTCACTCGGCGGCATGCTGATCATGTTCCTGATCGGAGGCGTTCTCATCTGGCTTGCGATCAAGAAGGAGTACGAACCGGCGCTGCTGCTGCCCATCGGCTTCGGCGCGATCATCACGAACATTCCGCTGAACACCTTGACCGATTCCGATGGCATATTCAAGTTTCTGTACGACAACACGATATCCAATGAATTGTTCCCCGTGCTCATCTTCATCGCCGTCGGCGCAATGATAGACTTCGCCCCGCTCTTTCAGACGCCCATGATGCTGTTCTTCGGCGCAGCAGCCCAATTCGGCATTTTCTTCACGATGATGGTCGCCATCGCCCTGGGTTTTGACCTGCCCACAGCCGGCGCCATCGGCGTCATCGGCGCGGCGGACGGTCCTACCTCCATCTTCGTCGCCAATGCGTTCAAGCTTGAACCGAGCATGATCGCCGCCATCACGGTCGCCGCGTATTCGTACATGTCGCTGGTTCCCATCATCCAGCCGCCTGTCGTACGCCTGCTGACGTCAAAGAAGGAACGCCTGATCCGCATGGATTTCAATCAGCGCAAAGTATCCAAAACAGCCAAAATACTTTTCCCGATTCTCGTCACGGTCGTGTCGGGCATCGTGGCCAAGGAAAGCGTCGCCCTGGTCGGCGCGCTCATGTTCGGCAACCTGCTGCGCGAATGCGGCGTACTGGCCCGGTTGTCCGAATCGGCCCAGACGGAACTCGCCAACCTGGTCACGCTGCTGCTCGGTATCACCATCGGAACCACCATGACCGCTTCAGGGTTCCTCCGGTACCAAACCCTTCTGATTATGGTCATGGGCTTGGTGGCTTTCGTGTTCGATACGGCGGGCGGCGTCCTTTTTGCGAAATTCCTGAACCTTTTCATGAAACGAAAAATCAATCCAATGGTTGGTGCAGCGGGCATATCCGCCTTTCCCATGTCCTCTCGCGTCATCCAGCGCATGGCCAGAGACGAGGATCCAACCAATTTCATCCTCATGCAGTCCGTTGCCGCCAACGTGTCCGGACAACTCGGTTCCGTGGTTGCCGGCAGCATGATTCTCGTCCTCATCGGGAGCACCCTGATCAAATGAACATCCTGACAATCCTGACAGGATGTCAGCCGACAAACGACATTGTGTGCGCGGTTGCGCATACGGCAGGGAAAGGGGATACACATGAACATGTCCGAACGTCTTGCCGAAGGGCTGCGCGTTTCCGCTCTGGGTCTGCTTGGCGTCTTCGCCGTCCTGATCATTTTTTATGGAATCCTGGTTCTTCTGGACAAAATCCGGGACAAGCCGGAACAATCGGAGGAAACACCGAATTAGGGCTTGGAAGAAAATAACCTGCTCTATGAATTCCCGAAAACAATGGCCAAACCTGCCATTCTTTTCGGAAAAAGAGCAGGTAATTTTCTTCCGGCGCCTTAGTCGATGCCCGATGCAGTCAGAATACCGCACCGGTATCGGCATACCACCCGAGAAGCTTCATGTAGGGAAGTTCGTGCTCAAGCATGTAGAGCGCCTTGAGCGCGTTCGGATTCTCAATCCGGCTCTCGAAGTCGAGATGGAAGCTGTATTCCCAGGCACGATACGGAATCGGTCTGGATTGGATTTTTGCCACGTTCAGTCCAAAATCCGCCAGTCTGGAGAGCACACCGGCCAATGCACCACTTTCATGCGGTACTGTAAACACCAGACTGATGCGCGTTGCGTCGGGAGGAATGCGCAGATCGCGCATGACTGTCACGAAACGGGTCTGGTTCACTGCCGTATTTCCGATATCCTCGCCGAGAACCTCGAGCCCATACAGAGCGGCAGCTTCGCGTGACCCGATGGCGGCGACCGATTGATCCCCGAGGCGGGCAACCGTTTCCGCAGCAACCGCCGTGCTCTCCATGGGCACGGCTTTCCAACCGTATCGCGCAATACTGGCCGCGCATTGCGCGATGGGCTGCGGATGGGTCCGAACCTCCCGAACCCCTTCGAAAGTTGAGCCCGGAACCCCGAGCAGCAGACTGCTGATGGCGAGGGATGCGGATTTCACGATATGCAGGTCGTGCAGCAGGAGAAGATCGTAGACATCGGCAATGGTTCCCGCCGTCGAATTGTCGATGGGGAGGACGGCAGCATCCGAACGCCCGTCCATCACCATGACGCAGGCTTCGGAGAATGACCCGACCGGCATCATGTCCGCTTCGGGGTATTGCCCTGCCGCACTCCGATGGGAATGGGAACCCATCTTGCCGAGAAAGGCCACGGACCTGATGCATGCCGCAGTGCGCATGGACAGCTGAATCCGCCTGCCAAGTTCCCATGAAACATCCGCCAGCCACCATTCCGTATACGCCTGTTCCCGAATCACATCATTCAGACGGCGTAGGGCATTCGACAGGTGCGGCTGCAATCCGGGCCTGATGTAGGCCGGTTCGGAAATCAGACCTGCAACAGCCGGCAGCATGATGCCAGCCTGACTGGCGTCCGGATTCCCCCGTTCCTCTTCCACCTGCATGGAAGCATCCACCTGAGCCACCAATTTTTTCTTCATTTCTGCCAGATACGCTTCGAGCACTTCCGTCAATTCCCGCATGCGTCCCTCCTGCCGGCCGTGTCAGGTCAAATCTCCCGCCCCACTGCAGCCGCAACCGGCTTCAGTTTCTTCATCAAGGCATCGAATGCTTCGGGTGTAAGAGATTGCGGACCATCTGAAAGGGCATGCTTCGGGTCGTTGTGGACCTCAATCTCCAGACCGTCGCAGCCGACCGCAACAGCTGCTTTCGCCAGCGGCTCCACCATCCAGGCCATGCCGCAGGCATGACTCGGGTCCGCGATGACAGGCAGGTGTGAAAGCCGCTTCAGCATGGGAATCGCGGATACATCCAGGGTGTTTCGGGTGGACGTCTCAAAGGTACGGATGCCGCGTTCGCACAGGATGACCTTTTCGTTGCCGCCGCTCATGATGTACTCGGAAGACATCAGCAGTTCCTCGATGGTGTTGGCGAATCCCCGTTTGAGCAGGATGACCTTGCCCGTGCGTCCGAGTTCCTTCAGCAGTTCAAAATTCTGCATGTTTCTTGCCCCAACCTGAATGACATCCACATACTCGTTGAACAGGTCCAGATGCATGAGGTTCGTGATCTCGGACACAACCGGAAGGCCCGTCCGGTCGCGCGCCTTCTTCAGATACATGAGGCCTTCCGCGCGGAGCCCCTGGAAGGCGTATGGGGACGTGCGCGGTTTATAGGCTCCCCCCCGCAGTGCCGTGGCACCACTTTCCTTCACCTGTTCGGCCAGTGTGACGATCTGTTCCTCCGATTCGACGGAACAGGGTCCGGCGATGACGAGAATGCGGTTTCCACCGAACTGCCAGCCGGAGCCACCAATCAGTGAATCATCCGGATGGAATTTCCGGTTCGCCTTTTTGTAGGGTTCCTGCACCTTCATGACGCGTTCGACGCTTTCATTCATCTCCACGGTGCTCATATCAATGGAGGAAGTGTCACCCACCAATCCGATGATGACCGTATCCTGCCCATAGATCGGATTTGCCTTCACATTCTGGCTTTCCAGCCACGAGCAGACTTCCTGCACTTTTTCCTTTGAAATGCCTTGTTTCAAAATAACGATCATGCTCCACCCCTCTTCTGCGTTCCACCGCTTCCCGTGCGGGATCCGCCTCCAGTTCCCCTGTCGTGCGCCTGCAGGCCCATCCGGCTCCGTCAGCTGGTTCAGCCGGTCGATGCGCTGCATCCTGGTATCAGCATATAAAAAAACCTTCCACTCCCTGAAAAGGGACGAAAGGTTTCGCGGTACCACCCAATTTCCCCGTCGCGGACGGGGCACTCTGCGGATACGGATCAGCCCCAGGCTGTTCGATATCCTCTTCCCTGTGACGGTGGAAGCTCCGTTCCGGCCTACCTGCGGCGAATCTCGCCGTGTTCTGCCGGACCGCTCCGGGGTGAACTTCTCCGGTTTTTTCCACAAAGCGGCTTCCAGTCCATGACCGCTTCTCCCTGTGTGGTCTGTATCCGGTTACTTTTCCCCGTCATCACGTTTGCCGTATGATTCGTTTCCAGCATTCTACCACAGGAAGACGGATGCCGCAAGAGGGGCGGCATCCGTCTTCCGGACGGTTCTTCCCGGTTCAGAGTCCGCGGCGGGTTCGGCGTCCGCGGCGGGTTCGGCGTCCGCAACGGATTCAGAGTTCGCAGCGGGTTCGGGATACATGCCAGGAAACAAACACATCCAATGCCTTGATGGCGGACCGGATGTCCGAATAGACAGGCAGTCCGCATTCTTCCAGATACCGGACAAGCTCCTGATAATGATTCCCCGAATTGATGGAGACCACCACCGGCTTTCCATGACGGCGCACCGTATCCACCAGAAGACTGGCAACGGCATCCGGCTGCCGGCAGACATCGTCCGTGGTCTTCAGGTTTTCGATATGGGGAACCAGCGCAATGAAAGCACAGTCGACGCCCGGATCGGAAAGGATGGCATCGACAAAATCCGCAAACATGCTGTCGGTCGTCATCGGCGTCACATCAAGAAAGGAGGTGCCGATATCCACAAGCCCATGGGTGTTGAGGGCGGAAATCCGTGCCCGCGTTTCCGCCGAGACGTCCGCCTGCTGCAGGAATTCAAGCGTATCGGCCCCCATGGTGGCGTCGAGTCCGGCATTCACGACACCGCCCACACGACTGCCTTTCGGCACGAAGTCCGCCTGCATGGCGAATACCTTCATGTCATTGTAGAAATCGGTCAACTCATCGACAAGAATGATGCCGGCCTGGTCGCAGGCGGCGCTGAACACGTCGTAACTGCCCGACATGGAGGCGGTGTGCGAGGCGGCGGCTTTCGCCCCGGCTTCCGTTCTGCCCGCCTTGTAGACAATAAGAGGTTTGTCGATGCGGCGGGCCGCTTCGAACATGCGCCGGCCCTCCTGATCATTGAGTCCTTCGATATACATGGCCATCTGACGGACGGTGGGATCAGCCGCAAAATGTTCCATGAGGTCGGGAATATCGACATCCACCTTGTTTCCGAAGCTGATGATGGTCTTGAAAATCGGAAGATTCTGTGTCCGCTCGATCGAGGTGATGCCCATAGCACCGCTCTGCGTGAAGAGCGCCGTGTTGCTGAAAGGCCCATATCTCAGCCTCAGGCGTTCTTCCCCGATGAAGAGCGTGTTGACCCCCTTCCGTTCGGCGTCGGGCGCCAGGAATACCCCCATGCAGTTCGGACCTACAAAACGGAGGCCACGGGCCCTGTGCCGGCGTATCTCCTTCGCAAAATCCCGATACCCTGTTTCCGAGGGGATGCCCGAGATAAGAATGACCGCTTTTCCGTCAGGCACCGTTTCAAGAAAGGAAAACGTGTTTTTGACCGGTGCGGCATAGACGACCAGATCATATGGCTCTGTCAGGGCATCCATTGATTTGTGAAGCGTCAGCGTCTTGCCGGCAATCACCGTCTCCCCGCCTTTCGGATTCACGCAGATGACATCGTCACGCCCGATGTCCAGCAAAAGCTGGACGATGTTCCGTGCAAGGCTGTATCGGTCCGGATCGCTGGAGACGCCCGC
>JAIFNI010000102.1 GCA_020047785.1 Clostridia bacterium
ACCGCTTATCATTTCACCTGCACGGACCGGTTTGATGAGAACCTGGATCTATTGCTTGATTTTGTGCAGCATCCATGGCTCACGGACGAAAATGTGGAAAAGGAAAAAGGAATCATCGGCCAGGAAATCCGCATGTACGATGACAATGCAGACTGGCGTGTCTTTTTCAACCTCCTGACCTGTCTTTATCGGGAACATCCGGTCCGGCTGGACATCGCCGGTACGGTGGAGACAATAGCCGGCATCACGAAAGACCTCCTGATGGATTGCTGGCGGACCTTCTACAATCCCTCGAACATGGCATTGGCCGTGGTGGGGGATGTGGATCCGGACGCCGTGGCGGCAGCGGTGGACGCCCACATCACCCAGCAGGAAAACTTCGGCCGCATCGGAAAGGTCTATCCCGTGGAAGCTGACGGCCTCGCATCAGCCGGATTCGAACAGCGCCTGGCTGTTTCGATGCCAACGTTCATGATGGGTGTCCGGGATGATGTCCGTACAGATGGCATTGCGCTGCTGCGTCGGAAGACCGCCCTGAGCATCGCGCTCGATGCATTGGCGGGCCGCAGTTCGGAGCTCTACAACCGCCTTTACGAAGAAGGACAGATCAACGAATCTTTCGGAACGGACGTCATGATGGTGCCCGCGTTCGGTTTCGCTTCCTGGGGCGGCCAGAGCCCGGATCCGGGCAAAGTGTCGGAGGAACTCCGTTCAGCCATCGCCCGGCTGGTGACCGACGGGCTGGATGAAACTTCCTTTGTCCGGGTCCGCCGTGCCCATGAAGGCCAGTTCATCCGCAGTCTGAACTCTCCCGAACTGCTGGCGCGCGAATTGGTGGACGCGTCCTTTTCCGAAGCGGAACACCTTGAGCTGGCCTCTGTCTACGCTTCCCTGACGATTGAGGATGTGAACCGGGTTGTCCGGGATGTGCTGGGCGGGCCCAGCGCCCTGTCGGTCATCCTGCCGCTGGCGGAATCCGCCTCAGAATAGGCCCCGGACTTGTTACAGGAGGATACAACGATGAATTTCATTGCTTTTCCCGCCTTGGGCATCAAATGGATGATCGATCCCGTCGCTTTTTCTTTCGGTCCGTTCTCGGTGCGGTGGTATGGCATCATGCTTTCCCTGGCCATCTTCTCCACCCTTCTTTTTGCCATGCGTCAGGCGCCCAGGCACGGAATCACTTCGGACGCAATGGTGGACATGTTCATGTTCGCCCTGCCTGTCTCCGTCATCTTTGCCCGTCTGTTCTTCGTCCTGGTGGAATGGAATGCCTTCAGGGATGACCTTCTCGGCATGTTCCGCATCTGGGAAGGCGGCATCACCATCTATGGTGCTGTTTTCGGTGCCGTGGTCACGGTCTATGTCTTCTGCCGGGTCAGAAAGTACAAAATGTGGGAGTGGGTGGATTTCGCCTGCGTCTATCTGCCCCTTGCCCAGGCGATCGGCCGCTTCGGGAATTTTTTCAATCAGGAGCTGTATGGGGGAAACACAACGCTGCCCTGGGGCATGACCGGCAGCCTCATCCAGGCATTCCCGAATCCTGGCGTGGACGGAAACCTGCCCGTGCACCCGACCTTCCTGTATGAAAGTCTCTGGAACCTTCTCGTCTTTGCCATCCTCATGGGGTTCCGCCCCAGAAGCAAAAAGCGCGGACAGGTGTTCGCAGCCTATCTGTTCCTGTACAGCCTCGGCCGCTTCGGCATGGAATTCATACGGACTGATGTATTCTCGGTCGGCAATACGGATCTGCGTGCCAATATGCTGATGGCTGCGGGCATCGCCATCATCGGGATCATCCTGTTTCTGGTGCGGGGACGCACGCCGGATTCGGCCTGGGTGCCGCTGGCGGCGACGAATGCCGCTCCTGTGGCTGTGGAAGAAACCAAGAGTGAAGTGGAAACGGAAGAAGAAGAAACGGGACGCAGCGCCTACGGAGGTGTTCTTCGCTCCCTGAGGGAAAAAGAGGCGGAACAGGTGGTTGTCGACGGGACAGTACTGACCGACCGTCCAAATGGGAAAGTGCCGGAGGCGGCATCCGCATCCGACGGGCAACGTGACGACGCCGGGACATCCTCCCCTGAAACCCCGGATGCGGATACCGACGATGCCGATGGCCGGGACGGAGCGTAGCACATGGTTTCGGTGGAGCACAAGAGCGGACCGAATCCCTTCCGCAGCATGGATTGGTTCCTTCTCCTGATTGTCCTGTCCCTGCACGCCATCGGACTGACTGTCCTGTCCAGCGTCGCCACCCAGAAGGATGATCCGGGCATGTTCACGAAGCAGCTGATGGCGGCTGCGATTGGTCTGGTCGCCATGGTGGTGCTCATGTTTTTCGACTACAAGGATTTCCGGGTTCTTGGCTTTTTGGCCTATGCCGTCACGACGGTCATGCTCGTCATGGTTCTGTTTGTCGGCCGAGGACTGGAAGAAGTGGGCATGAGCGGATGGCTGTTCATCGGTTCATTCTCCCTGCAGCCTTCGGAACTGGCGAAAATCTCGCTGGTGCTGGTGAGTGCCTTTTTCTTTGAACGAATCCGTGACAGAAACAATGTGATCAATTATCTGATGCTGATCGGTGTCAGTCTGCTGCCGATTTTGCTCATTCTCATGCAGCCGGATTTCGGAACGGCCATGGTCTGCATCCTTGTCCTGGTCTGCATGCTTTTCGTCTGGGGTTTCAAATACCGATACATCGCCGCGGGTCTGGTAGTGATGGCCGCCGCCGCCATACCCGTATGGGTGTATGTTCTGCCGAAAGTCCTGGACCCATACCAGATGAAACGGCTGCTTTCCTTTGTGAATCCATCCGCCTATTCGAAAGATGCCGCCTATCAGGTCAGAATGGCCATCCGCGCCATCGGTTCCGGTCAGTCCACAGTGGATTTTTCAAGGGATTATGCGGCCAATTGGGTTCCTGCCTCGCATACCGACATGATTTTTTCCGCACTGGGTGAAAAACTCGGGTTCTATGGCAGTGCCCTCACGGTCGTCCTCTTTGCGCTGTTCCTGCTCCGCTGCATCTATGTGGCGACTTTTGCGCGTGATCGCTTCGGGGCTTATGTCATGGTGGGGCTTTCCGCCATTTTTCTGGCTCATTTTCTCGAAAATGTGGGCATGAACCTGGGTTTGATGCCGGTAACGGGAATCCCATTGCCATTCATCAGTTCCGGCGGTTCCTCCCTGATCGCGAATGATGTGTCGGCAGGTATTCTCATCGGGATTTCCATGCGACGAAAGCCCGTTCCGTATGCGTCCACGCCTGGGAAAGCGGCACGTGGGGGGGATAATATTACAATTTGATTACAAGAGACCGAATCCTCCTACCTATAAAGAACATGCGTTTGTAAACCAGACGCATTTTGTGTCGATTTTCCGACATTCGTCAACATCTTGTGGCTGAAAGGACATAATCTTCTATATGGCAGGGCTGGAAGTTGCTCCAGCCCTGTTTTTTTCTGCCCTTTTCCTTGCCTCCTGTTGTTGACGGGACAGGAACAGTGCAGTAGAATGACAGTGAAGTGGGGCGAACGGCAATGGAAATGCAATAGAAGTGGAGCGCAGTGGAGGGGGTGACCGGTTTTGCTGATAGGCAGTTATACACATGCCATGGACGGCAAAAACCGTGTATTCATTCCAGTAGCCTACCGGGCAATCCTCGGAGACAGATTTGTTATGAACAGAAGCCCCGAGAAACGATGCCTTTTCATATGGCCCCTCGACAAATGGGAAAAGTTCCAGACTGAACTGATGCTTCTTCCTATGGACGATGAGGACAATCGTGCAAAAGTACGCTTCTATCTGAAAGAAGCAAATGTGTGCGAACCGGACGGCCAGGGACGAATCGTCATTCCACAGAAGCAGAAGGATCGGATCGGCCTGGTCCGTGATGTGACCTTCATCGGTGTCGGCAACGGCATTGAAGTCTGGTCACCGGAGCAGGTGCCTGAAGATGATGACGATGATACCTACGAAAGGCTCCAGGCCAGGAAGCGACCTTCCTGATGACGAAGTCGCCGGAAAGAAATTACCTGCACTTTTTCAGAAAAGAATGGCAGGTTTGGACAATGTTTTCTGAAATTCATCGAGCAGGTTATTTCTTTCCAAGACTAAGTCTGCGGACAGCGGGCACGGAGATGCGAATGGAGTTCGAACACAAACCCATCATGCTCGATGCCTGTATCCGCAGTCTGGCCATCCGGTCCGATGGAACCTACGTCGACATGACCCTCGGCGGAGCGGGACACTCGGTGGAAATCCTGAAACGCTTGGGCGCGGGAGGCCTGCTGATAGGAATCGATCAGGACGAAAACGCCATCAGGGCAGCAGCACAACGGCTGGAAGCGGTTGATACGGAAGCGGCATTTGTGATATGCCGGACGAACTTTGAAAACATCAGAGAAGTGTTGAAGGAACAAAGGGTCAACCAAGTTGACGGAATTCTGATGGATTTGGGGGTTTCCTCCCATCAGCTGGATGAAGGCGAACGGGGATTCAGCTACCAGCAGGATGCTCCGCTGGACATGCGGATGGACAGACGGAACGCCCTGACCGCCCGGGATATCGTGAACAATTGGACACATCCCGAACTGGCCCGGATTCTGCGGGAATATGGAGAAGAGAAATGGGCCTCCCGCATTGCTTCCTTTATTGTGAAGGTCCGTACGGAACAACCCATCGAAACCACCGGGCAGCTGGTGGAAACCATCAAGGCGGCAGTTCCCGCGGCAGCACGACGTGACGGACCGCATCCTGCGAAACGTTCTTTCCAGGCAATCCGCATCGCGGTCAACCGGGAGCTGGATGTGCTGGAGAGAACAGTCGGCGAGGCGGTCGAAGTCCTGGCTCCGGGCGGAAGGCTGGCGATCATCACCTTTCATTCTCTGGAAGATCGCATTGTGAAGAGAGGCATCCTGCATCGGGTGGACGGATGCATCTGCCCGCCGGGTCTCCCGGTCTGCGCATGCGGGTTCAGGCCCACTTTGGTCCAAGTGACCCGCAAACCGCTTGAGGCGACGGAAGAGGAGCTGGCGGACAATCCAAGGGCGCGCAGTGCCAAGCTGAGGGTCGCGGAGAAACTGCCCGCTGCCGGAAAAATGGAAGAAAAAACGAGCCGGTGGGAAAAGACAAAAAGCTGACAATGCAGACAACGCATGGTCATATACGAAACGAAAGAAAAACCAGCGGAAAGCCACAAAAGACCCCTTACGAAAGAAAAACCAGCGGAAAGCCACAAAAGACCTCTTACGAAAGAAAAACCAGCGGAAAGCCACAAAAGACCCCTTACGAAAGAAAAACCAACGGATAGCCACAAAAGACCTCTTACGGAAGATGAGGCAACGGAAAGCACAAAAGATCCTTACAGAAGAATAACCAGCGGAAAGCGGGGTGAAACGCATGGCGGAGTCGGCCAGACAGATCAGCATCGAGCAGGAAGAGACAACAGCCCGACAGACACAGGTCCGGGGGAGGGGCACAGTCGTCGCCTTGCAGACCGTCACCGTGGGTTTTCCGAAGAAAAGCCTTGTATTCGGCATCCTGATGGCATTTGCCCTTTGCTTCACCATCCTGTACCGGTATTGCATGGTATCGGAAATGAATCTTCAACTGGGCAGAATGAACCGGGAGTATTCCCTGCTCCGCGAGAACGGACGCATGCTGAAGGTGGAGATCGAATCCAGTCTGCAGCTTGATGCCATCCGAATGGCCGCAGAAGCGCGGTTCGCCATGCATGAGCCTTCCATGAACCAGGTGGTGCCTGTTCTCGTCCCGAAAAGCCAGTACAGCATCGTGACCGATCCGGCATACATCCACTCGGTTTCAGACCCGGGGAGAAGTCTCGTCAACCGTATCCTGGATGCAATGGGAGCCGTGATGCCCTGACGCGGCGGTATGTCCTGCACCCCGGTTCATGAAAGTCAGGACCTGACTTTTTCGGTCGAAGTGTTACATGAATGACAACAGGCAATTCTTGTGTCATATAAGGTCTTGGAAAGAAATAACCTGCTCGATGAATTTATGAAAACAATGGCCAAACCTGCCATTCTTTTCTGAAAAAGAACAGGTGATTTCTTTCCGGCGATTCAGGGACAGGATCCATCAGGCCGGGCTTGTTGGTATCAGGTCCCTTTGATTTTTTCGTTGTGAAGCAGGCAGGAGCGTATGGATGAGTGCGAGACACGGAATGCGGATTGTTCCCCGGCAAGAGGATACGGCCCAGGAAAACAACCGGAGAGTCAGGCGGCGCGCCACCTGGCTGCTGGCTTTGTATGTTCTGGCCGCCATTGGCCTTATTGGGAGGCTGGCCTGGCTGCAGCTGGTGAAGGGGGACGAATACGGCCGCATGGCTTATGCCGGGCAAACACGCCAGCAGCAGATCAAGCCGAAACGCGGCAGCATTTATGATCGAAACGGAAAAGCACTTGCCGTCAGTGCGCAGGTCGACACGGTCTCCGTCAATCCGCTTCTGTTGCGTGAGGAGACTCTGGATTCGCCGGAACTCATTCCTGCCATCGCAGACGAACTTGCAGGAATACTCGGAATGGACCGGGAAACCGTTTATGCGAAACTGACCTCGTCCGATTCGTTTGTCACCATCGCCCGAAAAATCGACAAGGACAAGGGAACTGCCGTCCGGGAATACCTGCAGTCCATCAAAATCAGTTTTGTCTTCGTGGATGCGGACTCAAAGAGATTCTATCCCAAGGGCAGTCTGGCATCCCATGTCATCGGTTTCACCGGCATGGACGACCAGGGGCTCATCGGCATCGAGCTGGAGAACGACGGGCTTCTGAAGGGCGAATTCGGACGCATACTCAGTGAAGTCGATGCGAAGGGAAACCCGGTGAGTTTCGACGCATCCATGCGACTGGAACCGAGGGATGGTTATGATGTCACGCTCACAATCGACGAGACGATCCAGAACATGACGGAGCAGGCGCTGGCTGGCATCATCAGTCAGTGGAATGTCAGAAACGGTGCGTCGGCCATCGCCCTTGACCCCGACACGGGTGAAGTGCTCGCGATGGCATCCCTGCCGGACTTTGACCCGAATGCGCCGGACGCACAGCCATTCGGATGGTCTGGAGACAAGGAGTGGACAGGCTTCCTCGATACGACCGACACCCAGTATCTGTGGGAGCATGTGTTCCGCAACAAGGCAGTCATGGACACCTACGAGCCGGGCTCCACCTTCAAGTCCATCACGGCTGCCGCGGGACTTGAATTGGGCCTGGTGTCGCCGGAGACCCAGGTCATGGATGCACCCTATGATATCGGGGAATGGACCATCAATTGCTGGAAACCCGGCGGTCATGGTCAGGAAACCTTTCGGGAAGCCGTGTACAACTCCTGCAACCCGGTGTTCGCAAAACTCGGTGTCCAGATTGGCATAGAAAGGTATTATGACTTCGTACGGCTGTTCGGCTTCATGGAGCGCACCGGCATCGAGATAGCCGGTGAACCGAGCAGCAAGGAGTATCGCAATCTCTGGCACAAGGAACCCATTGAGACGGATCTGGCCGTGGCCGCATTCGGTCAGCGTTTCCAGGTGTCTCCCATCCAGATGGTCACGGCCTATACCGCCATTGCAAACGGAGGCTCGCTCATGAAGCCCACCGTCATCCGGCAGATTACGGATTCGGAAGGGAAACTCATCCTGAAGAATGAGCCGCAGGTGGTGCGCAAGGTTATTTCCGCCCAGACCGCCCAAACCGTCCGCAACCTGCTTGAGGGCGTTGTCTCCGAAGGCACCGGAAAAAATGCCTATATCAGCGGATATCGGATGGCCGGCAAGACCGGTACATCCGAAACGCTGCAGACGGAGACGGAAGGCCGCTACATTGTTTCCTTCCTGTCGTTTGCGCCGGCCGACAATCCGAAGATCTGTCTGCTGATTGAAGTCGACTGGCCTCAGACCGAGGTGTCCGGCGACATCGCCGGCGGGAAAATCGTGGCACCTGTTGCCGGAAAACTGATGGAGCAGATCCTCACCTATCAGAAGGAAGAGCGGGACTACACGGAAATGGACCGGGAACTGATGGCGAAGGAGGTCTATATTCCGGATGTGATGGGCGAATCCATCGAAAACGCACAGTCACGGCTGAAAGAGTACGGCTTTTTCACGACGGCCGGAACGGAAGGACAGAAGCCGGAGGACATCGTGACGCACATCTATCCTGCCATCGGCGGCAGCGTGCCGCAGGGATCCACCCTTGTTCTCTACAGTGGGAAGGATCCGGTTCCAGTCACAGTGACCGTGCCGAACCTGTCCGGCCGGACCATCGACGAGGCGAGAAGCTCTTTGGCCAGGGTCGGCCTGAACCTCCGCATGAGCGGACTGGGAATTGCTTCAGCACAGGAACAGGATGCGGGAACGATTGTGGAGAAAGGAGAGGTCATCGGTGTTCAGTTTCAGCATCCGGTTGCGGATTGACAGGGGGCAGGCCCATACAGTACAGTGATTGATGATTGATGCTTTATGATTCAAGCTTCATGATTGAAGAATCGGATTGATGGCCATGCGGCTTTCGGATTTGGTGGAATTTCATGGCATGCAGGATGGCCTTGAAGGAGGAATTTCGGATGATGCTGGTTGACCTGTTGGTTGATTTGACCTGGGAATTGGCGCAGGGAACTGCGGAACTGGAGATTCGCTCGGTTGCGTACGACTCGAG
The DNA here is from genome assembly GCA_020047785.1 of Clostridia bacterium. Taxonomy (GTDB): domain Bacteria; phylum Bacillota; class Clostridia; order DSM-8532; family DSM-8532; genus JAEWSN01. Next base: position 8,679 of record JAIFNI010000102.1, read on the forward strand.
GAAAGCGCTGCCGGGAACCCTGTTTGTCTGCATTGACGGATTCAGCACGGATGGGCATCTCTATGCGCAATCGGCCGTCGACAATGGTGCCACGTGCCTTGTCACCGGCAAACCCGTGCAGGTGACGGGCAATGTGACCATCATCCGGGTATCGGATACGCGTCACGCCCTGGCCGGCATCGCGGCGAAGTGGTTCGGCAGCCCGTCGAACGCCATGGACATCGTCGGCGTAACCGGGACAAAAGGCAAAACGACTACGACATACATGATTCGGGAAATTCTCGAGAAGGCAGGCCGCAGGACCGGTCTCGTGGGAACCGTTGCCAACTGCATCGGCCATGAACGGATTCCTGCACGCCGCACAACGCCGGAATCGTACGATTTGCAGGAAATGTTTGAAAAAATGCGGGACCGGCATGTGGATGCCGTAGCCATGGAAGTCTCCTCCCAGGGGCTCAAGCTGAGCCGGGTCGATTTCGTTCCATTTAAAATCGGCGTATTCACGAATTTTTCGAAGGATCACATCGGTGGCGCGGAACATCCGGACATGGAGGATTATCTTCAGTCGAAACTCATGCTCTTCAAACGGTGCGGACAGGCCGTCATCAATGCGGACGCGGACATGGCGGGCATCGTGGCCGGAGCGGCGGGATGCCCGGTGCTGACCTATGGCATCCGGCAGCCTGCGGATGTGCGGGCCGAACAGATTGTCACCCATTCCGATCATGTGACGTTCAGGGCCGTTACCCCCTGGTTTGTCACGGAGATTCTGGTTTCATCACCAGGCCTTTTCAATGTCTACAATGCGCTGGCTGCCATTTCCGCCTGCGGTCTTCTCGGGATTGCGCCGGAAGCGATGCGCGAAGGTCTTTCGGAACTCCAGGTGCCCGGCCGTGCCGAAGTGGTGCCCACCCCCGGAAAACCTTATACCATCATGATCGATTACGCCCATACGCCGGACAGCCTCGAAAACATCCTGCAGGCCGTCCGGGGGTTCACGAAGGGCCGCCTCATCAGCCTGTTCGGCTGCGGGGGAGACCGGGATCGCACGAAACGTCCCCTCATGGGCGGCATCTCCGGCCGTCTGGCGGATTATACCATCATTACGTCCGACAACCCGCGAACTGAGGAGCCGGAACAGATTCTGAAGGACATCGAAACCGGAATCCTCTCCCTGAACGCCGAGTATACGGTTATCGGGGACCGGACCGAAGCCATCCGGCATGCGATGGCATGCGGCCGTTCCGGGGATATCATCGTGCTGGCCGGCAAGGGTCATGAAACCTACCAGATGTTCAAGGACCGGACCATCCACTATGACGAGCGTGAAGTCGTGGAGAACCTGCTGAAAGAGATGGTGTGAATCGGTGAGACAAATGACGGCAACTGAGATCGCCGGTGCGATCGGCGGTACGCTCCTGGCGGATGCCGACATCGTGGTGACGGGCATTTCGACCGATACGAGGACGATTGTTCCGGGATGTCTGTTTGTGGCAATCCGGGGACCCCGTTTCGACGGACATCTGTTTGCAGTCGATGCGCTGGAAGGAGGCGCAGTCCTCATCCTGGCGGATGAAGGCGCAGAATTGCCCGTCGGTGTGCCCTGCATCCGCTGCGCGGACACCGTGAAGGCTTTGGGGACACTTGCCGCATGGCATCGATCCCGCTTTTCCATGCCGGTGGTTGCCGTCACCGGCAGTGTCGGCAAGACAAGCACACGGGAAATGATTGCTGCGGCTTTATCATCCCGCTACAACGTCTTGAAAACGAAGGGCAATTACAACAATGAAATCGGTCTGCCTCTGTCCGTGCTTCAACTGGACGACTGCCATACGGCTGCCGTATTCGAACTCGGCATGAGCGGACTCGGAGAAATCAGCCACCTCTCCCGGATCGTTCGCCCCGACATCGCCGTCATCACGAACATCGGCCTGTCCCATATCGAAAAACTCGGCTCCCGTCAGAATATTCTTCGTGCCAAACTGGAAATCATCGAGGGAATGGGACCGGAAGGCGTCGTCATCCTGAACGGGGAGGATGAGCTGCTGAAGGGCCTGCGCGGGCTGCTTCGGTTCAAGACCCTCTATTACGGCATGGATGAAGCCACCGACATCCAGGGATATGAGGCCGCGTCACTCGGTGAGAACGGCATGGCATTCAAGACCAGCATTGCCGGACAGGACGGGTCCTTCACCATCCGGGCGCCAGGCATGCACAGTGTCTCCAACGCGCTGGCCGCGCTCGCGGTCTGCCATTCCCTCGGTCTTCGTCAGATCGAGGCGGAGGAAGGGCTGCAGCGTTACGCCGGAGAGCAGATGCGCATGAACATTTTTGACCGCCGCGGCATCAAAATCATCAATGACGCCTACAATGCCGCTCCAGCCTCCATGAAGGCGGCGCTGGCCGTTCTGGCGGAACTCGGTTCGGGCCGCCGCACCGTTGCGGTACTGGGTGACATGCTTGAACTGGGCGACTGGTCACGCGATGCGCACCTGGATGTCGGCAGACAGGCCGCCGCCCTGAAACTCGGTCTCCTGTTTGCCGTTGGTCCCGATGCGAAGTGGTACATATCCGGTGCACTGGAAATGGGAATGAAACGCGAACGTGTTCAGGCATACGGCACGGCGGACGAAGCCGCCGCCGCCCTCGCGGATTGCCTTGAACCCGGAGATGTCGTTCTTTTCAAGGCGTCACGCGGGCTTCATCTTGAACGCATCGTGGATCGGCTGTTTCCGGAGGAAAACGGCGCAATGCCGGGTACTTCATCAGAAACAGCAGGGAGGTTGACATGAAACCGTTGTTCGGGTTTCTTCCCCTGCCGGTTGCGGTTTTTCTGCTAGCTTTTGCGGTCTCCGCCATTTCTGGCGTCTTTCTCATCCCGGCACTGCGCCGTCTGAAAATCGGTCAGACTGTTCGGGAAGAGGGATTGAAAAGCCATTATGCTAAAAATGGCACGCCCATGATGGGAGGCCTTCTTTTTCTGACTGCCATGGTCATCGTAGGCACGCCGCTTTGCCTGGCCGGATACAATCTCCTGCCGTACATGCTGGTCACACTGGCCAGTGGTGCCGTCGGATTCGCGGATGACTGGATCAAGGTGGTGCGGAAGAACAACAAAGGTGTTTCCGGAAAACAGAAAATGCTGCTGCTCGGACTTGTATCCGTTGCGTTCACCGTCTGGTGCGTCTTTGGCGGAACGGATATCGCACGGCTTGTCATTCCTTTTCTCGGCATGGACCAGCCGTGGGCGGTTCCCTTCTGGCTGGCTGTGCCCCTCGGAGTTTTCATTTTGCTGGCATTCACAAATGGGGCGAATCTCACCGATGGCGTGGATGGTCTGGCCGGAAGCGTCACGCTGGTTGTGCTGACGGTTCTCGGCGTGATTTTTTCCTTCCGGGCGGAACTGGACACGGTGCGGCTGTTCAGCGCCCTGATGGCCGGAGCGGTGCTCGGATACCTCCTGTACAACTTCCATCCCGCGAAAGTCTTCATGGGCGATACCGGGTCGCTGGCCCTGGGTGGTGCGACAGCCTCCGTGGCGGTGGCGTCCGGTCTGCCGATCCTGTTTGTTCTGGTCGGCATCGTTTATGTCCTGGAGGATCTTTCCGTGATGATTCAGGTATTCTGGTTCAAGCGGACCGGCAGGCGTGTTTTCAGGATGGCACCCATCCATCATCATTTTGAACTCTGCGGATGGAAGGAAAACAAAATCGTGGCGGTCTTCTCGGGCGTATCCCTGGTCTTCGGAATTCTGGCGGTCCTGGCTGCGATGTAGTGATCGGACCGGCTGGTCGCGGAGACCCCGGAGCAGCGTGGTGGGACATGGTGACGGAAGAGAAGGTGCAATGACGGAACAAAAGATGAGCCGAAAAGGGAAGGACCTCGATTTTTTCCTTCTCACCCTGATTCTGACCCTGACGGCCATCGGACTTCTGATGGTTTTTTCAGCGAGCTCCTATTACGCCATGTTCCGATTCGGCGACAAGTTCGAATTTGTCTTCAAGCAGTCCATTTTTGCAGTGGCGGGCATTTTCGGGATGCTGATCACCTCGCGCATCGATTATCACTTCATCGGCAAGGTTTCACCCATCCTGGCAATCCTGGGCATCATCCTGCTCGGACTTGTCCTGATTCCCGGCATCGGCTATGAAATCAATGGCGCGCGGCGATGGTTCAATCTGGGATTCACCACGGTTCAGCCGTCGGAATTCATGAAACTCGCGCTCATTCTTGCGTTGTCCTTCAGTCTTTCCCAGCGGCACAACAAACTGAAGTCCTTCGTGTCGGGGCTCATTCCGTATCTCATCATGGTGGGCATCATCGATGCCGAGTTGTACCTTGAGCACCATATGAGTGCCATTGTCATCGTGACGATGCTTTCGTTGGTCCTGCTCATCTGTGCGGGAGCCAAGTTCACGCACTTTCTGGCAGTGTCCCTTCCTGCCGGTGTCCTTCTGGGATTTCTGATGACCCTTGAGGGATACCGCATGGATCGTCTCCTCACTTTTTTCGGAAAAACCGCCGATCCGACCGGAGATGCCTATCAGATCACGAATTCGCTTGTCGCCATAGGTTCCGGCGGGCTTTTCGGACGCGGCCTCGGCCGGAGTCTGCAGAAAAATCTCTACATTCCCGAACCGCAGAGCGACTTCATCTTTTCCATTCTGGCCGAGGAACTGGGCTTCATCGGGTCTGTGACCGTCATCGTGCTCTTCGTGCTCCTCATCATCCGGGGCATGCGCATTGCGATGAATGCGCCGGACAGTCTGGGCGGACTCATGGGTGTCGGGATCACGTCACTCTTCGCCATACAATTTCTCCTGAACATCGCCGTTGTCAGCAAAACCATCCCGACCACCGGCATTCCGCTCCCGTTTTTCAGTTCCGGCGGTACCTCTCTTGTCTTCATGATGGTGGCGATGGGGATTCTTCTGAACATATCCCGTCAAACGGTCCCCATGTTCCGGGCGAGTACCGTGGCATCGCCGGGAAGGACAAGACGATGAAAATACTCATGGCAGCAGGAGGTACGGGTGGTCATATCAACCCCGGACTGGCCATCGCAAGGGGGATCATGACAGCGCATCCTCAGGCGGAAATCCGGTTTGTGGGTACGAAACACGGTCTGGAAGCCACCCTTGTCCCGCGGGAAGGATACCCGCTCTCATTCGTGGAGGCAAGAGGGTTCCGGCGGAAGCTGACCTGGGACACCGTACGCACGTTCGGTCTGATGATCCGGTCCTTCTTTCAGGCCGGACGGCTTTTGCGGACCTGGAAGCCGGATCTGGTCATCGGCACCGGTGGATATGTATGCGGTCCGGTCCTCACCGTGGCTGTCCTGCGGCGAATTCCGACGCTGATTCATGAATCGAACGCTTTACCGGGGGTGACAACCCGCCTGCTTGCTCCTTATGTGGACAGGGTGGCCGTGAATTTCGAGGATTCCGTGGCACGTTTGTCTCCGCGCGCCCGTATCCGTGTCACAGGAAATCCCGTCCGCCCATCCATCATGACAGTTGACCGGGAGGCGGCGCGCGCGCGACTGGGTCTTGGACGGAGCGACCTGCTTGTCGTGGTGTTTTTCGGCAGTCTCGGCTCCGAGACACTGAACAGGACCATGCTGGAAATGCTGCTTGCCCACCCCGGCGGACTGGGCTTCCGCCTGCTGTTCGGGACAGGTTTGAAGCACCATGAAAAAGTCATGGCGGCTCTGGACGGCAAGGTGCCGCCCGGGGTGGACATACAGCCCTATCTTTATGAAGTGGACGATGCTCTTGCCTCCGCGGACCTTGCGGTCTGCCGGGCCGGTGCCATGACGTCCGGCGAGCTTTGCACGTTGGGTGTGCCCGCCATCCTCATCCCGTCCCCCTACGTTGCGGACAACCATCAGGAATACAACGCCCGGTCCCTCGAGGCCCGCGGCGCGTCCGTCGTGGTACTGGAGAAGCACCTCTCCGGCGAACTGCTGTTCGGACAGATGCGTACCATCCTGGAGGACAGGGATATGCGGCGGCGCATGTCGGCCGCTGCTCTGAAGCTGGCGAGGCGGGATGCAGGTTCCGCCATCGGGGAGATGATTGACGGGCTTCTGCGCAAGGGAAAGGGTGGAGCGGGCCGATGAAGGGCTTTGTCAGGTTTCTTCTGCTCGTTGTCCTGCCGCTCGGAGTGCTGGTGGCTGTGATGGCCTGGTCCCCGCTGCTGACGATCCGCACCCTCCATGTGACCGGCCAGGAACGCTGCACCACGGAGGAAATTGCTGCTGCATCCGAGCTTGGGATCGGAAAACACCCGCTTTTTCCCATCACCTGGCGAAGAGGGGACTGGCCGATGGCAAACTTCACCGCCGCGGAGGAACGGATTGGGAAACTTCCCTGGATAGCCTCTGTCACCGTGGACTGGATCCCGCTGCATGCCGTCCGAATCCATGTTTCCGAACGGGTGCCGTATGCGCGCCTGCCGTATCTGGGCGGCTCGCTGCTGATTGATTCGGAAGGAGTTGTTCTGGAATCGGCCAAAGGGGAGTCGCCGGCCGACATCCGGGAAATTCGGGGAATCCGTTTTTCCGGATACGCGAACGGTCGTGTGCCTGAAACGGAAGATGAGGCGCTGCTTCAGACCGGGATAGACGTTCTGCGTGCTTTGCGTCAGAATGGGAGCGGAGAGGGTCCTTCCCTCTATGGTGCGGTACGCTGGGTGGATGTGCTGGCGGTCGACCGGGTGCTTGTATCCCTGGAGGACCGGGTGACCGTACGGTTTGATCCGACCGTCGACCTTCAGTACAAGGTGGATTTCACGGGCGAAATCTTCTTTCGGCATATTTTACCGGAGGAGCGGGGAATGATTGACTTCACACGGGGCGAGGACCCCGCATTCATTCCCGATTGACGCAACAGACCGCATCGGACAGATTTTGGAGGCGCCTATGTTACCTTTGCTCGGGCTGATACTTGGTTTGCTGATCGGCATCATCATCCCGCTCCACATTCCGCAGGAACTGTCCACCTACGCGGCCGTCGCGATCCTTGCGGCACTCGACTCCGTGCTCGGTGGGGTCTGTGCTTCCATGGAAAAGCGCTTCGACATGAAGGTCTTCATATCCGGTTTTTTTGCAAATTCGGTGCTGGCCGCGCTTCTTGCCTTCATCGGCGACCGGTTGGGCATCCAGCTGTATCTGGCGGCGATTTTTGCGTTCGGCAACCGGATCTTCATCAATCTCGGTGTGCTGCGGAGACATCTCATCAACCGTCATGATGATTCAAACCGCAGACATCCCGAGGTGTGACCGATGGATTCGTCCAGAGCGTGTCCGGTTTTTTCCAAAAGGAAAATTCGGGAAATGTTCGGCATCGGACAGCCTCATTGTCTTGCAATTGGGGGCAAGTCTGATAAAATGGTATCAGCGCGGGAACTCCCGTGGGCCAGCGCTGATTCGAAATCCAATGAAAATTCGTTGTTGCGCGGATCCGTGCTGAAAGCGGCATTGGGTTCATGCGTGTCCTGTCCGGTTCCGGATGCATCTGCAGGAACCGGATGGTGATTCGGACAAAGGCATGCGAGGGATACCGGCGAATTGCGGTCTCATGCCGCAAGGAACCCAGGATGACATAAAGGGGGACGTACAAGTGCTGGAATTTGATCATGGCATGGAGACCAATTATGCCCGTATCAAGGTGATCGGTGTGGGCGGAGGCGGAAACAATGCCGTCAACCGCATGATCGAGGAGGGGCTTCGGGGCATAGACTTCATCGCAGTCAATACGGACAAGCAGGCACTGCATATTTCGCATGCCACCACAAAAATCCAGATCGGCGACAAGCTGACGAAAGGTCTGGGTGCCGGCGCCAATCCGGAAATCGGCGAGAAAGCCGCCAATGAGAGCCGTGATGAAATTGCCATGGCCATCAAGGATGCCGACATGGTGTTTGTCACAGCCGGCATGGGCGGCGGCACGGGAACCGGTGCCGCACCGGTCATCGCACAGATTGCCAAGGAACTGGGCATCCTGACGGTGGGCGTTGTGACGAAACCCTTTCTCTTCGAGGGCCGGAAACGCATGCAATCCGCCGAACGGGGGGTTGATGCCCTTCGTGATGTCGTCGACACGCTTGTCACCATTCCCAACGAGCGTCTGCTTCAGATTGCCGACAAGAAGATGCCGCTGGTGAAGGCCTTCAGTCTGGCCGATGACATCCTTCGGCAGGGCGTCCAGGGCATTTCGGATCTTATCACCGTGCCGGGACTCATCAATCTGGACTTTGCCGATGTCCGCACCATCATGACGGATACAGGCCTTGCCCATATGGGTGTCGGCCGTGGCACAGGAGAAAACAAGGCAGAGGATGCAGCCCGTCAGGCCATTGCCAGCCCACTGCTTGAAACGTCCATCGAAGGGGCAAAAGGTGTTCTGTACAACATCACCGGCGGTCCGGATCTTGGCATGCAGGAAGTCAACGCGGCGGCGGAACTCATTCAGGCCTCCGCTGATCCGGATGCGAACATCATCTTCGGCGCGGTGATCAACGAAAACCTCAAGGATGAGGTCATCATCACCGTCATTGCAACCGGCTTCGACAAAGCACTCGACCTGCGCCGTCCCGCAGTTGCTCCGGCGAATGCAGGTGCATCTTCCGGCAGCTCCATTCATCAGCCTGTGGCACCCGTCCACACGCCCATGGGCGGTCGCGGCCATGGAATGGACAATACCGGCAGAAAGCCCGCCATCGTGGTGGAAGATGAGCCGGAAGGTCCTGAAATTCCGACCTTCCTGAAGCGAAAGGGTTTCCGCTGAGATGTTTTCAGTATCCGGAAAGAAGTTACCTGCTCTTTTCTTCCAAGCCCTGAAGCGTTCAAAGGATATGCAAAACGGCATTGACAGCCGATTGGGCACCGTTTATAATGAGAAGGCGGTTTGAGGACCGTCTCTCATTTGCCACTTTAGCACAGCGGTAGTGCAATTCATTCGTAATGAATAGGTCATCGGTTCGATTCCGATAAGTGGCTCCAGATAACAAAGACAGTCAGAAATGGCTGTCTTTGTTCATGTTGTCTTCTTGTCAAGATATTGAGAACAAAACGGGAAGCATCGCGTTGGACTTCCTCAATATTTCATTGCATCCCATCAGGTAAATATTTGATAAGACATACTGAAATTGAAAAAAAACGATATTGATTGCCACTCCTGTTTATGTTATGTTTACACCAGTACATAAGGATAACATGATAGACCCTTGATGCTTCGCCTTGAATTACCACGAAGACCTCTAATTGCTGCGCAATTAGAGGATAGAACCCTGATGCTTCGCTTCGAATCACCAGCAATTCCCTATAAATGCGTATGAGGTTGATGATTTATGTTACTATTACGACGCATTTACAGGATAGAAAGCGTGATTCGATGGAATTGATATCAACACAGGCACATATCGATAAACTAAATCGTTTGATTATGGATGACAATGGTATCGAATCCAACAAAAATATGGAACAAGAGAGAATTGAACGAAGGAAAAGGATTCAGCAAAAATCTGACAACCCCAAAATGCTACGAGTGATTTGTCTTTATCGAGTTTCTACAAAAAAGCAAGTCGGGAAAGATGATGATCTCCCGGTTCAAAAGAGACAATGCAGAGAGTTTATTGCTTTGCATCCTCATTGGATCATTGTAGACGAACGTTATGAAAAAGGGGTATCAGCTTACAAAAAGCCATTTGGTAAAAGAGATGTTTTGAAAGAACTATTGGAAGATGCGAAAGAAAAATACTACGATATTTTAGTTTATGTTGCAAACGATAGAATTGGACGAAGGGGAAACGAGACAACATGGGTAATGGGCCAATTTTGCAAAGCTGGAATTCAACTGTGGTCAGTTTTGGAAGGACACATTGATATTGATGATACGGCAACAGAGTTGGTCACAGGTATTACTAACTGGACCTCAAAAAATGACTCATTTAAAGCAGCTTGGAGAATTTCAAACACCCATCGTCAATATGCAGAAATTGGTAAATATCGAGGTGGTGTTACCCCATATGGATTTGAAACTGAATGGACGGGTGAATTTACAAAAAAAGGTGTTCCTGTTAAGAAACTGATTGTAAAGCAAGATGAGGCGGATGTTGTTAAGAAAATGTTTGATTTGGCTTATACAAAAGGATGGGGTGCTTCAAGAATACGAGAATATTTGGTAAACGAAACAAATACAAGAACAAAAAATGGATTAATATGGACAAAGGCTTCGATAAATTCCATATTGAAAAATTCTTTATATAAGGGGATTGCTTCCTATAACAAGACCAAGAGAAGCAAGAACAATGAATATCAAGTAAATCCTAAAGAAGATTGGGTTTATTCTTCTGTTAAAAATGAGGTTCTTGCCATTATTCCCGACGATGTGTGGGACTATGTAAATGAAATGAGAACGGCAAGAAACAATGTGAATGGGAAAAAATACAATTTTTCATATGGCGTAAAAAGTCCATTGCTATTTGCTGGTGGGATCGCAAGATGCGGATATTGTGGTGGGAAACTTACAACGTCATATGCAACAGCAAAATGGACAGCGAAGAATAAAACAACTGGACAAATAGAAAAAAGGACAAGTGCGAAACCTATATACAGATGCAATCGAAAACTTGATAGAAATCGAGACCCAACTGGAGAAATTCTATGTAATGGACCAACAACTTATGCTCAAGATAAAATTGAAATAAAAGCCATTGAATTTGTCTATGAGCATGTCAAGGCGCTGAGAGAAATCAGTCTTGGCAAAAATATACTGGGACAAAAATCTATAGAAAAAGAAGAACAATTCAATAAATACAAGGAGAAAGATACGAAACTTAAAAAATTACTTCTTGATTCGACCAACCTTGAGATCGAGATACAGAATATTCTGAACGGAAAGGGTATGTAGTCCGAATAGTCGCCGGCGCTAATTACCTGCGGGAAGAAAAGCGAATCAAA
>JAIFNI010000291.1 GCA_020047785.1 Clostridia bacterium
AAGTGGGCAAGCATGAAACCCTATCTGGTTCTCGGCATGGAAACAAGCTGCGATGAAACGTCCGCCGCCGTGGTGGCGGATGGGCGCAGGGTGCTGTCCAATGTCATCGCATCCCAGATTGAATTGCACGGCGAGTATGGCGGCGTTGTGCCGGAACTGGCATCCCGGGCGCATGTCGAGTATGTCATTCCGGTCGTGGCGCAAGCTTTGCGGGATGCCGGAGTCACCCTTTCCGATGTGGACGCGGTCGCGGTCACATCGGGACCGGGGCTTGTCGGGGCACTCCTCGTCGGGGTTGCGGCTGCGAAATCCATCGCCTACGCCGTTGGAAAACCATGCATCGGCGTGCACCACATTGAGGGGCATATTGCAGCGAACTATCTGTCATGTCCCGATCTGGAACCCCCGTTCCTGTGTCTGGTGGTTTCTGGCGGGCACAGCCATCTCATCGCCGTGGAAACCCCCACGGCCCACCGGGTTGTGGGAAGAACGCGGGATGATGCGGCAGGAGAAGCCTATGACAAGGTTGCCAGGGTGCTTGGCCTCGGATACCCGGGAGGGCCGGCGGTTGACCGGATGTCGGTTGGCGGGGACCCGTCTGCATTTCGTTTTCCTCGCGTCCATTTTGCGGATGCCCCGTTTGATTTCAGCTTCAGCGGCTTGAAGACTGCGGTCATCAACCAGGTGAACCAGCTCCGCCAGAAGGGGGAACCGCTTCCGGTCGCGGATTTGTGCGCATCCTTTCAGCAGGCGGTTGTCGATGTGCTGGCGAAGAAGGCGATCCGGGCGGCCATTGAGGGCGGATTCGGCACACTGTGTCTTGCAGGAGGAGTTGCATCGAATCAGGCTTTGCGGAGCAGATTGGGAATGGACGGAGAAAAAAACGGTCTCCGCGTTCTGGTTCCCCCTCCGATTCTCTGCACGGACAATGCCGCGATGATTGCCTGCATGGGAACGATTTATGCGAAAGCCGGACGTTTTGCGGATCTGGCGATGAACGCGCAGCCTGTGCTGGCCTTGCATGAAAGCTGATATTGTTTCCACAGGTTCGGGGCTTTGAAACGGAAAAGTTGTGGAAAGATTCCGGGAGCCCTTTTGTAGAGGCATTTTGCCTGTGGATAAGCCTGTGGAAGATGTGGATGAATCAAATCCATCATTTTTGGACAGGAAGTGGTAAAGACATCTTGCCGGCCGTACAGGATTTTCGAAGAAACCAGCAAAACCTTTTCCGGTAAAGGCTCTTCGTCGTTGACAAGGGCCTTTTTTTGTGTATCTGAAAGGCAGAACGCCTTGTGGATAACCTCATGGAGCGCGTCACTGTCCGACGGCGCGGTACATGTTATAGTACGAGAGCACCTTCTGGACGAAATCCTTCGTTTCGGCATAGGGAGGCACGCCGCCATGCTCCTTCACGGCATTCGGTCCCGCATTGTAGGCGGCCAGTGCAAGCGCGGGATCTCCCCCGAAGGTCTCAAGCTGCTGTTTCAGATAGAGGGCGCCGCCCCGAATGTTGTCCTCCACCCTGTATGGGTCGGTGATGCCGAGGTCTGATGCCGTGCCCGGCATCAGCTGGGTAAGACCCATGGCACCCGCCTCGGAAACGGAAAAGGGTTGAAAGGATGATTCCTGGCGGATGAGCGCGCGAAGCAGCTTCTGATCGATGCCGGTGGTGGCAGCGTTTTCAGCGATGGCGGCATCGATGCGCGGCATGATTGCCTGAATCTGCTCCGCATCCAGTCTGGGAAAAGAAGCTGCGTTTGACGCATATCCGGATGTCGGGGTGGAGGCATCAAGACCGGGAAAGGCGGTTCCGGCTCCGGAAGCGGCAGAACTGGAAGCGAAAGCCGCGGCTGCAGCAGCAGCTGCGGAAGAGGATAAGGCAGATGCGGAGGTTGCCGAAGAGGAGGCTGTCGAAGAGAAATCTGCTTCCTGTTTGGCAGCCGCTGCAGCGGTGGCTTCGGCAAGCGCACCGGAAAAAGAAGCCTTCAAGTCTCCTGTGAGGGTCATCTGAATCGGCAGCCTGCTTTGGATATCCTGCACTTTCTGCAGAAGGATGTCGGATATTTTCGGGCCTGTGAAACCCATGTCTGCACACCCCCGGTATACGATTCGGGGAGTTCCGGCGGTTCGGGTTCGCATGCGGCGGATTGCTTCCCTGAAGACATCATACCGGAAACGGGGATGCTCTGCAAATTGCAGGGGGTCGTATGAAAATCAGCTCCCTCAGGAGAGCAGCGTGCGGATGTCCGCCGGATTTTTCGGGTCCAGGCGACAGGTCGCCGTGACCGGTATGGTCGGCAGCAGCAGACACAGGTCGTCCAGGATGCCTTGTCTTCTTTCCAGCAAGGCAATCAGCGAGGTATGGCTGCTCGCGTCCTTCAGCCGCAGCAGGGCATCCCGCTGCACGGTATCGCCCATGCGCCGGATTTCCTCTTCCAGCAGGCGATTCTGCAGAACGATGCCCTGAATGCGCTCCTGCTCGGTTTTCAGTCTGGCGTTGGTCTCCTTTCCGAGTTTTGCGAGTTTGAACGGATAAGACCACCGCCGTTGGTTTTGCGGGTCTGTCGTAAAAGCATGCCAATCATTCGTCAGCTGCGTGATGGTGGCCAGACAGGCACGAAGTTCATCCGTCCTCTGCTTGTACAATTCACGCTTGGAACGGATTTTCCCATCCCCCTCCCTGCGTGCCTCGGACAGGGCGGCCCCGCTGTCTTCATCCGCTTCCGAAGAAAGCCGCTCCCGGTCCTTGTTTGCCTGTTCCAGCTGATCGAGCAGCTGTCTGGCCAGGTGCATGCGCTGCTGCATCTCACGGATTTCCATCTGAACCTCCGTCTTCATCGGCATCCGGAACCGATTCGAGCCATTGGGCCATGGCCCAGCCGGTCCTGCCGTCAACGGAAACCTTCATCCACTCACCCGCATCCGCATCCTTGTCCCGTTCTCCTTCATAGGTCACATTCGTGCCTATGGACATCAGAATGATGCGGGAAGCAGTTTTCGAGGGTTCGGACCGGAGGCTGAGTCCTTTTGAGGCGGTGACGCGATATCTCGGTCTGTCGTTGTCAAGTTCGGACAATTCGCCAGGCGTGCTGCCTGCGGATGCCTGAGCAACTTCAGCTCCTGCCGTCGGGGCGGACCCGGTCTGCACGTCTGCAGGCATGTTCGGCACTTCCATGTCGAAGAAATCCATGAAGGCGAGTTTTGTCACCGCCACGAACCGGTCATTGGTCCAGAGAACCGCCGGATTCAACCGACTCATGACAAACCGGCCCGCATGTGTGAACCCCAGAAAGCTGTAAAACACAACCAGAACGGCAAGCGTGAACAGCCAATGAGCTTTTACAAGACGCACCGGATAGAACAAAAGCCTGAACATTGTGTTTCCCTCCTTTCGCCGACGGTAAGCCGGCCGACCGGATGCTGCGTGCCGGGACTTTCCGGACAAGGCATTCCCCAACAAGGAAGAGGAGTTTTGTCCTGCAGCAGTTGTGCGGACAGATTCGAACTGGCTGGAGGTGCGCATGGCATGGTTCTGCGGGATGACTGTTCCGGAGGATATCGCCTCTTCGAGACCAATCAGAAGAACCGGCTTGTCGGAACTGCCCGAAAAGACCGGATTGCCGGCCAGCAGATTTGGGGAAGCGTGTGCCGCGGTTCCTGAAAACAATGCGGATTCCGATGCCGCAGTCTGACTGGCATGTCCTCCGGTTTCCCAAATGGCAGCCGGGGCGGTTGCGGGAAGGACGGAAGAAGGAAAGCCGGATGATGAAAAGCCTGTACTTTGTGCAGCGGTACGTGCTGCCTTTGCATTCCGGAACCTTTCGGCGTGTTCCGCCATGTGATGAAAGACACGTCTGGAACCCGCCGCCACCCCCTTGCCCAAAGCGCCTGCAAGGTGGAGAAGTCCCAAACCGGTTCCCTTCAGAAGACGGAGGATCCCTTTGACCAGGTCCATGGCAAGGTGCCGGAAATTGGCTGCAATCCAGTGGATCGGTGAAAAGGCCACTTCAAGGCCTTTTTCATCCATCTGGATCCGGAGAAGCACTTCGTCCTCCAGTCTGGCATCCTCGTCAAAGCCAACCGGACCGGCTGCGGCAGCCTGATTTTCGTCCGGCAGCACCGTGATGCCGAATCGGACCGATGGAGGCTCGGTTCCGTCGTATTTGTCCGTATACGGGCTTCGCGCGAACCAGGACAACCCTTTGGCACGGGATATGCGTCGAATGGCCCAGCCGGCTTCATCGCGGTTCTGCTCGTTTTCAATCGGGTCGTCAAGCATTTTTCCAAGGGAAGGGATGGCATCCGGGAGAAGGAGGACGGCGACACGGCGGATTGCCTGCAGACGGATGAAAGGCTCGGGATGCCGGAGGTAGAAGTCGAGTTCCTTCATGCCGTTCAGCTGTTCCATGACACGTGCGGCGTCGCGTCCGAGGCGGAACCAGTCCGGCTCGATCTTTCTGATGGCTGGCTGGAAAAAATTCTCCATCGAAATCCCCCTTCCTGATCGCATTGTAACAGCCGGTGGGAAGCGGCACATGGGTCGCCGGTCCCAATTTTCCGGGGACCGGTGCTACAATCGGGCTGCAAATCAGGACGAAAGCGGGCCGTACATCGGGCCGTTCATCGGGCCTTAATCGGACCGAAAACGGTCAATCGGTCCACGAATCCGGCCTCGAATCATATTTGACAAAGATGCGATAACAGGTATAATTAAATGTCACTATTCCATCAGAGCCCGTGCAATGCGCCAAAGACGGTGCCGAAGCATGGGCTTGGCTTTGTTGGGGCAGCATCATGCAGACAGGCACCGAAACACCATGGCAAGGAGGTTTTTCGATGAATCAGACAAAATATATCTTTGTGACAGGTGGCGTGGTGTCCGGTCTCGGCAAGGGAATCACCGCGGCCTCGCTGGGGCGCCTGCTGAAAGCCCGTGGGCTGCGCGTGGCCATGCAGAAATTCGATCCGTACATCAATGTGGACCCTGGCACAATGAGTCCATACCAGCACGGGGAAGTTTTCGTCACGGATGACGGGGCGGAGACGGATCTGGATCTTGGGCACTATGAACGTTTCGTGGATGAGAGCCTGAGCGCAAACAGCAATGTCACGACCGGCAAGATCTACTGGTCCGTCCTGAACAAGGAGCGCAAGGGCGATTTCCTCGGCGCGACGGTCCAGGTCATTCCGCACATCACCAATGAAATCAAGGAGCGCATTTTCCGTTCCGCGAAGAGCGATGCGCCGGATGTGGTCATCACCGAGGTCGGTGGAACGGTCGGCGACATCGAGAGTCTGCCCTTTCTGGAAGCCATCCGCCAGGCATCCGGTGATGTGGGTCGTCAGAACGTGCTTTACATTCATGTCACACTTGTTCCTTATCTGGCGAAGTCGGGAGAACTGAAAACAAAGCCCACGCAGCACAGTGTGAAGGAACTCCTCAGCATCGGCATTCAGCCGGATATCATCGTCCTGCGCACGGAAAAGGAACTCCCCGCCGATGTGAAGGGGAAAATCGGGCTCTTCTGCAACATCCCGGAGGATTGCGTCATCCAGAATCTCGATGCGGACAGTCTCTACGAGGTGCCGCTCATGCTCGAACGGGAAGGCTTGGCGGAGGCCGCCTGCCGTCGTCTCAACATCCGCACGGGGACGCCGGATCTGTCCGACTGGCTGGCCATGGTGGATCGGGTGAAGCACATCAGCCGAAAGGTCCGCATCGCCCTGGTGGGCAAGTATGTGGAACTGCGGGATGCCTATCTCAGCGTGGCGGAGTCTCTCCGGCACGGGGGAATCGCAAATGGTGCGGAGGTGGAAATCGACTGGGTCAGTTCCGAGGACATCACACAGGAAAATGCCGCGGAAAAGCTGAGCGGCGTCGATGGCATTCTGGTTCCGGGCGGGTTTGGCGATCGCGGCATCGAGGGGAAAATCACAGCCGTCCGATACGCGCGTGAAAACAAAGTGCCGT
>JAIFNI010000105.1 GCA_020047785.1 Clostridia bacterium
TCGACCCGATGCAGTGCTTCCAGAACCTGCTCCGGAATCGTCACTTCATAAAGCGCGGCATTGTCGTTTTCCTGATCGAGCAGGATGGTCTGTGTGTTGCCTGGGTCGCTTTCCAGCATGGCCTGTACCCTGTCTCCCTTGAGAAGAACACGGACGGCATTGTTGGCGCTTTTGTCGACCATCCAGTATGGCTTCCTGTTCAGTTCCTCGGACTGCGCATCATACAGTGACAGGATATTCTCCTTGTCCTTTGCCTGGTCGTAATCCGTCTGGGAAAAATCAGTTCGGGTGGAAACCGGCCCCACATGCAGGGAATCCGCCTTCACGGCATCTTCTTCCGTTACAACGGCGACCGCAGGATTTCTCGCCCACAATCTGATGTAGTAGGTTGAGTTGGTGGACAGTGGTACATGCTGCAGGGTGCCGTCCCGCTGCAGGGTCTGCTTGCGGGAAATGCGCGCGTAAACCATATAGCGGCCAGGGGTTTCCCGCACCTGGGCATTCGTGCGATCCTGATAGAATTCCGTCCGGACGCCATCCGCATCCTCGAAGCCGTAATCCGAGACGCCGGCTGCGGAATAGGTCAGACGTGTGTAGTCGACTTCCGTGCCGGTCCGGGCCTCGAGAAAATACGCATAGGCATCCTCTCCTTCCCATCGCACCTCGATTTCGTGCAGGGCATCCCGGGTCTTGCGTGTGAGGGGCGTTCCAGGCGTTGCGATCCAGGTGGCCGAATCGGCATCATACCATTTGGATTCCGGTGGGATGTACCGCAGGCGGAAATCGTACCAGGTATCCGACTGCAACCCGAGCACACGCCAATGATACGCATTGGTGGCCGGATTCCGGACCAGCGTATACCGGTCACGGGGCAGCTTCAGATAGGAACTGTCCGACTCCGCGGTTTTTTTCATGTAAACCTCGAAATTGGAAGGGTCTCCCTTGGGTTGTGTCGCATGCACCGTAAAGCCGATCTCCAGATCCCTGACCACTTCGAACAGTTCAGGTGCGCGTACGAGAGGCGTGGTTACAGGAACGGTGATCCATCGGCTGGGTGGAGGTGTCTGCACGCCGTCCACCAGGGTTCCCCGGTTCCGTATGGCCCGAAGACTGAAATAATACTGGGTGTTCGGTTCCATGAATCCATCCATGGGGAACTTCACCGCCAGGCTCTGCGTGTCGAAGAGAAGATTCAACCCGTTCGGTACATTGGACTGCATGGCAGCCCGCTGCGCGGCATCATTCAGCGGGATGTAGATCGCGCTTCCGCTGACAAGATCGGGTGATTTCAGCCGATAAGCCGCCAGAAAGTCCACCAGCTGGGAGTCGGTGGCAATTTCCTGATCTGTCGGCTCCGCAGCGGGATCGGGGACGAAGGAGGTCACAATCATTTCATAGCCGACATCGGATTCACGGTGCATCCACTGCATCGTGACGGAGGCATCGGTGAGAAGCTGGTTCCCGTCCCCATCCGATGCGATGGAGAATTCCGTCGGAGCGCGCGGATTCCGGGTGATGTTGTCCAGACTCACCAGGTCGAGTTTCGGCGTGGTGATGGTCTTCACAGCGGTTTCCATCGCATTTCCGATTTCCAGCGGCTCGTTTGGCGCGGCCGCGTCATCGGGGCATTCCGTAACCAGCAGGGATGGTCGCGCCTTGATGTAATAGGTGCTGTTGGGCAAAATCAGTTCAGCTCCGGGAGCGGGGAGTCCGTCCGATCCGGGATCGGGCACGCTGCGAATCCGGTGAACCGGGGGTGTGGCGGAAAGGGCCGGATAGGTGACTGTTTCCACACCACCATCAACAAAAACGGATCCATTGGTTGAAATGTAGAACTGATACGCCACGGAAAGTGAAACGCGCGGATAGGTCCCTGCAGCATTGCGTGCATTCGTGTCATACAGGTTCCACTGCTCGGTGGACAGATATCGTTTCCAGTCCGTTTCCTGAAGGATGTGGTTGTATGACGCATCGATCCCTGCAAGCGTCAGCACGCCGGTAGCCGGATCCGCCGTAATGTTGGGAGAAATGGAAAGCGTGAGATTCGGAACCGGTACCGGCACCTCCCGAATCGGATAGGTCGTGAAACTGAAAACGGGCGAGGTGAACGAGATGGCCTCCTTCAGGGTGGTCGGGTACCCGATGGGATCCGGGTTGTTCCTCAACGGCCAGATATAGTCGTTGAGCTCTGCAAGATTTGTGAAACGCGCGCTGAACACTTGCAGGTAGTACGTCATATTTGGAATGAGGAAGGTCGGATAAGGCCCCCGTGTACCAATTTCATTGTTCTCCGCATCAAGTGCGACATCGGAATCCGAAGCAAAGTCCATGTAAAGACCCGTTCCGTCGATTTCACAGGTGAGCCGGCCCGGATTCCCCGGCACTTCGGAAAGCTGTTGTTTCCCGATGACAACGGTACGCTTCTGCCGAACCGGGGACTGGACACTGATGGTGTTGGTTCCGTCCGTCAGTTCGATGATCTTCTCCACGATGGTTCCGTCGTCGGTATCAGGCAGAAGGCTTGAAAGAAGGATATTGTAGACCGGATCCGCGTTCCTTGCAATGCTCAGATCAGCCTGATAGGCTGTCCAGGCTGCACCGTTGAAAGATGACCAGACAGACGGTTTGTCGAAAGTCAGCACGATTTTGCTCATCGGAATCTCAACGGACACGGCCCCTTGTGATACCGTCTGAATGCCATCGTACTTCGCTTCCACCGTCATGTTCTGGGGAAGGGCCGGTTTTCCCGTCTGGCCGCCCAGCAGGGTCAGATTGTTGACCATCGTGGTGTTCCGAGGAATCGAAGCGCCCTGTTCGGCGCAGACAACCCGGATATATCGTTCCGGAAGATTGCCGTTGACTATTGCAAACGACAGGATGACACTTCCGTAGAGCGTACCGGCGGGAAGACTCGAATCCGGCACCGTCACCCAGTTTCCTCGTACCGATGCGGCATTCGGATTGTTGAGTTCATTGCCGGATAAATCCTGCACTTCGTAATAGAGCTCTGTATAGACCCCGTTTGTCACTTTTCGGAAACGGACTTCCACCTTATCTTCGTCGACCTTTGCCAACTCGTATTCCATCGGGGTGAAGATGGACGTGAGTGCGCCATATTCTGTAAACGCACTGTCCGTGTTCACAACCGGATAGATATTGTCGCCTGTGACGATGCCTGTGTTGTTGAAAAGAAGCCTTGAACCGCCGGTTGTCGTCAAAGCCAGGCTGATATTCACATCCTCGAACTCGGTGCCGGACTCGATGCCGTTTTCTTTGGTCAGGTCCACATGGATATATCCATCCGTCGGAACACCCGCTGCATTCAGTCCTTGAACCACCGGTGGGTTGCTGACCGTGGCGCCATTCACCCGGAGAACGCCCGAAGCGTCGTAATAGGTGTTGTACTGCATGGCCACGGAGGTGTTGCGGCCCTTGTCCATAGAGAAATCATAACCGGATGCCAGAATCGGCATCGGTGAGGCAATGTTTTTCTGCAGCACCTGTTTCCATTCGGTATTTGTGGTTTCACTGATGTACCGGATACCGATGGGTATCCCGCCGACAAGCGTTCGGACATAAACCGTCGGCACTTTCCATCGCAGGCGCATGACCGGGTTCTGCCCAGATATCAAAGTACTGGCAAGCGCCGGTGGCGAGATGACGGTTCCATTTGCGTCTTTCAGGATAGGAAAATCTTCGATGAGGGTATTGGCCACCTGATCAAAGGAACTCCCCTCGAAAGAGATGCCGGTCAGGACATAGGCAAGTGCTTCACCTGTCTGGGAAATATCGTCGTCACCCGAATAAACCTTGATATTAATGTCGAAGATGTGATCTGCGCTGAGCGGAAGGGTCAGAACGACTCGTTTTTTGCCATCCTCTGTCACGTAGCGGTAGACGGAATTCAAATCGGGGTCTGCGGGGTCTATTAGAATAATACGTTCGACTACTTCTTCGGCAGCATTATGCCAGTCGTACTTGATACGTTTTGGCTGTACAGAAGCATCCCAGTATATTTCATGATTCCCGCTGACTGCGGCAACCCTGTATTTCACAGCAAGCTGGGTAACCGCCGCTCTGACTGGGAGAATGGACGAGGGGATCATCCATACGGTCAGGAGTATGATGGACAGGACCATGGAAAGGAGGGATTTCCCCCTCCGAAGATGCTTCGCCATGCGTCGGTTCCTCCGCTTGCCAGGCCATCGCCCGCCTCTGTGGCGGACAGGATGACGGAACAGGCGCAAAAAGCGCCTTCAGGTACTATATCGGCGTTTCCGGGCGGCGGGTTGAATGACGGTTTTGTTACAGTGATAACCTGGGGTCCGTCTCCCTGCGGCATCCCGGTTTCACGGAGATATCCTGGCATGATTCCGTGTGTTTGCAACCTACCAAGTATGACAGACTGGGTTATTTCAGTTTTCAGTATCTTGCCGAAAGCTCTTGAAGAATTCCCGCCACCTCCGCCTCCACCTGATCAATCTGCACGACCTTGCGCACCCGCTTGTCCCGGGTTGCAATTTCGACTTCTCCTTTTTCGACGTTTCGCTTACTGACAATCACGCGGACAGGAACACCCAACAGATCCGCATCCGCGAACTGAATGCCGGCGGTTGTTCCACGGTCGTCCATCAGCACCTCGTATCTCACTCCGAGTTTTTCATACAGGCTTCTGGCGATTTCTCCCACCACGCCGACATCCTGATTCAACTGGCAGATATGAACCTGCCATGGCGCGACGGACACCGGCCAGATCGGACCGAAGTCGTCATGGCAGGCCTCGACGAGACAGGCCACCAGTCGGCCGACACCGATGCCGTAACAGCCCATGACCGGATTTCTGCGCTGTCCTTCCGTATCCGCAAACGTCATGTTCATGCTTTCCGTGTATCTGCTCCCCAGCTGGAATATATTACCAACCTCGATGCCGCGCCGCAGGGCCAACGTTCCGCCGCATTCGGCACATCGGGCGCCTTCCTTGACCTTTGCCACATGCGAGAACTGTATGCCGGGCAAGTCACGGGGAACGCTGATCCCCTTCGTATGCGTATCCGGCCGGTTTGCTCCCCCAACCAGATTCCGTTCCCCTTCCAGCGACGAATCATAGAGGACATCGACAGCAGCCTCCGGCAGACCGAGTGCTCCGACGAATCCAAGATTCAAGCCGGATTCCACCTCATCTGCCCAAGGCGAGACCTCCGCCCCGACCTCCTGGCGCAGTTTTGCCTCATTGACCTGAAGATCGCCGCGAATGAATACAACCAGCGGCTTGACCCGGCCCTCGACGGAAAAGACCGCGGCCTTCATCAGGCGGGATTCCTCGACATCCAAAAAGGAGGCCAATGATGCAATGTCCTTCATGCCGGGTGTGTGCACATCAGCCCGCGTTTCCTCCTCCGCTTCCGAACAATCCCGTGCCGAGACCGCCACTTCCAGATTGGCCTTGTATCCGCAGTCCGGGCAGATGATGAGCGAATCCTCGCCGGCTTCCGTCAGCAGCATGTATTCATGGGCTACTTTGCCGCCCATCATGCCGGTATCCGAGCCAACCGAGATGACCTGGGGCAGCCCGACCCGTTTGAATATGCGGTGATAGGTCACGGCCATTTCGCCGTAATGGCGCTCCAGATCCTCTATCGAGGCATGGAATGAATAGGCATCCTTCATGGTGAACTCGCGCACACGGATGAGCCCGCCGCGGGAACGGGGTTCATCGCGGAATTTCGTCTGAATCTGATAAATCATGAAAGGATACTTCACATGGGAAACGGCTTCACCGCGGGTGAGCTGGACGGATGCCTCCTCATGCGTCATGCCGAGAAGCATGTCGTGACCGGTCCGGTCCTTCATGCGCAGGAGTTCGTCGCCGACCGTGTCGAACCGCCCGGATTCCTTCCAGAGTTCAGCTGGCATCACGACGGGCATCAGCACTTCCTGCCCGTCCATGGCGTCCATCTCCTCGCGCAGGATGCGTTCAATCTTCATCGCAACGCGTCTTCCAGGCGGCAGGAGCGAATAGATGCCGTTTGCCACCTGTCGGACATATCCGCCGCGCAGCAGGAACCTGTGACTCACCAGGCTGGCTTCGCCAGGGTTCTCCCTATATCTTTCTCCAAGCAGTCTGCTCATCAGCATGGTTCGCATCCCCCCCATTGTTCCTGGAGCATTATTATCACCGCTCCCGGTTTGTGTCAAGATGCACCCTTTGAGGCAATGAAACCTTTGAGGAAGGGATGCGGCAAATCAGCATGTTGCTGCAGGAAGAAACCGTCATCGTGAACAGCGCCGCTGTTCAGGCTGCTGGCATTGCCGAAGAATCTGTCCGCATGCAGTCAGGGATTCTCGAGAACCTGCTGCCGAATCTGCAGAAGCAGTTTTTCACACTGGTCGCGGTCCGTGGCTTTCGCCGCATCTTCCAGTTGAATGGCCCGTTCATAGACTGACTTGATTTTCAGATTTCCGGATGAACCTTTCAACTGATGGGCCAATCCCTTCAGCTTCCCGTAGTCCTCCCCGCGGATCGCGCTTTCCATACCGTCGAACAGACCTGTCAGGTAATCAAAGAAGTCCGCATAAAGTTCCCGTGCAATTTCTTCCTCGAGACCCGATTGGTCGATGAAATCCCTCATGTACGCATCGAATCTTGCAGGAGGCACCAAAGACGGACCCTTCAGCTTCATGGTCGCGTCAATCGCGTTCATGAGCACCGGAAACTCAATCGGTTTGCTGATATAGTCATCCATCCCGGCATCAAGGCACTTCTGCCGGTCGCCTTCCATGGCGTTGGCGGTCATGGCGATGATGACGGTGTGCCGTTCGGAACCTTCCGCCTTTCTGATGTTTCGGGTGCTTTCATATCCATCCATCACAGGCATCTGGCAATCCATGAAAACCATGTCGTAATTCCTGTCCAGTACGGCCTGATAGGCTTCCCTGCCGTTTACCGCCACGTCGCAGGTCAGGTTGTGTGACTTCAACAGGGAAATGACGATTTTCCGGTTCATTTCGTTGTCTTCCGCAAGCAGAATTTTGGGCTTCCGTTCATCCAGGCTCTCATGCACGGTAAGCTTGGTGACAATCTGCGAACTTTCTTCAGGACCTTTCAACCCCAGAACCATCGCCATGCACTGGACCAGATCATCCCGTCTGACCGGCTTGCTCAGATACCCGGAAAACCCGATTTTTTCCGCTTCGCGCGCGCCACCGGGCAGGACGGCCGAACTGAGCAGAACCAGTTTCACGTCCCTCGCCCAGGAAGCTGCCTGGAGTTCCGTGGCCAAATCGTATCCACTCATGCCGGGCATCTGAAAATCGATGAGGGCAATCCCGATCGCCTCGTCAGTTTCCGCCTTGGCTTGCATGACAGCCATCGCGCCGACAGCATCCTCCGCTTCGAATACGCGTTGGGCGATTCCCTCGAGATAAGCCGCGACAATTTTCCGATTGCTGACATTGTCATCCACAACCAGCGCATTCACATTCTGAAGGGCTTCGAATCCGTAGGATTGCACCGCTTTTCTGCTGCCGATCTTCATGCACACATGGAACCGGAAGGTTGACCCTTCACCCGGCCTGCTCTCGACCCAGATGTTGCCATCCATCATCTTGACCAGTTCCTTTGAAATGACCAGTCCAAGACCTGTCCCGCCATATTTCCTGGTTGTCGACGCATCCGCCTGGCTGAAGGACTGGAACAGGTTCTGTGCCTGTTCCTGACTGATGCCGATCCCGGTGTCCCTCACCTCGAATTGCAGCAAGGCGACATCACCATCCTGTTCCACACAATCGACGACAACGGCCACCTCGCCCTTTTCCGTGAACTTGACGGCATTTCCCACCAGATTGTTCAGAATCTGTCTCAGTCTGGACGGGTCTCCGAGGACCATTTCCGGGACACTCGCCTTGATCATGACATGGAGTGCAAGGTTTTTTTCGACCGTCTTCGGAACATGCAGGGAGACTGCGTCTTCGATCACGGTTCTGATACGGAATTCATGTGTTTCCATCTTCAGTTTTCCGGCTTCGATCTTTGAAAAGTCCAGAATGTCGTTGATCAGGTACAGGAGGACCTCCGAAGCTGAAGTTGCTTCCCGGATGAATGCCTTTTGTTCCGTCGTCGGATCCGTCATGCGGAGCAGTTCCAGGAACCCCATGATGCCATTCATGGGGGTTCGGATTTCATGCGACATGTTCGCCAGAAACTGTCCTTTCATGAGACTGGCGGATTCGGCCTGCAGGGCAAGATCATTCGCGGTCTTCACGGATTCTGTCAGCTGGATGTTGGTCTGGAGCAATTCGTATTCGGTGGCGTCTATCATGTCAAACAGTGTGTTGAAAGTAGTCCACAGCAGGAACAGTTCATCCTGGACACGCCCCTTGAGAGGGGACAGTTTTTTCACGCCCGTGGCTGCCATGGATTTCAGCTCCGATGTGAATCGTTCCAACGGCCCCAAAATACCTCCGACAAGTTTTCCAGCCATCCAGACGCTGAAGAGAAGGACCAGGAATATTCCGAGAAAGAAAAAATTCTGGAAAACAATGAGGGGGCGATACGCTTCTTCTATCGGGTAGTTGGATGCGAGAATCCAACCGGTGCCGGATAGCCTTATGAAGGTGGTCAGATACCGCTTTCCCTTTGTGTTGACTGTTTCTCCGAATCCTTCGAACCCCTCGATGGCCTTGTCGTACATTTTATTGACCCCGGGCGGCACATCACGGGCCATAACCCTTGTCGGGTCAGGATGCGAAATCATGACCCGGTCCGATGTGAACGCATACATATACCCGGTCTCACCAATGGTGGTTATGCCCAGTACCTCGAGCAGACTGTGCTCACCCAGCAGGTCCAGGGCCCCGCAGAGGAACCCTATGACAATTCCGTCTTCCGAACGGATGGGTGCCGTCATGATCACGACCGGCTTTTCACTTCCGGCCAGCAGAAGGGGTGGGCTGGTGGAAGGCATCCCGCTGCCGATGCCATTCCTGATTTCAGCCAGGTGAACATATGGCTTCCTGTATGCATCCGGGGCTTCAGGCACGGATGAAATCAGGACGCCGTCCTTGTCGAGAACCATGAGCCCCCGGCTGAAGGTTGTGTAGATGCCGGTTCGGTTCAACAGCCATTTCCGGGATGTCTCCGGTTGAAAGACCACCTCCGGGGTGGCAACATTCGCGACATTTTGCAGGGATTCTCGGGCGATCACCTCTTTCCCGTCAATCCCCTGCGCAATGCTGGATACAAGCGAAACCTGCTGCTCGCCGATCTGCTGCTGGGTCGTGTGCCAAAAAAACAGGATGGTCCCCAATGAAACCGCGCCCAGAAGGCAAACGACAAAGAGATTGATCGCCACGATGAACCGGTACTTGATGCTCGTCAATTTCATATGTGCTCCCAAATGCCTGCTGCGCGGCAAATCAGAAAATCCCTGCTGTTCCGGTTTCCGGTTTCATGGAACACGGTCGGTTTTGCTATTTCTTAATTCCCCCAGAGTTGACGCCCGGACACAGCAAAGACTCAATTTCACCGTATAGTGCGTCCATTCTGATTGGTTTTGCCAGGTACCGGTCCATGCCCGCGTTCATGCATCTTTCAAAGTCCCCTTTCAACGCGCAGGCTGTCAGCGCAACAATTGGCGTACGCAGCCTGTTCATGTCCTTCTCCATCCGGCGTATGGCGGTTGCCGCACTGCAGCCGTCGACACGGGGCATTTGAACGTCCATCAGAATCATGTCGAAACGGGAGTCCCGGCAGAGATCGATTGCTTCCTGTCCATCCTTCGCACACACAGGAGACCAGTTTTTCTTCTGCATCAGGGATTCAATGAACATTCTGCCGAATGGGTCATCGTCAGCCACCAGGACGGACAATTTTCGCTTTTCGCCCGGAGTTTTTTGCCGCTGGGACACCATGCCCGGTAAACTTTTCTCCTTCGAGGCATGCGAGACCCGGCAGGTGAAATGAAACTCGCTGCCGACGCCTTCTTCACTAAGGGCCCAAATCGTACCATCCATCAGGTTCGCAAGATTTTTGGCGATGGACAGCCCCAATCCCGTTCCACCATATTGCCTTGTGTGGGAACCGTCCGCCTGACTGAACTCCTTGAACAGAAGCGCCATTTGATTCCGGGATATGCCAACGCCGGTATCCGAGATGACATATTCCAGTCCCAGAGAATTTTCGTCGTCCGTGTCCATGACAGAGACATGCACGCGTACAAAACCGGTTTGCGTGAATTTTACAGCATTTCCTATCAGATTCGATAAAATCTGCCGAATGCGAAAGGGATCGCCGGCAAGCGCATCAGGAGCATTCGCCTGGACAGTGAACGTCAGCGCGATTCCTTTTTCATGGGCTGTCTGCCTGAACAGGCTGACGGCATCCGAAAGAATCCCCTTGAGGCTGAAGGGAACATGCTCCAGTTTCATCATGCCCGCTTCAATCTTCGAGTGGTCCAGAATATCGTTGACAACCGACAGCAGCGCATCGCAGGATGTCCTGGAAATACTGAGATATTCCTGCTGTTCCTCATTCAGCTTTGTGCGTTCCAGCAATTGCATCATGCCCATGAACCCGTTCATCGGGGTTCGTATCTCATGGCTCATGTTGGCCAGAAATTGGCTTTTTGCGGCATTTGCCTTTTCCGCCTCTTCCTTCGCTGCGATCAATGCCTTTTCGGTTTCCTTTTGTCTGGTGATGTCACGAAGAAATACACAGACCTGATCTTTCTTGCCCAGATGATGAGCACTGACTTCCACTTCGACATAATCCCCGTTTTTGCATTGATGCCTGGTATCAAACCTGTCCGATCCGGTTTGCCTGATCTTCCTGATGCATTCATAAATACCGGCTTCAGACTCGTTCGCCTCGACATCCGCGATGGTCATGCATAGGAGTTCGCAGCGGCTGTATCCCACCAATCCGCAGTAGGCGTCATTCACATCCAGAAACCTGCCGCGGGCATCGCATATGAAGAATCCGTCCCTTGTTGTCTGAATGATGGTCCGGTACTCCTCCTCGGCGTTTTTTTTATCCGAAATGAACCTGGCCTGCAGGATGTTTTGATAGGCTGCGGCCGAGAGCTGGTTTGACATGGTGAACAACACTTTGGCGATTTTTTCGAATTTTTCGCATGACATCGCCGGAATCTCCGCGTATGCCTTGACGGCGGTGTCCTCCTCGGCGCCGATGACCCGGGCATACTCCCGAATCCGCGCATCCCCCTCCGTATCACTCCGCACTTGCCCGATAAGCCAGTTTGCGACATGCCGCTCGCCTGCCGTGATGCTGGCGCCTGCGTCCCAAAGCCCGCAGCTCAGGCAGGGCTGGATGATCGGCCCTTCAGGATGATATCCGCCAAGCACGGCATCTGAATGGAAACAATTGGCTTTTCCGATCTCCGTGCCTCGGATGATGTTTTCACATAACCGGCAGAAATTGCTCGGCCGCGTGAGGGGGGTGCCGTCGGGACGGGTGATGATGGACGCAACCCCGGTTGCCGCGGAGAATTCATCCTGAATCCGTTGGATCATTTCCAGGTCGAACAAAGTTTCGAACAGGATGTCATCCGTGCAATCGAACGCCAGAGGCCGCAGCGCGATTTGCTTTTCAAAAGACTGTGCTTCATCAGCCGGCATGTCCCTGTCATATTCCGCATGTCGCTCCAACATTAGAACCCCTTTCGGCAATGCATTCCCACTACGTTTACCCATTTTTCGAACAAACTACCCGGGATCTGTCATCCCTGTCATCCTGATGTGCATGAATTCCCGATTCTCCGGGGCCTGTCATCCTGATGTGCATGAATTCCCGATTCTCTTCCATATGGTATAATGATCCTCACATGCTGCAGGCAGATCCATTCGCAGCCATCAGGAATCGAAAGATTTCGAACACCCGTGCATGCGGGGTGAAGGTCGTTCGGACCGCTGCCTGCCAAAGGAGAATTCATGCATTTTGAAGCCATGAAGGGCGTGCTGCTTTCGGACACCCTTGTTCCGGATCTTTTTCTGAGCGACTGCCTGCCCGCACTGCCGCCAAATGCGGTCAAACTGTACCTGTATTGCGTCTTTCTGGCAAAGTACAGCAAGACAGCCGAAACGGAGGAGCTTGCCGCACGGCTGGAGATGGAGTCGGACGTGGTGAATGCCAGTTTTGTCCACCTCGAACAGGAGGGACTTCTGTTCCGCACCCGTACCGGTTTTTCCCTGACAGACCTGAAAGAGCGGGAAATCAACCGGCTCTACCGCAAACGAACCGATTCCCTTCCGGAAGAAGCCCTTGCGAACAGTGCCGCCAACATCCGCCGCAATCAATCCATCGACGGAATCAACCGCATGTTTTTCCAGGGGCTGATGTCGCCAACCTGGTATACGGCGATTGATCACTGGTTCAATGATTTTAAATTCGATGATGACGTCATGGTCACCCTCGTGAAATATTGCCATGACATGGGAAAACTCGGTCTCAACTATGTCCGCCGTGTAGCCGAAAGCTGGCATCAGGACGGCGTCCGCACCGCCTTCGATTTGGAACGGCATATGGAGGAACGCGATCAGTTCGTGGCCGCAAAAAAGAAGATTGCACGCATGCTGGGCCGCAGTTATGCCCTGACGGAGCCGGAGGAACGGTTTGTGAAGCTCTGGCTGAACACCTGGAAATATGGCCTGGACATCATCGAACTGGCCGTTCAGAAGACGACCAGCCGACCGAACGCAAATTTTGACTACCTCAACGGCATTCTGAAAAGTTGGCACGATGCCGGCTACAAGACAAAGGAAGAAATCATGGCAAACGATGGAAGGACGAAACGCCCGCGCCCTGCCGGCGGTTCTTCCGGAAATCCTGTTGTTGCAAGGCGTGACAACTTCACACAGCGGGAATATGATGATGATTTCTTCGATCGGATAGCCAACGTGGCTTTGAAAACGACGATTGAGCCAGAGGAAGGCGGGAAGCAATCATGACGGGCATGGGACGGGAAATGGCGCAATTGTACGAGCACCGGAGGGACCGGGCACTGCATGCTCTGGCAGGCAGACGCGCGGAAGCATTGGCAAAGCTCCCGTTTCTTTCGGATCTGGATGCCGAAATCGGCACAATCGGCGTACAGGCGGCACGAAATATGCTGCATGAAGATTCCGAAGCGGCGGAACAATGTCTTGTCCGACTTGATGAATTGAAATCGCACCGTGTCCGGCTGCTCCGCGAGGCCGGATTTCCCGCCGACTGGCTGGAAATGCAGTGGCATTGCGCCAACTGTCGGGATACGGGATATATGGAACATGCAGATGGTTCCACAGCCGGTCCCTGCGTCTGCAGAAGGCAAATCGTGCTGGAACGGATCCAGCAGGCATCGAACATCAGCCAGGACCCGGAGATCGGATTCGAGCACTACACCGACCGTTTTTATCCGGTCGATGCATCCAGTGAAAAATACGGCACGGAAGGCTCAATCCGCCTTCATATGAATGCGGTTCGGGACCACCTCGCCCGATTCGCAGCGCATTTCACCTCCACCGATACCCGATCGCTATACCTGTTCGGTCCCACCGGCACTGGGAAGACCTTCCTGGCGAAAAGCGCAGGCAAGGCTTTGCTGGAGCAGGGAAAAACCGTCCTTTACCTTTCCGCCCCCGCTTTTTTTGAAACCGCACGTGCAGCCAAATTTCATGATGCGGACAATCCTGATGCAGGTGCCGCCTATCGCAGCGTCATCGAGGCGAACCTGCTGATTCTGGATGATCTGGGCACGGAACCGGCAAGCGACTCCCGTTATGCGGATCTGCTCACCTTGCTTGAGGCACGGGCACAGCCCGGTCGTGAAACGAAACGGATGATTCTTGCGACGAACATGGACCTGAAGCAACTGAAATCCGCCTACAATGAGCGAATTTCTTCACGCATCGCAGGCGGATTCGATATCCTGTCTTTTGCCGGCGCGGACATCCGTGTCCTGAAACGATACGGATGACTGGCTTCAGTCGTTTCCGAAGAATCCGCCCAGCATGCCGCCCAGCGGGTTGTTGGCCGGATTGTTGCGTGCCGTGTTCGCCCCTCCGAATGCGGCGGAACGAATGCGGTTCGCCAATCTGGAGAACGGCAGGGACTGCAGGAACACCGTGCCGGGTCCGGAAACCGATGCCAGAAACAGACCTTCTCCACCGAACAGCGCATTCTTGAAGCCGCCGACAAATTGAATGTCGTAATTGACACCCTGGGTGAATCCGACGATGCATCCGGTGTCGACACGCAGCGTTTCGCCCGGTGCCAGGTCCCGACGGATGATGGTTCCGCCGGCATGCACAAAGGCAAGGCCATCGCCTGTGAGGCGCTGCAGGATGAACCCTTCGCCGCCGAAGAGCCCTGCGCCCATCCGCCTGGTGAATGCGACTTCCACGTCGATTCCAGCTGCGCTGCATAGGTAAGAATCCTTCTGGCAGATGAATGTTCCTCCGAAAAGATTCAGATCCAGCGGAATGATCTTGCCTGGATACGGCGCCGCAAAACCTGTGCGCTGCCGGGTGCCAGACGCGTTGTAAAAAGTCGTGATCATGAAGCTTTCCCCGGTTATCATGCGTTTGAAGCCGCCAAAAATACCGCTTCCGCCCAAGCCCGTGTCCATCTGGATGCCATGCTCCATGTAGAGCATGGCCCCGGCTTCGGCTCGTACGCCTTCACCCGGATCCAGTTCGATTTCAACCAACTGCATGTCATCGCCGACGATTCGATAGTCAATCACATCAGCCATCTTCACACCCTCCATTTCATTGTTCAGACCGACACCGCACGCCACCGATCCATACCTGCAAACCGGCAGCTGCCTTCATGAACCTTTCACCGGTTCCTTTCCGGTTGTCTGATCATTGTACTGAAGAAAACAGAATAGGTTTGCGGAAATCCACATCAGGGGAAATTTTTCCGCAGTTGGTTCCGGTCATGATTCAGGCTGACTGTTGCGATGGCGCAGGCATCATGGGGCAGCCGGCAGAGGGTCCGGTGTCGGAAGCGGCGTCGCGGACGCCTCGGGGATCGGGTTCGGAGCGGGTTCGGTGCCGGTTCCGCCGGGAGGATCCGTTCCCTCAGGTGTTGCCGGCGAAGGTTCGTCCGTTCCGGATGAATCCGGGTTTGTTCCGTCCGGGTTAGTCCCATCCGGGTTTGTCCCACCCGGATCTGTTCCGTCCGGGTTAGTCCCGTCCGGATCCGTTCCATCCGGGTCAGTTCCATCCGGATCTGTTCCGTCAGTCGGCAAGGCATCTGTTGCAACGGCAGTTTCATCCGGTGCGTCAATTGCGCCCTCCGTAGCGGTATCCTCTTGAGGAGAAGCTGATTCAGACGGTTTTGGCGTTGCCGTTGTTCCTCCCTTGTCGGATGTCTTGTCCGGATTCTTCCCGCCTGTTTCCGATGAACCGGGTTTCGTGATGCCGCTGCCCAGCACAAACTGCTGGTGTCCGTTGATCTTCTGATATTTCGTTTCCAGTTCGACCGGTTCGATGGCGAGTGTCGCCTTGATCAGGTTCTTCCCCAGCTGGGCATAATCGCCCACTTTTTTATCCCCGACAATACTCGTTTCCATATAATTCGTGTAGTTGTTCGCAAGGTCCAGAATGAGCCCCATCTTCCCCAGCGTCAGGTGCTGTTCCATGAATGCCTTCACGAACAGGTTCTGATTTTCCTTGCGTCCGAGATCCCCGATCTCAAACCACTTTCCCTTGCTGTTGTATCCCTTGCGGAACCGGACGAATCCCTCCGCATTGACGCCATCAAGCAATTGCTCACCCGCCTGGAGATCGATCTTCAAGTCCTGTGTCGGGTCACTGTAGCGCATGGCGAAGGGGACGTCCACGCGCACACCGCCGAACCGGTCGACAATCTCGCGAAAACTTTCCGGTTTCACAAATACGAAGTCGTCGATGGAAAGGGAAAACATTTCTTCGATCAGATCCGCCGTGAAATCATAATCCGGGGTCCCGAAACGGGAGGTGTCCGCCCGGTATTTGATGATCTTGCCCAATTTGTGTGCCGCATTGATTTTTCGAAGCGCGGGATCCGAATTGATGTTGGCCAGACGGGGCCTGATGAGCGCAACTGCCTCCTTGCTGTAATCCACGTACAGGTCCCTCGGGATATTGATGAGGCGCACCTTTCCGTTGCCCGGGTTCATGCTGACGACGAGAAGCGTATCATACAGATTCGCCTCCACATCCCGTGCAATGACAAGGATGTTGATGGCTGAAGGCGAAACCACGTCCGCTATGTCCGGCTTCGCAGCCAAAAGAGGGAATGGCTTGATGTTGGCCTCATGAACGCGATTTGCGCGAAGTGATTCCCCCTTGTCGTCCGGAGACAGCAAGCCAGCCACCGCTTGACCAACAGGTGATTCCGCGATCGGCTCGGGGGACCAGAAATAGCGGTATAGGCCGTATGCCAGAAAAAGAACCAGCAATACGCCAACCACGGCAAACTTGCGGGAGGATTTCTTCTTCCCGCCTGCCGGACCGCCGCCTGCCGGACCCCCGAACGGAGGCTGCCCCCCGGAACCGTTTCCATATCTGTTTCCGGAACCGTTTCCGGAAACATTTCCAATTCCAATACCGGTTCCGGTTCCGTTTCCCGCTCCGTTTCCCGCTCCGTTTCCGGCTCGGTTTCCGGCTCGGTTTCCCGCTCCGGTTCCGGTTCCGGCTCCGGATTTACCGGAAACATTGCTGTTCATTCCGTTCCCGGCAGAACCACTGCGTCCCTTTTCGGGTTCCTTCCGGTAGAGCTCCCATCCCGAAACCGCCATTGCCGCAGCATCCGCAGACCGGATGCCACCGGTTCGTTCGGGCGAACCAGACATGCCCGAGGCACCCGACAGACTCCCGTGCCCGCGCATTGCGTTTCGCCCCGGGAGTTCTTCCGCGCCAGAATAGGATTCCCCTGCACGGTGTCTGTTCCGTCCGAGCAGGTCGTCCTGCGGAGCCGTTCCGTTCCGTCCGTCTCTTTCGTTCCGTCCATGCCTCTGCTGTAGTCCGGGCTCTGTCATGCAAGTCCTCTTAGCCGCTTTCTTACGGTCTTCATTCCTATACGGAACGCGTGATGCAACAATCTTCCTGACGTTGCGCGTCCACTTCCCATCATAGCACATTCCGGCCGGATTCTTTCGGATACCTGCGGAAAGCAGGTGCGGCGCATGACGCACGCACTTGAAACAAGGACAGCGACCGCAGTGTGCGGTCGCTGTCCTTTTGGAGGTGCCACCCAGATTTGAACTGGGGGATGAGGGTTTTGCAGACCCTGGCCTTACCACTTGGCTATGGCACCCTACGAAGCCGGCAACGGGACGCTGAACTTCGGAAAACAGGTTCGTTTGTTCCGTCGCACCGCGCATTTCATTTTACAGGGGAAGACGGGGTCTCGTCAAGTGGGTTGATGCCCTTGCCCGAAAACAAGTTGCCCATTCCCGTTTCATGCGGGACCGGAGGAGATGCATATGCCACGGTGCGGTTCCTTCCGGCCTGTTTTCCTTCCAGAAGCGCCATATCGGCTCTCCGAATCAGAATGGCGGAAGAGGATTCGCCCAGATATGTGGAAACCCCGAAGGTAGCGGTCACTTTTTCTTTCCTGTCCGCGAAGGCATGTTCCTGCAGCGCAATGCTTGTCCGGATTCTTTCACCAAGGGCATGGGCACCGTCACTTCCGGTATCCGGCAGGATGACCATGAATTCTTCCCCACCCCAGCGAATGGCTGCATCCTGCTTTCTCATGTGCCGCTGCAAAAGTTTGGCAAAGCTCTTCAGAACCTCGTCTCCGGCATCATGCCCATACTCGTCGTTGATGCGCTTGAACAGGTCAAGGTCCCCCATGAGCAGAGAGAACGTCCCCCCATACCGGGTGACACGGCTGTATTCCTCCTCGACCCGTTTCATGCCGTATCGACGGTTGAAAAGGCCGGTCAATGCATCGGTGAGGGATAGATGCTCCAATTCCCTGTTCAGCTCCTCCATCGCCTTGTTCTTCACCCGGATGACATCATAAGCCTTCAGGAGTTCCTCGTTGGCCGTCCTCAATTCACGCGCGCTCCGCTCCGCCCGCATCTGCGCATGCCTGAGCCGGACCTGCGTTTGTATGCGCATGCGGAGAACTTCCTTGCGGAAAGGCTTCAGGACATAATCGGACCCTCCCGCGTCAAATCCGCGTACGATGTCCTCCGTATCTCCCCTGGCCGACAGAAAAATGACCGGGATGGCCTCGAATCCCGGTGTTGCACGCAGCAGCGTGCAGAATTCGTATCCGTCCATGCCCGGCATCATCACATCCAGCAGGATGAGGTCGGGCGGATCCGCTTCGATGGCTGTCTTCGCCTCGCCCGCGCTTGACGCCAGAATGCATTCATGTCCCATTTCCTCAAGCACGGCCGCAATGATTTTCAAGTTGACCGGGTTGTCGTCCACAACCAAAACAAGTCCGGTTTCAGATTCCATCCGATGTTCCTTTCCCGTCCGATCGCAGGGTTGCGTATGCGGCAATCCTGACGATGGCAGACTTCATGTGTTCAATGTCCAAAGCGGAATACGCATCGGTGATCTCCTCCGACAGCCGGATGAAAACCGGGTCCACAGAGGAGGATGCCTCTTCCCGCATCATACGGGACAGAAGTTTTACATCCGACATGCGAAGGGAACATCCGAGTTTTTCAGCAAGCGGGCGAATCTGCTCCGAGAAATGGCCATTCCCCGACGTGATCCTGCAGGCTGCCTGCCTGTCAGCCGATGCATCGGGTCGGACCCTCCGTTTCTTCTGTTGCTCTGCGGCATTGCCATCGACTTCGAAATATCGCTTCAGAATTGTCATCAGCTGGCTTGCCTCGATCGGTTTGACCAAAAAATCATCAAATCCCTGCCTGTTTGCCTTTTCCATCTCCTGACGGGTAGCCGAAGCCGTCAGGGCGACGACCGGAATTTCTGCCGTGACGGGGTTCGCTTTGAGGAGGCGGAGCGCTTCATAGCCATCCATCCCGGGCATCCGGATGTCCATCAGGACCAGATCCGGCCTTGCAAGACCGATGGCCTTCAGCACATCCGACCCGTCAACCGCCTCACGGGCTTCCAGTCCGTATTGTTGAATCATTTCAACCAGAAGCCGGCGGTTCGACTCGATGTCATCCGCAACCAACACGCTCCCTTTTGTGAAGGAGACTTCCTTCTTCTCCTGTTTCCGTCCTGCGGACCTCTCCTGTGCGGAGGAAGGCATCGCACGAAGCTGCACGGTGAAGCGGCTTCCCGCACCGGGACTGCTTTCGAGCAGGATTCGTCCGCCCATGATCTCCACAAGTTTCCGGCTGATGGTCAACCCAAGCCCTGTCCCCTCATATTTCCGGTTGTTCTGGCCGGATTGCTGACGGAAGCTCTCAAATATGGTTTCCTGATCACTCAGTGCAATGCCGATGCCACTGTCCTCGATCGTAATGAACAGATCCATCGGCCCATCGGTATTGTTTTCCGGGGCTTTGGCTCCCGCATGCAGGGTTATATGTCCGGAATCCGTAAACTTCACGGCATTCCCGGCCAGATTCAGCAGAACCTGCCTGGACATCCAGGTTCAAGTTCAATCAGAAAATCCAGCTGTTTCGCTTCAACACGTTGCCTGAAAATCTCTCTGATTTCCTCGAAAAGCACCGGCAGATTTACCTGGGAAAGATGAAGCTCCATCATTCCGGCCTCGATGCGGGACAGGTCCAGGATATCCGTGATCAGCCTCAACAAGCTTTTTCCGGCAAGGCTGATGGATTTGACATATCCGATCTGCCGTTCATCCTGCAGGGAATGCTGCAGCAGTT
>JAIFNI010000150.1 GCA_020047785.1 Clostridia bacterium
GAAATCTGGGTGGAGACCCTGGAAGGAAAGGGCAGCAGTTTCTACTTCACCTGTGTGCTGGAGAAGGCCGAGTAGTTTGAGTATCATCAATTGTCATGATGATGATGATGGTGCTCGTGCTTCTCGACCTTCTTCCTGCGGGAGAGGGCAAAACCGCCGAATCCGCCGAGTATGGCGATATAGAAGCCGATGTCATACCAATGCCCGGTGTTGAATGGTTCGTAAATCCGGATGTTTGCATCGAAAAATCCGATGATCAGGGATACCGGTGCCAGCCAGCCATGCCATACACCCCATAGAAAACCTGCGGGATTTGTTGGGGATGCATGCCCGTCACCAGGAACACAGGCGGTGAAGAGCAGGACGCTGGCCAATAATAGAAACAGAACAGGCAGCATTCTTTTTTTCATGGAAACCTCCGGTCTGACGGTGAGATTGCTGGGAAAGCTTTTTACTTTGGCGCATCCATGGCATTTGTCATCATCAATACGGAATTCGCAGGAAAAAGACTGATTTTCCGGTGTTTTTCTCAGCAGTATAATAGAAAGAAGAAAAGGGCTCTCCGCCACTCGAATGGCAGAAAGCCCTGTGATGGACCTGTCCGATTACAGCAGGGCGATTCCCTTCTTCCTGCAGGATTTCTCCATGGCATCCGGCCAGATGGATGCCTGAACTTCGCCGACATGCGCCTTGCCGAGCAGAAACATGCAAATGCGGGATTGGCCGAGACCACCTCCGAGAGTCAGCGGAAGTCTGTCTTCCAGAACCGCTTTGTGAAACGGAAGGTGTCGGCGGCTTTCCGCGCCGGCCAGCGCGAGCTGGGACTCCATGGCGGCCGCGTCGACTCTGATGCCCATGGAGGAAACCTCGAAGGCGCAATCCAGAACCGGATAATGGAATACGATATCGCAGTTGAGGCTCCAGTCATCGTAGTCGGGCGCTCTTCCGTCATGAATCATGCCGGAATTCATCAGACCGCCGATCTGCATCAGGCACATGGCTCCGTGGTCTCTCGTGAACGTGTTTTCACGCTCCTTGTGGGAAAGGTGGGGGTAGCGGTTCTCAAGTTCCTGCGTGGTGATGAAGGAAAGTTCCGGAGAAAGGAACCTTTCCAGCTGCGGGTACTTCGTGCAGACCGCCTCCTGGGTTTCCAGAAACACGCCATAGATCTTTCTGACGACGTCCTTCAGGACGGTCAGGTCCCGCTGTTCCCGGGTAATGACCATTTCCCAGTCCCATTGATCGACATAGATGGAATGGAGGTTGTCCGGTTCCTCATCCCTGCGGATGGCGTTCATGTCGGTGTAGAGACCTTCTCCAGTATTGAAGCCATACCGTCCCAGTGCCATGCGTTTCCATTTTGCCAGGGATTGGACAATTTCGGCCGAGTTGCCGTCGATGTGACGCATGTCGAAGCCGACAGGGCGCTCGATTCCGTTGAGATTGTCATTCAAGCCTGATTCCGGGCGTACGAACAGCGGTGCGGAAACACGGGTGAGGTTCAATGCCTTGGAAAGGGCGGTCTCAAATTCAATGCCTTGGAAAGGGCGGTCTCAAAATGATCCTTGATGAACTTGATGGCGATTTCCGTTTCGCGCAGGTTGAGGGATGGGACATATCCGGTGGGAAGTTGCAGATGTGATGCCATGCCGATGCCTCCATTGCCATTGCGGCTTGCGTTTTTGCAACTATCGTACCATGAACTT
Source organism: Clostridia bacterium (assembly GCA_020047785.1). Taxonomy (GTDB): domain Bacteria; phylum Bacillota; class Clostridia; order DSM-8532; family DSM-8532; genus JAEWSN01. Next base: position 1,707 of record JAIFNI010000150.1, read on the forward strand.
GCAGAGATGGAAACAGGTTTGATTTACGCCACCGGTTCCTCACATTCCTCCAGCAGCGAGAGATAATATCCCTTGTGCTTCAGCAAAGAATCGTGATTGCCGGATTCGACAATTTCCCCGTGCCGCATGACGAAAATGCGGTCTGCATGCCGGATGGTGGAGAGCCGGTGTGCGATCATCAGGGTTGTGCGGTTTCGTGTCACCTGCAGAAGCGCTTCCTGAATGAGCCGTTCCGTTTGCGTATCGATATTGGCGGTGGCTTCATCCATCACCAGAACAGCCGGATCGTGGGCGATGGCGCGGGCGAACGAGACCAGCTGCCGCTGGCCCGCGGACAATGTGCTTCCGCGTTCCGTGACCGGCTCATCGAGTCCTTTCGCCAGATGCTCCACCAGCGAGTCCGCGCAGGATGCCCGCAGCGCGGTGTCCAACAGTTCGTCGGACGTGTCGTCGTGCAAGGTGATATTGTCCCGGATGGTGCCCGAAAACAGAAATACATCCTGAAATACACTTGCCACACGCCGCCTCAGGTCGGCCTTCTTCAAGGTGGAAACAGGAATGCCATCGAGAAGGACTTCTCCTTTCTGGGCCAGGTAAAATCCGCTGACAAGGTTCATGATCGTGGTTTTCCCGGCACCGGTTTCGCCCACGAAGGCAGCGGTCTGTCCTGGTTCCACCGTGAAACTCACATCTTTCAGCACCCAATCCTCCTCGGCGTAAGAGAACCAGACATGACGGAACTCGATGCGGCCGGCCGCATCCGGCATAGGGGTGCCCTCATCCGGTTTCTCCAGAATCGGTTCCTCATCCAGCAGGCCGAATACTCTGTCTGCCGAGACCAAGGCGGATTGAATGCTGTTGTATTTGTCGGCCAGATCCGAAATCGGCCCGAAAAACTGCTTGATATAGCTTGTAAAGGCATACAGGATGCCGATGGGCAGACCTTCTCCGGATACCTGTCCGATGCCGTAGGCCAGCAGCATGGCAATCGCGATATTCTGGAACACATCGGAAGCGGGTTTCAGAAAACTGTTCAGGCGTACCTGTGTGAGAGTGGTCTTGAAGTATTCATCATTCAGGTGGGTGAAATCCTTGTCCCGGGCCTCTTCCACACGAAGTGTCTGGATGGTCTGCATGCCGGAAAGACTTTCCGCGAAGAAACCATTGATGCGGCCGATATAGTGCTTCATGCCGAAGAAATTCCGACGGATGCGGTTCTTGATGAGCCAGACCAGAACGGCCATGACAGGGATGACAGCCAGCGAGACAAGGGACAGGCGGATGCTCATGGTGAACATCGCCGCGATGATGCCGATGATGAGGAGAATGTCCTTCATCATGTTCACCGTGACATCCGTATAGAATTCGCCGATTTCCGAAATATCGTTCGTGGCCCGAGTGATGAGTCGGCCCGACGAGTTCTTGTCCAGCCAGGGGAGCGGCAGATGCAGGATGGTTTCAAAAACCTTGCAGCGGAGGTTGTGAATGATAGCCTGGCCCGCACGGTTCACCAGATTCACCTGCAGCCAGGTGAACAACCCGCCCATCAAGGATACCGCAATATAGAGAATTGCCATCGAGACGAGACTGTAAAGGCCATTTTGGGGTTTGCGGCCAATCAGGAAATCGTCGATGACAACCTTGAGAAGCCAGGGTTTGAGCAGGGTGGCGGCATTCACCAGCAGGATGCACCCGACGGCCAGAATGAATTTGCCCATCCAGGGTCGAGATAAGCGAAAAAGCGCGCGAAGACTGTGGCTTTTCACTTCGCTGCCGAACGTCTGTGGGATGGTGGGCTTGTCCTTCATGACCGATGACACGGGATGCTTTTCCGTATGACCGGAAGAGTCGTGATTTTTTTTCATAAGTCCGGAGGAGCCGGGATGCTTTTCCATAAGTCCGAAGGAGCCGGAATTCTTTTCAGCGCGCACGGAGGAGCCTGTGTCTGTTTTCTTCCTGTTCATCGTTGATTTCACGATAGAGCCCTCCTTCCTGCAGCAATGCTTCATGCGTGCCGGTCTGCACCACCTGGCCGTCATTCAGGACGAGGATGTTGTCGGCATCGGCCACAGCGGAGATGCGATGCGAAATCAATATGGTTGTTTTCCCCTTTCGTCTTCGCCTCAGGTTTTCCAGAATGTGCGCCTCCGTAACCGTGTCCACGGCGGACAGTGCGTCATCCAGGATAAGAACCGGGGTATCGCGCAGGAGGGCTCGTGCGATGGCCACCCTTTGCCGCTGTCCGCCGGACAGGTTGATGCCACGTTCTCCGAGTAATGTATCCAACCCCTCCGTCATCTCTTCGATGCTTTCCAGCATGAAACTGTCGGAAGCCGCTTCTCGAATCTCTTCTTCACTTCGGTCCAGCTGGAAACTTGTGATATTTTCCCGAATGGTGGCGGAAAAGAGAAACGGCTCCTGCGAAACAAGGCCGATTCCGTTTCGCAGGGTTTCCAGGGTGTATCCTGTGATGGGGAGTCCGTCCAGCAGCAAGCTGTCGTTTTCGGTATCGTACGCCCGCAGCAGCAGATTGGCCAGTGTGGTTTTTCCGGATGCGGTCAGCCCGATGATGCCGAGTGTGGAACCGGCCGGGATGGTGAAGTCCTGAATTTCGAGAGCGGCCTTGGCCGTGTCTTTGTATCGGAAAGAAAGATTGCGAATGGCAATATGGCCTTGGAAGGAGATGTCACGCGCATGGGGCCTGTCCCTGATTTCCGGTTCGGAGAGAAATACCCCGTTCAATCTGTCCATCGAGGCAATGCCCCGTTGAAACAGGTTCACAATGCGCCCGATGGACAGGACCGGCGCCATGATCATGGCGAGATACGTGTTGAATGCGACAAAGGCGCCTACCGTGATGGTTCCGTCCAGCACCATGCGGCCGCCCAGGATGAGGTTCAGGCCGAAACTGAGGCTGAAGCACAGTTCAATGACGGGGCCGAGGATGGAGGAGACAGACACCATTTTTACGGAGGCTTCCACCATCCCGTTGCTGGTCTCGCGGAAATCTGCCAGTGTGGGCGCTTCCTGCACATAGGCCTTGAGAACCCGGACGCCGTGAATGCCTTCGTTGACTTTCCCGGAAATGGCCGCAAATGATTCCTGAACCTTCAGAAATGATTTGCGCACCTGATTGCCAATGGACAGCATTGCCCAGATGACGAACGGGAAAGGGATGAGTGTCAGCAGCGTCAGCCGGCTGTCCACCGTGGAAATCATGGTGAAGATGGATACGATGCACAGAACCAGGCTGTTGACCGACATGGCCGTTGCGGGGCCGAAGGTCATCCTGACGGCGGATATGTCGTTGATGGCGAAGGCAATCAGATCGCCGGTCTTCTTCTTTTGATAGAAGGAGGGAGAAAGCAGCAGGAAGTGTCGGAACAGTTTGGCTCGGATTTCACATTCCAGCTTGCGTGCGTTGCCGATGATCATCGTACGCCATAACCAGGTGAAACCGAATGTGGCAAGGGCGATGAGCAGGATGAACAGGATGTTTCGGCGCACGGAGGCGGCATTGAACCCTTGTTCCCCCATGATGTCGATGGTACCGCCCAAAAGGTTCGGGAAGAGAGTCTGAACCCAGGAAGCCACCAGCATGCAGAGAATGCCGAACAGATAGGAGGGTTTGTGTTGTCGGATAAATGCCAGAACAATGCGGAACCGGACCATGCATGCCTCCCTGAGTATAGCGTTGTCCGCCATGAACATCAAGAACGCCATGAATATCAAGAACGTCAAGAACATCAAGAACGTCTAGAATGTCAAGAACGTCATGGACATCATGGACAGGACGCTTTTATGGTATCATGGAATATATGCACGTTCCTTGCATTCATTCGGCCATTTATTGCGTTTCTTATTATTTCAACGAATGGGAAACGGATCAATGCCAGGTGGAATGAAAGACCGGGCAACTCGGTGCTATGAAAATGATGATGTTTTTCGCGGAATGGTGACTAACCTTTCTGCGGCTGGAGGTGCCTATGGACTCTGCAATGGCACAATGGGCTTCACAAATCGAGTTCGTCCGGACCCGGCGAATCCCTTCCCAGGATGCCTTGAGGCAGGAAGGAACGAGGAAGAGCCATCGCCATGCCTTATACGAGGTCTACCGGTTTGTCTCCGGCGATGTGGAGTATTTCATCGAGAACAGGATGCATGAGCTGCTTCCAGGTCATTTGTTCGTCATCCGGAGTGATGAATTTCACAATCTCTCAGCGAAATCGTCAGCCTTGTATGAAAAGGTTGCGGTGCGATTCCCCAGGGAACTGGCGAAGGAACTCTCCGCCTTCGGCACCGATTTGCTGGCCTGTTTCGACAACAGACCAAGAGGCGCGGACAACAAGGTGGTTCCGGATGCCCGGGCTTCCCATGAAATCGATGGCATTCTTTCCCGCATGGAAGCTTTGTTCACGGATGCAGGGGAATCAAGCCTTGCATTGCGTGCTGCTTGCCTGACGGAGCTGCTTGTCCGGATAAACCGCGCACATCAGGCGACGGACCGGGATATGACACGAAAACCTGCTGTCTTCGATAAGCTGAGCCCGGTTTTGTCGTATATCGATGAGCATCTGGAAGGGGATTTGTCGCTCAAGACAATATCCCGCCAGTTTTTTCTCAGCGTTTCCGTACTTTGCATGCTGTTCCGGGAAACAACGGGGGTCGGCATGCATGAATACATCACATTCCGGCGTGTCTCGAAAGCCCGTGAGCTGCTGCTCCGGGGAGCCAGTGTGGGGGAAGCCGGAATTTCATGCGGATTCAATGATTACGCGAACTTCATCCGTACCTTTCGGAAAGTCACGGGCATGCCGCCGGGGCAATACAGAAACCAGGCGCGGTGAATGGACTTCGCGTCAGGCTGCAGATAACGGGTGAACGGTCGGGTTCAGGGAATCGCTCCAGGCTCAGTCATCTTCTTCCCGGTCATGATAGATCGATGCCTTCCGTACAAGCCCCCCGATGAACGACGAATAGCGGATGGTCCTTTTTTTTCTGTCATGAAGTGCCTCGTGCAGTCCAAAAGCCGCCATCAGAACATACCGATGCCTCCCCGCGTATGCCAGGAGTCCTTTCCATCCTTTTTTTGAGGGTGGGGGGAAACGGCGCGCATTCGCGGTTCCGAGATACCAGCGGTATCTCTGCCACACGAACAGCATGGCGGCAACCAGCATGACCAGGTAGAGCACAGGAAGCAGACGGCCGTGCATGGTCAGGTTTCCAAGGGTCGGCTTCCACCATATTTTGGACTTGTTGATTCCGTAGTTCCAGAGCAGATGATCCCAAATCACAACAAGTATGGTTGCCACAGGCAGCAGAAGGGTGACGATCCGCTTTCGCGTGTGGAAGAACAGCCCGATTGCAAGCCCGGCCGCGGCAGCGGTTCCTGCGTGGCCAAACCAGATCATGTCGCCGTTGTAAAAGGAACTGGAATACATTTCAGGAAAAAGTCGGAATGGGCCAACCGCCCAGCTGACCTCCGAACCAAACTTGGGCCAGAGATACGAATAGGCACCGTCTGCTGCGCGGAACAGGTTCTCGAAAAGGCTGAAACCCGCACCGGAAGCCGCTGCCAGAATAAGGTAATCGATTGGGGTGCGAACCTTTGCCATGGGACGACTTCCCCACCGGTTCAGAATGAACAGCAGCAGCATGGGAACCGCCATCTTGAGGATTTCCTCCGTCAACGGGGCGACCAGCGTGCCTGTCAGGTTGGTGTTGCCAAACACCTCCTTGCTTTTCAGGAATGCAGCAATGGGTTTT
>JAIFNI010000307.1 GCA_020047785.1 Clostridia bacterium
GTCCGTCACCATGCTGATGAAATCGCGGCCGTTTTTTCGCGTGTAGGCGAATTTGGTGGTCTTCTGTTTTTTCCCGACCACAATCTAATCCATTCTGCCCGAGACATCATACGTAAAAGAGGTCGGCACCCCTGCAAAATTGACGATATTCGCCATCCGCCCCTGTGGGTCGTAGGTGATCGTGGTTTCCCGTCCATCTGGCAGCAGCATGCCGGTGGAGCAGGACGGATGTTCCTGCTTGAAGCGGATCACACGGCCAAACGGATCGACAGCTGCCTCGAGACGCCCGTCCGTTCTGTATTGAAACGTCATTGCGTTCCCGCAGTTGTCCATGACCTGCCACAGCAGATTCGCACCTTGTCCGCCTGTTTTCCTGTATTTGTAGAATTGTTTCCGTTTCCGGTCCTCGTACAAATAACTGTCCGGATATTCATACATCCGCTCCCGATCATTCCCGACAGGCTTCAATTCATAATAGGGCCTTGCTGCAAAGTCCGGTTGGATCACCATTTCGAAGGCCAAAACATGGCCCGTGCTTTTCTTCAGCAGAATCTTCTTTTCCGCCAATGACACGGCAACAGTCGATGAATAGGAAAACTGCCAGCCCGGCCCGAACATCCCCGATGACCGTGCGGATGAATGATACTGGACAGAAAGGTCCAGCAGCAAGTGGAAGCAGGATGTCCGAAAGAAAGGATAAGCGACAAACAGCCCCAAGGATGCTGTATTGACCTGATAGGCGGGCAATCCGTAATTCATCATGCCGGAACCTTCCTCCATCTGGAATCTGTATCTCCTGACAGGTATCATCAACTGCAGGGATTATCCCCTTCGAACGAGGTGAATGGGTTGTCATCCGGCCCGCCAGGCAGATCGAACGGGAAATAGGGGGTTCCATTCATGGAGCCGGGCTCATCCCTCGGGTCAGCCCTCTCCGGTGCCTGAGACAAGCCGCCCAGTTGTCCAATCCAGACACCGAGCACCCCTGCGCCGCCCGGCAGAAGGCCGCTCTTGAGAACCATCTGTCCCCCGGGATCCCGAATATAGTTGCCGAATGTCAAAAGCTCATCCGCGCCGGCATCATCCGCGAATGCGCGCCCGCACATCGCGTACCAGAAAAGGTTCAGACCTATGAACACCAGGATGGCGGCCACGGCGGAACGGCCACGAAAAGAACGGAAGAAGAAAACGCCGCCCGCCATGAATATCAGGAAAAGGATGCCGGACAGGAGTTTCAGGAGATTTGACGGCAATATCGCCAGAATGACCAGACCAAAGAAAAATCCAAATGGCAGCATGCCGCCAATGCCCTGATTCAGACTGCTCAAAGGTGATTTCTTTCGAAACAGACGCTGCCAGTCATTCCAGCCGGCCCGTGCAAATTGAAATGTGAGGTTGTTGTTTTGAGAGGTATAAGCGAAGAATGCACCGAGCGCCATGGTGACATACAGCGCCGTGTTGTTCGTGAAAAGACCAAGCGGCAGCATGAATGCAGCAGAAAGCAGCAGTGCCGGCAAACTGTATCGTCCGGCATGATATAGGCAGGAACCTGTCCAACTGAAAACATGGACAAGATTCCGGAAGAAAACCTTGAGTCCGAACTTCCTGATCTGCGCCCACAGGGAGGAGAGCAGCAGCGGCAGAAAAAAGGAGAGCAGACCGAAGGCCGCCTTGTTTTCACCAAAATTGAAAAGCCATATCCATGGTTTCAGGTTGCCGCCTGTTACATTGCCGGAGCCATAGCCCTGGTTCAACTCGGCAATGACATAATAGTTGATGAAGTTGATGAGAATGAACACGCCCAGCGAACCAATCAGAAGCCTCAGACCCATTATGGGTATGCTGCGAACAAACTGGGCAACCAAGGTGCCGATCAACCTGAATACGGAATCCGACGGACTTGACGGGTGCACCTGCTTGTTTTTCCCAGTTGAATTCTTCATCGTTTTATCTCCCGCATCACCCTATCACAACAGATCCTGATCAGCAACCTTGGCTGGTCACTTTCATGATGGGCATCATGGAGACGGGCATGATTTATAAGGATAGCAAAACAAGCTTCTATTACCCGGAGCTTATCATGAGGAGATGATGACATTTCGGAGCAGATACCCTTGGAAAAGTGCAAGCGTCGGCTGGAAGAAAGTGAAGTGCATGCAGACTGGCCGTTATTGAATCCTGACGGCTGATTGCTGCTGCACTGGACAGAATCATGCCTGCCGCCGCGAACACCACTTCTCGACAGCGGCAAACAGATCTTCCATGTTCAGGGGTTTCGGAAGATAATCGTCCATACCGGCGTTGAGACACCGCTCGCGGTCACTCCGCATGGCATAGGCGGTCATGGCGATGATCGGCGTATGCCGGTTCATCGGCTCTTCCACTTTTCTTATCATCCTCGTTGCGGTGAGGCCGTCCACCCCTGGCATCTGCACATCCATCAGAATGGCGTCATAACGATTCTGCAGCAGCAGGTCGGCGGCGACCTTGCCGTTCTCCGCCAGCGTCAGGTTCCACCCGACTCTCCGCGCGTAATACTGCATCAGTTTGATGCTCATTTCGTCATCTTCGGCAAGAAGCAGGTTCCGCTTCATTGTGATTTTTTGCGCTCCACAATTGGAAACAGATTGTTTTTCCATTCCGCCTGCGCTGGAGTCTTCATCAAGAACAACTGTAAAACGGAAACAGCTGCCCGCACCTTCCTTTTTCTGCAGCCATATCTCGCCATTCATCATCTCAACCAGTCCTTTCGAGATGGCCAGACCCAGACCGGTACCCCCGTATTTGCGGGTATCGGAGTCGTCAGCCTGACTGAACATGCGGAAAAGGGTGTGCCATCTGTCTTCAGGAATTCCGATTCCGGTATCCTCAACCAGAAAGGAAAGCTTGATCTTCTGATCGCCCACAGCATCCGAAAGACCGGCGGAAACTCGAATCCAACCCGCATTGGTGAACTTGACCGCATTCCCGATCAGATTGGAGAGCACCTGTCTGAGTCTGAATGGATCGCCCGACAGCGTCGCGGGAATATCCTCCGCCAGGCAGACCTCAATGCTCACCCCGGTTTTTGCGGCTGAAATTCTGAACAGACTGACCACATCGTCGACGAGAGGTTTGAGTGAGAAGAGTCTCTTCTCCAGCCCCATTTTTCCCGCCTTCAGCTTGGCAAAGTCCAGAATGTCGTTGATGATCACCAGCAATGCGTTGGTGGAAACCTTGGAAATCCGGACATACTCTTTCTGCTCGTCTGTCAGCTGTGTCTGTTCCATCAGCTGCAGCATGCCCATGTAGCCATTCATGGGTGTTCGGATTTCATGGGACATGTTCGCAAGGAACTGTCTCTGGGCATCATTCGCGGCTTCAGCCGCTTCCTTGGCGTCACGCAGCTCGGCTTCAGCTCTTTTTTGTGCGGATATGTCATGATAATTGACCAGCATGCCTCCGATGGCAGGGTCATGCAGCAGGTTCATCGCGGACAGGCGAATCGCCCTGCAGATGCCGTCCTTGCATCTGTATCTGAATTCAATCATCTTTTCGGTACCCGGGGTTGTCAGGATGGACAAGAAAGCCGTCTGAACCAATTCCTGGTCATCCGGGTGAACGATGACTCGATAATCGGCTCCGACGAGTTCTTCCGGACGCCACCCGAAATACTTCTCAACATTGGAGCTTTTGTAGCGGATGATGCCATCACAGCCGATAATTCCAATCACATCGGAGATATTGGCGATCATGGCCTTATGCCTGGTTTCGCTTTCCTGAAGGGCTTCCTCGGAGAGACGCCGGAGTGTGATATCCGTCGCCATGATCCGGCATACGGGTAGATTTTCGGCATTCTGTCTCAGCAGGGCTGCCAGGCAGACCCATAACACGGAACCATCCTTTTTCATCACCTGTAATTCACAATTTTGCGGCTCTGACGATTCGAGCAGTTTCCTCCTGAGGGAATAATAGAGGTCCTGGTCTTCACGGGGGATGAATCTGGAGAATGGTCGTCCGATCAAATCGCTTCGTACCGTTCCCAGCAGTCCTGCCGCAGTCAAATTGGCTTCCAGAATCACGCCATTGTCGTTTAACGTGAAATACCCCGTGGGTGCCATTTCATAGAGATCAAAGTACCGGGACCTCGAATCCTCAATTTCTTCCCGAGCCCGCTTCAACTCCTCATTCTGCATTTCCAGCTCAATCTGATGGACTCTCAGTTCGTGAAGCAGGTTCTTCATTTCCGTGAAGGAATTGTCAGGGGATGCCTCCAGTGACCGGCTATCCTCCTTCTGCAGAACCTGTTCAGCATGTACCCGCAGAGAATTCTCCTGCTCTGCGATACCCGGCAGAACATTCATTCGGGGTGTCTGTTCCGCACTGCTCCCCAGGGAGGAATCCAACTCTGCATCTGCTTCGTTATGTTTCATCCTGCTCCCTTCCGCTTCCGTGCCCAGGTTATCCTGCATGGATATGGCTCTCATCCCTTGTACCGCTCCGTTGTCACAATTGCATACACATTCCCCGCTTCATTGAGCAATGAGGAGGAAGTCATCCATACCTCCACGGATTTTCCGTCCTTTGTCAGTCTCTGCGAAAGATAAGGTTCAATTGCATTGGATTGCGCCAGGCGATGAATGACGGTGATTTCGCCCTGCAGCATACTTTTCGGAATTCGGTCCCGAACATTCATTTTCAACGCTTCAGATTCGCTCCAGCCGTACATCCTGGTCGCAGATGGGTTCCATGCCAGAATTTGGCCGCTCAGATCCTGCACGGTGATGGCATCGTTCGAATCCCGGACCACCACCGCAAGACGTGACAGCTCATTGGAAATACGAAGGGATTCCCGCGTCTGAACGCTTTCCGTGATGTCCAGAAAAGTAATCACAGCGCCTTCGATGACATTGTCAACCGTTCTGTAAGGCAGAATCTTCATCATGTACCAGATGCCTTCATACGTCTGCACTTCCATGGACTTGGGAATCAAGGTGTCCAATACCGATCGGACATCGACGACCATGCGATCGTAGCCGGCCAGATTGCTGACGATATGCGCCACAGGCCTGCCCAGATCACTGGGAATCAGGTTGATGATCTGGGCGGCGGCTGGCGTGAACCGCATGATGCGCAGCTGATAATCCACGAAAATGCTGCCGATCCCGGTGCCGGCCAGCAGATTGCTGATGTCGTTGTTGGTGCGGGACAGATCGGCGACCTTGTCCTGCAGTTCGCCGTTCACGGTGGACAATTCCTCATTGACCGACTGCAGTTCCTCCTTGGCGGTTTCCAGTTCTTCATTGGCGGACTGCAGTTCCTCATTCACGGATTGCATCTCTTCATTCGAAGATTTGAGTTCCTCGACGGACGTCTCCAGCTCTTCTTTGGCGGTTTGGAGGTATTCATCCTTCTCGCGCAGTTTCCGCTTCAGGATTGTGATCTGTATGTCCGCATCCGTCTTGGAGACTGGAGCCTCAGGAGGAATGCCAAGCGGCACGGATGCGTCGCGCAGTGTATCGGCCTGTTGATGCGCGACTTCCGATATGGCGGCCTCTTCCATGACAACAAGGAAAAGGGGGGATTCCTTGACCTCGGGTTCCGCATCCAAAGGGATGACCGTGAGGTTGACCAGGGTGTGATGTCCATTGGTCCTGACCAGCAGATTTCCGGAATGGACCGTTTCATTCAATTCAACGGCTTTTCGGAGTGCCGCGGCCAGGGGATATAAAAGACCATCGCGCGCCATCTTCAGGATATTGCTCGTGTCGACTTCACCCGGCGCAGGCTCCAGATACATGCCCGTGCGCCCGTGCAGATACAGGATGTCCCCCTTCACGGTGACAAGGGCTGCGGTTGATGAGAAGTGTTTCAATAGCGTTTGTTCCGTCCGCTCCCGAAGAGAAACCCTTGCCGCACTGCCCCCCTTTCCTGAAGGAAGATCATGCGTGACCTCCAACAAGGGTGTG
>JAIFNI010000250.1 GCA_020047785.1 Clostridia bacterium
ACTGGAACAAAAAAACTAGCGAATTCATTAGCAATGAAAACAAAAAAATGAGCGAATAGGGGGCGGAACTGGGAACAGATGTTCACAGTTCCTGACCCCTTACCGCTCTGGTCATCTCGTGAAAAACCGCATCCCAGTCATAGTCCGGATTCGGAATGATGGCACGATCCATCTTCAGATCCGGCCAGACAGCCATCTCGATTTTCTTTCGTTCCCGAATGAGATGCAAGGCACCATCCAGACCATTCAATCCATGAGTCCTTCCATATTGGCTGTCCTCCACATACCGGATGACCAATTGAATCCAGTCCGGTCTGCCGGATTCCGGCGGATTGACCCTTTCCGCCGCAACCCTGCGTATGGTTTCATCCGGGTCGGGTTGATCGAGGTAGAGCAGGATTGGATTCAAGGGCATGACGGGAGCGGCCAGTGCATTCAAGTAGGTAAGGATTTCTGCTTCCGACTTGTTGTGAGCAGTCAGCAATTCATTGACATGATTTTGAAGAAAAGAACACTCGAAGAGATAGACGGTATCCGGATGATCCATGGCCAATCCGGCGAATTCCGCCCATCTTCGGCGATGCAGGCCTTCAAACACTTCCAGGGGCACGCGGCCGTCATAGACTTCATGCGAGGCGAAAAACTCCTGGAGCTCCGACCCCATGGCTTCATACCCGATTTTCGTATATGCCAGGATGAATTGGTCCCCATCCTGCCGCGTCAGGTCATCGAGTTTCGGAATGAGCCGAGGGTGATTTTTTTTGACTTCATCCATTTCATCCCGCGTCAATAATGCATTCCATGCCATGTCTGCAGGATGCGCATCCCCTTCACGGTACAGCATGGTTTTTATTTCCTGTTCCTGCAGCCAGGTTTCCAGACGGGCGGAGAGGGTGGTTTTTCCCGAACCCGGTATTCCCTCTATCAGAATGAGTCGATGATTCATCGAGACCTCCTTGAGCCACATCAACCGGATTCATTGCAGCCTCCTTGGGAGGCAACCTGCTGATGCGCGTTTGCATACATATATCCTGTTCAGCCTATCATCTTCCGGCTGAATGAGGTAGGGAGAGATTCATTCATAGTCTTTTAAGTGAATCCTTCAGGTGAATTTTCCAGTGAATCCGTCATGGCATCTGCAGGAGCAACAGCATCTGCAGGAACCTACTCGCCATCAGGCTGGCAAAGCGATATAATGGAACCAAATTCTTCCTGAAACCACATGCATGAAAACAAACAGCCAAGGCACAGGAGACGAGTTGTTGGAGAGTATCACGTTTCTCGATACCGAGGTGTCTGAGGATTCTCACCGAATTCTGGATTTCGGCGCTGTCAAGGCAGATGGTCGCGAAATTCGTACGAATTCAGGCAGTCAGTTTCGCGAGTTCGTGTCGGATTCGGCATTCCTATGCGGACACAACCTGATCGCCCATGATCTGGTTTATCTCGCACCCTTGCTGGGCGATATTGATCCTGCGCGTACCATCGACACCCTGCCTCTTTCCGCACTGCTCTTCCCGAAGCATCCCTATCACGCGCTGGTCAAGGATGACAAGCTGCTGAACGACGAGTGGAACAATCCGTTGTCGGATGCAAAAAAGGCGATGCAGCTTTTTTACGATGAGGCCGACACCTTCCGAAACTTGCCTGAAACGCTTCGCATCCTGTATGGGCTTCTTCTCTCCGATCGGCCTGGCTTTGCCGGATTTTTCCGTTACCTTGGAAGCCAATCCGAGGAATCCGCCGACCCGGCATTTTCCCCGTGTTCCCCGGAATCCACCAATCCCGAACTTCTCATTCGCTCTCCGGAATCCACCAGTCCCGAAATTCACCATTGTTCCCCGGAATCCACCAATTCTGAACTTCTCCTGCGTTCCTTCTTCCGGAATCGTTTCTGCGAACATGCGCCCATTGCATCCTTCATCCAAGGGCATCCAATAGAACTCGCCTACTGTCTGGCCCTTCTCCATGCCCACGATGAACGCTCGCTGACACCGCCATGGATTCTGCATGCCTATCCGGAAACCGATCGCATGATGCACGCCTTGCGCGGCAACCCTTGTCCGGAAGGTTGCCCATACTGTCTGGAACAGCTGGACGCCCGAAAAGGGCTCAAACGATTCTTTGGCTACGACGCCTACCGAACCTTCGAAGGCGTACCGCTCCAGGAACGGGCCGTCGAAGCGGCCATTGCAGGGAAATCGCTGTTGACGGTATTCCCGACCGGTGGAGGAAAATCCATTACCTTCCAGGTTCCGGCGCTGCTGGCCGGCAAAGCGGAGAAGGGGCTCACCGTGGTGCTGTCCCCGCTTCAGTCGCTGATGAAGGATCAGGTGGACAATCTTGAACGATTGGACATCACGGATGCCATCGCCATCAACGGTCTGCTGGATCCGCTGGAACGGGCCGAAGCCATTCATCGCGTGGAGTCGGGGGATGCGTCCATCCTGTATCTTTCTCCGGAATCCTTGCGGTCCAGAACCATCGAACGGCTGCTGCTGCAAAGGCACATTGTCCGTTTCGTCATTGATGAGGCCCACTGCTTCTCAGCCTGGGGGCAGGATTTCCGCGTCGATTACCTGTATATCGCGGACTTCATCCGCATGCTCTGTCAGAAGAAACAGCTCGATGTCATCATCCCGGTCTCCTGCTTCACCGCGACTGCCAAACCCAATGTCATCGACGACATCCGCCGGCATTTCCGGGATAAGCTTGGGCTGGAGCTTGCGTTGTTCACAGCCGGATCCGCACGAAAGAATCTTCATTTCCATGTCACGGAAAGTGGTGACAGTGAAAAACTCGAAGCCCTTCGCAGCCTTCTGGAGATGCACCATTGTCCTACCATCGTCTATGTGTCCCGCACGAAGGCTGCGGTGGATCTGGCGAATCGGCTCACGAAGGACGGGTTCCCCGCCCGCCCGTATCACGGCAAGATGGATCGGCAGGAGAAGAGCGCGAACCAGGATGCGTTCATCCGGGGTGAAATCGGCATCATGGTGGCCACTTCGGCGTTCGGCATGGGTGTGGACAAGAAGGATGTGGGGTTGGTAGTCCACTACGACATTTCGGATTCCCTGGAGAATTACGTGCAGGAAGCCGGCCGGGCCGGTCGGGACCCGTCTTTGGAAGCCGAATGCCACGTCTTGTACCGGGAAGAAGACCTCAACAAGCATTTCGTGCAGCTGAACCGGTCGAAGATGCGGTTTACAGAAATCCAGCAGGTCTGGAAAGCCGTGAAGGATGCAACCCGCTTCCGAAACCGCATGTCAGGTTCCGCCTTGGAAATAGCGCGCAACGCAGGATGGGACGATAGTCTGGGTGATGTCGAAACCCGTGTCAAAACGGCCATTGCGGCGCTGGAACTGTCCGGGTACGTACAGCGTGGCCAGAACATGCCGCACATCTATGCAGACAGCATATTGGCCCATACTGCACGGGAAGCGGGGGAGAAGATCCGTTCTTCAAACCTGTTCAACGAGAAGGATTGCGAAACGGCCATTCGCATCGTGAACAAGCTGGTGGCCAGCAGAAGTCGGCAAAGAGCCGGATCGGCCGAGACTCCGGAAGCCCGTGTGGATTACATCGCCGATGATCTGGGGCTTGAGAAGGCTGAGGTGATCCGAATCATCACCCTGCTGCGGGAAGCGAAAGTATTGTCCGATGCAAAAGACCTGAATGCTTTTCTGGACGAGACGGGCACATCAGTCCGCTCGTTGAGGCTCCTGCAGGAGTTTCGGAAGCTCGAAAACTTCCTGCTGGAAACATTGCCGGAAGCCGAAACGGTGGTGAACCGGAAAGAGCTGAACGAGAAAGCGGAAGAGGCTGGTCTGAAGCAGGTCTCGGACCGGATTCGCACCCTTTTGAATTATTGGAGTGTCAAACAATGGGTGCGGCGGGAAATTGTGAAATCGTCGCCAAACCTGCTGCATATCCAATTTTTGGTGCTGCGCGCAACCTTGCAGCAGCAGATGGCGCGTCGGGTGGAGATTGGCCAGTTTATCCTGCAGCATCTGGATGCACATAATCCGAACCGCAGCAAAACGCTGGAATTCTCCGTGTTGGAATTGAAAAATGCGTTCAATGAAGTGTTTCAGTTGGGACGCGAGCCGGCGGAAACCGAGGAGATCGAGGGAACATTGTTCTATCTGGGTCGAATCGGCGCACTGCGCATTGAGGGCGGGTTTCTGGTGACCTACAGCGCCATCTGCGTGGATCGACTCGTCTTGGACAACAAGATCAAATACAAGCAAGAGGACTACAAAGCGCTCGAACTGTATTACGAGCAGAAGATGGAAATGATCCATATCGTGGGCGAGTATGCTCGCCGCATGCTGGAGAACTACGCATCCGCGCTGCAGTTCGTGGAGGATTATTTCAGTCTGGAATACAGCATGTTTCGGAAGAAGTACTTTCCCGGCGCGAAAGGGGAGGAGATCCACCGGTCCATTTCTCCGCGCATGTTCCAGCAGATCTTCGGGGAGCTGTCCGTTCCGCAGCTGGCGGTCATCCGGGATCATGAAGCGACAAACATCGTGGTGGCGGCCGGGCCGGGGAGCGGAAAGACGCGTACACTCGTTCACAAGCTGGCCTCGCTGCTGCTGATGGAAAATGTGCGCAGCGAGCAGCTGCTGATGGTCACCTTCTCCCGATCAGCCGCGTCGGAGTTCCGGATGCGCCTGCTGGCACTGATTCATGAGCCCGCCCGCTATGTGGCGATCCAAACCTTCCACGCCTATTGCTTCGACCTGTTGGGACGGGTAGGGAGCCTGGAGAAATCGGCGGATATTGTGCAACGGGCTGTAGCGGCCATCCGCAGTGGTGAAGTGGAACCTGCACGCATCACGAAAACCGTGCTGGTGATCGATGAGGCACAGGACATGGACGAACACGAGGCGGCGCTGGTCGCAGTGCTTGTGGAGAAGAACGACGACTTGCGCATCATTGCGGTGGGCGATGACGACCAGAATATTTATTCGTTCCGAGGTTCTGATTCCCGTCACCTGAAAGCGCTGATGGCGCGTGAAGGTTCAGTGCTGCATGAACTGGTGGACAATTACCGGAGCCGGAGCAGTCTCGTTGCTTATGCGAACGCGATGGCATCCCGGATGCAGGACCGGATGAAACGGACGCCCATCGAGGCTGTATCGAAGGAATCAGGAGATATCCGACTGATTCGATACCGAGACAAAGAGATGCTGATGCCGGTCGCGGCGAAGACGCTGGCGGCGTTGGCAGGGGTGTCGGATGAAGACGGGATGCGGATGCTGACCGGATGCTCGGAGAATGCTGACGGGATGCGGATGCTGTCAGCATTCCCGAAGAATGACGAAATGCGGACGCTTGTAGATCGACCAGAGGTCGTTGCGGCGGAAAAGGTCTTGCCTTATCAGGTGATGGGGCGACCTTCCTGGAAGGGAACGGTGGGCGTACTGACCACCCGCAACGAGGAGGCACTGCAGTTGGTCGGTATGTTTCAGCACGCCGGCATCAAGGCAAGTCTCCTACAGAGCATGGAAAGTTACGAACTGGCGAACCTTCAGGAAGTTCGAGCTTTTTCGGATGCACTGAAGCTGCCGCCGGAATTCGTTACGATTCCCGATGACAACTGGGAACAGGCGAAAGAGGTTCTTGACAGGAATTTCGGCTCAAGCAGGCACCTGCCTATGGTTCACCGACTGCTCAAGACTTTTGAGGAACAAAGCGGGAAAAGGCGCTTCGTGTCAGACTGGCATACTTTTCTGAGGGAATCAAGCGAGGAGGATTTCCTTCGGATCGAGCAGGCCGCTGTGTACGTGTCCACCATGCATAAGGCGAAGGGTCGCGAATTCGACCATGTGGTGCTGACCCTCGGGAACTTCCAGATGACGGATGAGGCATCGAAACGGATCCTCTATGTGGCGATGACCCGCGCCCGGCAATCACTGACCCTGCATGCCTGCGGGGCG
>JAIFNI010000226.1 GCA_020047785.1 Clostridia bacterium
GTTCCTGCAGCACGACGAAATGCCAGGGTTGGCGGTTGTGTGCCGAGGGAGCATGGCTGCCGGCCCGCAGGATCTGACGGATTTCCGTTTCTGTGGCAAGCTCTCCTGAATATTGCCGAATGCTCCTGCGTGTCAGGATTGCGTCCATAACTTCCATGTTTCTACCACCTTTCCATACCTCAGCATTTTATCTTTATTCCGGAACCATTGCGATGGAGCATCCGATTCAGAATCATGGAGCATCCGATTCAGAATCCATTGCATTTGGTTCAGAATCACGATACATTCGATTCAGAAGCAGAAGAATGCTGCGTTCTTTCGTGAAATCGCATATATAAGACGCAAACTTGCACCGGACAGACTGAAGGCATATCCAAGGCGCAGTGAAAGCAGAGGGAACGGAATGGATGATGCAAGAACAGAAATGCTCGAACTCGTCCGGAGGCAGCTTGCCATTGATATGAACTGCTCTCCGGAGGATTTCATGCGGGATGGAACCCTGTTCACCGAATCGACCCTTCATCCCAACCGCAGGATGTTTGACCGTCAGATCCCGTTTCTGGAAGCCGCCACGATGGGAAAAGGGATTGTCATAACGGGCGACCCGGTCCTTCTTTCGCGGGCGAAACCGCACCTGGAAGGAAAAAGCCGCGACGACTTGTTCTCGGCGCCGTTCCTTTACGGGCATTCCCTATACTATCTTCTCGCGACAGACTCCGCGCCTGTCCTTCCATACCCGGAGGGCATCCGGCTGGAGGTTCGCTCGGAAGTGGAAATCCATTCCCTGTATGCCGTTCGGGGGTTTGAAAATGCCATCCAATATGATGTGGCGCATCCGCGTCCTGATGCACTGGTGCTCTCGGCGTATAAGGGGGACACGATCATCGGCATGGCCGGCGCGTCCGCGGATTGTGAACAAATGTGGCAAATCGGGATTGACGTCTTGCCGCCGTTTCGTGGGCTGGGCCTCGCAGCATGCCTGGTCAGCCGTTTGGCACAATTGATCCTGGAAAAAGGGAAGACACCCTATTACGGCACGTCGTCTTCGAACATCGCATCGCAGTCCGTCGCCTATCGAAGCGGATTCATGCCTGCCTGGATGTGCACCTATCGCCATGCGCTGGATGGGAAAACGCCATATGGTGATCTTGGCATCGTTGTTGGATAGGTTGGATTATCTAAAAAATGATAAAATGGTTGCACCGGTTGAATGGTCCCAGATTGCGCATCAGCTTATTTTTTAGACAGCTGGTTTGTTGGCGAAGGAAGCAAAGTGTGTTTCGGCTTCCAATCCATCTGAAGACTCAATCCATCAGAAGAACATCATCAGGAGAGGCTACTCATGTTTGATGAAGTGAGAAACTGTGAAAACCGAAGAGAATCGACGAAAACGAGAGTTGGCTCAGGGAGGGAAACATGGATCCCAGATTAAAGAAGCTCGCAAAACTGCTGGTCGAATACTCTGTCGGCATGAAGGCCACAGACAAGGTCTTCCTCAAGGCTGACGAAGTCTCCACACCTTGGATGGCAGCTGTGCTGGAGGAGGCGCTCAAAACGGGTGCGCATGTCGAAACCTGCATCACATCAGATGCATTGAGGAGAATCCGTCTGAAGCATTCCTCGATGGAACAGCTGCTGCAGGCAGACGAAATCCCCATGCTCATCTCAAAAACCTCCGATGTCGTCCTTTCCGCCTGGGGAAGCCGAAACACACGCATCAACAGCAACATTCCGTCCGACCAGCTGAAATTCTCCTCGCAGGGAAACCGGGAATCCCACCAGCTGTTCATGGCGCGCATGGGCAGCGGGGACCTTCGTTGGTGCGGAACACAATTCCCCACGGAAGCGGATGCACAGGAAGCCACCATGAGCCTGTCCGAATATGAGGATTTCGTTTATGGCGCAGGGTTGCTGGATACCGAGGACCCGGTTTCCGAATGGAAACGCATCAGCGCGGAACAGGAACGATGGGCGAAATGGCTTGATCCGAAGTCGGAACTGCATTTCGTTTCAGCGGGCACCGACCTCCGTGTAAACGTGGCCGGCCGGAAGTGGATCAATTGTGACGGGCATGTCAACTTCCCGGATGGCGAAGTTTTCACCTCTCCGGTGGAAGACGGAATTGACGGCCATATCACCTTCTCCTTCCCGGGTATCTATGCAGGCAAGGAAGTCGAAGGAATCCGACTGGAAGTGGAAAAGGGACTCATCGTCAAGGCGACAGCCACAAAAGGTGAAGACCTGCTGCATGCCCTGATGGATACGGACGATGGCGCAAAGCGGTTTGGCGAGGTGGCCATCGGCACCAACTACGGCATCTCGAAGTTCACACGGAACATGCTGTTCGACGAAAAGATCGGAGGAACCGTCCATATGGCGATCGGAGATTCCATGCCGGATGCAGGTGGACTGAACCGGTCCGGCATCCATTGGGACATGCTGTGCGACATGAGAAACGGTGGCCGCATTTATGCGGACGGCATCCTCTTCCATGAAAATGGACGTTTCCTGGAAAGTCTTCTGGAAGATTGAGCATGAGCAGTCGGGAAATGAAGATCCATCTATCGGAGCCATACGCCGACGATATCATCCGCGTGCATTTTGCGGGTGATATTCACTGCACCAGTCATAGTGAAATCGATTATCATTGGAATCCCGGTTTCGAGATCTGCCTGATTCCAACTGGGAAAGGTCTTTTCAGAATCGATGAGGCTGTGTTTCCCATCGGCAACGACCAGGTGTTTCTGACAAAAGCGCCGCAGCGTCACGGGGGCTGGCCCTCTCCCGAATCCCCGTTCCGCATTCTGTACCTGTGTGTTTCCATTCTGGGCGGGAATGCCTGCTCCGACCCCCTATGGGCGGACCTCAACCGACGCATGGAAGCTGTCATCCATCCGGTCTGCAGAGACGAGGGCAATATTCGCGAGATCCTCCAGCGCATTCTGGCAGAAGCCGCCAGTCCGGGACTTCATGCCGGCGCGTTGATACGGAGCCTTGTTTTCCAGCTGCTGCTGCTGACCATCCGTGATTTTGAGGCGGCCCGAATCGGCGACAGCGTCAAAAAGCATCCACCAACCCTCTCCACCACGGTCATCCGTCACATTGACGCACATCTCGGTCAGCAGCTCAGCCTTGATGGGATCGCTTCCTCCCTCCACTACAGCGTTTCTGCGATGAGCAGGCGTTTCCGCGCCGAAACCGGCTTTTCCGTCATGGGGTATTGTCATATTGCACGACTTGAAACAGCCAGGAATTGGCTTCTGGAAAAAACGGACACGGTTTCGGAAATTGCCGATGCCCTTTATTTCAACAGCATCCATCACTTCAGCAATGCCTTCCGCACTGCTTATGGTCTTTCCCCGACCCAATACAGAAGGCAGGCAATCCGCGTCATCCGCGAAACCCCCGAGCAGATTCTGTAAATCATGGATGATTTCCTGCAACCCGGCAAGCTGGAAAAAGCAGTACAATCATTTTGACGGAAAACAAGCAAATCCACAGCACCATGATTTTCTCGGTTTGCACAGATCGGAAAACTCACCTTCCACGTCCATATTTTTTATGAAGGCAGGTAACAGGATGATGATCACGCAGGATGAGCGAATTCTTTTGAAAGAACTGGCCAAAAAACTCCGGGAATGTGCGGAACGACCGATAGAAGCGGAGAAGCGCCGTCTTTGGACCGACCACAACGACCTGAAGGCCACACGTCCCGTCATTTTTTGCGATCCGGAAAACGGCTGGGAGGAAATCATCCCGGAATCTTCCCTGCAATGCACGGGAGAATTGGCACGCTCCTGGGAAATGCGCCTGCGGAAGGAGATCTGCTGGGCAAATGAAATGAAGGACGACAAGGTGGTCGATGCCGTCTTCGAGGTTGGTTACGAGGCCATCGAGAGCGACTGGGGCATGCATGAGCGCAAAATCGGAGGCGGACACGGACATGCCTATCGCTGGGAACCTCCGCTCAAGGACTATGCAGACCTTGACAAGTTGAAATTCCCGAGTATTTCTGTGGACCAGGATGCCACGATGCAGATGCTCGAGCTGGCCCGTGACATTTTCGAACCGATTCTGACGGTTCGGCTGAAGCACAAATGGTGGTGGACACTGGGCATGACCTGGACCGCTGTGAATCTGCGGGGTCTGGACCAGCTGATGTATGATTTGCATGACGAACCGGAATCTGTTCATGCCCTGATGTCCATCCTGCGGGACGGCACGATGGCGAAACTCGACCATCTGGAGAAAAACGGGCTTCTGCACACCAACACGGGCAATACCTACGTTGGTTCCGGTGGTTTCGGCTTCACGGAACAACTGCCGGCCGACAACCCGGGAGCCGCGCTCCTGCAGAATATGTGGGGCTTTGCGGAGAGTCAGGAAACGGTTGGCATTTCACCCGGCATGTTCGCGGAATTCATCTTCCCCTACCAGCTTCCGCTGCTCGCCCGTTTCGGGCTGAACTGCTACGGCTGCTGCGAACCGGTCAACGCACGGTGGGACATGCTCAAAACCATTCCTAACCTGCGCCGTGTCTCGGTCTCGCCTTGGGCGGACATTGATGTGATGGCGGAAGCGCTGGGGGACCGGTATCTTTTCTCCAGCAAACCGAATCCTGCCTATCTCGCCATTCCTGTCATGGATGCGGACTTCGCCCGCAGCAGCCTGCGCGACCTGATCCGGCGCACCAGGGGATGCCGGCTCGAAATCATCATGAAAGACAACAATACGCTCGGAAAAAACCCGGCGAATGCGTTTGAATGGTGCCGCATCGCGCGGGAGGAAGCGGAAGGCGCCTGAATGCAGAAGGCGTCTGAACGCAAAACCCGCTGAAGCGGAAAGCCGTTCAATACCTCGCCACCAGTTTCCTTACGGCATCCGCAGAACAGGCAGCGCCATGCGCGGGATAAAATGTCTCCACACCCCTTTCCAGCAGCATCTTCATGCTGGAAAGGATGGCTTTCCGGCTGCTCAGCAGGAATGGCAAGGTGGCTGCTCTTCCGACAGGACCCATGCGCCCGTTGATGAGGTCGCCGACAACGGCTTCCCCGTTATCGAACACAATGGATGCAGACCCGTCCGTATGACCCGGTGTGTGGATCACCTTCGCCTTCAGTCCATACGGCCGCAGATCGAACTCATCCTTGAACGTCAAGTCGGACCGGATGCCGGATGGCTCCGACTTTGGAAACATCCGCATCATGACTTTCGCGAACCCGGTCTGCGGAGCGGCAGGAGAGTCCTGTCCCCGGACCAGAAAATCCGCTTCGAGCCGGTGCATCAGGACTTTCGCCCCGGTCAGCTGTTTCAGGGCCGCCAATCCACCGATGTGGTCCGGATGGTTGTGGGTGATGATGATCAGGCCGATGGACTCCATTTTCACGTGAATCCGGTCGAGTTCCCTCCTGATTCTGTCCGGCGATCTCGACAGACCTGCATCAACCAGAATGTTGGTGTTCCCTTCCAACAGAAAGCATTTGACCATGCCGAGGGGGATGGGATTGATGAGTTTGGTCATGCTGCGCCTCCTATGGTTTCCTGTAAAACTCATTTCCTTGAGAATTCCGAGGCATGGTCCTGAATGAAAGAATCGAAAGTCCGGGGCTTCCGGCCGGAGAGACGCTCGAAATCGTCGGTGACGGCCTCAGCCGTTCCCAGTCTGGTCATCAGGTACAGTGCCATGGTCACATGCACATAGGTTTTTTCAAATTTTCGGACCTGCAGCATGTGTTTCCGATACCGCAGCATGCCGGGCTTTGCACAAGTCCTCCGGTTTGCCAAGATGCGGCGGACGCATCAGGAAAACACGATCCACGCCGGATAAGGCCGCCCGGAACGTCTCCGGGCACGTAAAATCAAACGTGACCGCTTCAGCAGACAGACCAAAGATGGAAAGGAGTTTATCCGGATTCGTTCC
>JAIFNI010000173.1 GCA_020047785.1 Clostridia bacterium
AAGAACAAATGTTTTGCAGAATGTCAGGATCAGTGTTTTGGAGCGTGTCATCATGAAGAACACAAAAAATTCAATCGTTGTCAAAGGTGCCTGTGAGCACAATCTCAAAAACATCGACGTGGAAATTCCGCGGGACAGCCTTGTCGTCATCACCGGCCTGTCCGGTTCCGGCAAGTCTTCACTGGCATTCGACACAATCTACGCAGAAGGCCAGCGACGGTATGTGGAATCGCTTTCCGCCTATGCGCGGCAATTTCTCGGCCTGATGGAGAAACCGGATGTGGAGTCCATTGATGGTCTTTCGCCGGCCATCTCCATCGACCAGAAGACCACAAGCCGGAATCCCCGTTCCACGGTGGGCACCGTCACGGAAATCTATGATTATTTCCGGTTGCTGTTTGCCCGCATCGGGATTCCGCATTGTCCGGAATGCGGCAAGGTCATCTCCCAGCAGTCGGTGGACCAGATGGTCGATGCCATTCTTGCCCTGCCTGAAGGAACCCGTCTCCAACTCCTCGCACCAGTCATCCGGGGCCGCAAGGGTGAATATACAAAACTGCTGGCGGATGCCAAGAAAAA
The DNA here is from genome assembly GCA_020047785.1 of Clostridia bacterium. Taxonomy (GTDB): domain Bacteria; phylum Bacillota; class Clostridia; order DSM-8532; family DSM-8532; genus JAEWSN01. The sequence continues at coordinate 580 of JAIFNI010000173.1, forward strand.
CGGGTACCTTCGCGTTCGGATAGACGGCGAATACCAGGAAATCAATGAAGAGATCAAGCTGGACAAGAAAAGGAAACATACCATTGAAATCGTGGTGGACCGCCTCATCATCCGCGCGGACATCCAGAAACGACTCACGGACTCCATAGAGACAGTGTTGAATCTGGCTGGCGGTCTGCTCCTGGTGGATGTCGCGGATTTTCCGGAAATGATGTTCAGCACAAATTTCGCCTGTCCGGATTGCGGCATCGCCATCGAGGAACTGACGCCCCGCATGTTCTCGTTCAACAACCCGTATGGTGCCTGCCCCACCTGCACGGGGCTTGGCGCCATGCAGAAGATAGATCCGGATCTGGTCGTCATGGACAAGTCTCTTTCCCTTGCGGACGGCGCCATCAATGTCGGCGGATGGAATTTCTCGAATGAGGATGCCTATTCCCGCATGTATCTGGATGCAATGGCCCTTCACTATGGCTTTGATGTCAATCTGCCCTGGGAGAAGCTGCCGGCGGATATCGCCCGGAAGATCCTCTACGGAACGAATGGAGAGAAAATAAAAGTCCAGTATGCGAAGGAATATGGCAGCGGCACGTTCATGTCCGCCTTCGAAGGGGTCATCAACAGCCTGGATCGCCGCCACAACGAAACAAAGTCGGAAGGCATGAAGGAATACTATGAAGCATTCATGAGCAGCATCGAGTGTCCCGACTGCCATGGAAAGCGACTGAAAAAGGAAAGCCTGGCCGTAACCATCAACGATCGGAACATCAACGACCTTACCTCGCTCTCCATCCGGGAGTGCGATGCCTTTTTCAAATCACTTCCCCTGAGCAGGCGGGAGCTCATCATTGCCGGGCAAATCATGAAGGAACTGGCAGCCAGACTTGGGTTTCTGCTGGATGTCGGTCTGGATTACCTTACCCTGTCCCGTACGGCGGGCACGCTTTCCGGCGGTGAAGCGCAGCGCATCAGACTGGCCACGCAGATAGGCTCCGGCCTGCAGGGTGTCCTTTATATCCTCGACGAGCCAAGCATCGGTCTGCACCAGCGGGACAACGACCGTCTCCTGACAACATTGAAGCGGCTGCGCGACCTGGGCAACACGCTGATCGTCGTCGAACACGATGAGGACACCATGTATGCGGCGGACCACATCATCGACATGGGGCCGGGAGCAGGCATCCATGGCGGCCATATCATCGCACAGGGAACAGTCGATGAGATCAAGGCCAACCCGAACTCCATCACGGGAGCCTACCTCAGCGGTCGTCAGAAAATTGCGCTGCCTTCGACGCGCCGCAAGGGAGACGGTCGTGTTCTCCGCATTCTCGGTGCCTCCGAGAACAACCTCAAGGACGTGGATGTGGACATTCCGCTTGGCGTCCTCACGTGCATCACTGGCGTGTCCGGTTCCGGCAAAAGTTCCCTGATCAACGAAATTCTTCATAAGAAGCTGGCACAAAAACTGAACAAGGCAAAGGTGAAGCCGGGAAAGCATCGTGACATGCTGGGCGTGGACCAGCTGGACAAGGTCATCGACATCGACCAGTCCCCCATCGGACGCACGCCCCGCTCAAATCCTGCCACCTATACCGGGGTGTTCGATCTCATCCGGGATCTGTTCGCAAGCACCACGGATTCGAAGATGCGCGGCTATACGAACGGGCGATTCTCCTTCAACGTGCGGGGCGGACGTTGCGAGGCCTGCTCCGGTGACGGCATCATCAAGATCGAGATGCATTTCCTGCCGGACGTATATGTTCCCTGCGAAGTCTGCAAAGGCAAACGATACAACCGCGAGACACTGGAAGTCCACTACAAGGGCAAGAGCATCGCGGATGTGCTGGACATGAACGTGGAGGAGGCCTGCACGTACTTCGAGAACATCCCCCGTATCCAGCGCAAGATGCAGACACTCTTCGACGTCGGACTCGGGTACATCAAACTCGGCCAGCAGGCCACCACACTTTCGGGCGGAGAGGCGCAGCGTGTGAAGCTGGCCACGGAACTCTCGAAACGGGCCACCGGAAAGACCATGTACATTCTCGACGAGCCCACCACGGGGCTTCACATGGCGGATGTGCATATGCTGACAGAAGTCATTCAGCGTCTGGTGGAAACAGGGAATACTGTCGTCGTCATCGAGCACAATCTCGACGTCATCAAGATCGCGGATTACGTCATCGATCTCGGGCCGGAAGGCGGAGATCGGGGTGGAGAAATTATTGCATATGGTACACCTGAGCAGGTTGCTGAAGCGAAAAACTCCTATACGGGCCAGTTTTTGGGGAATATCCTGAAGAGGGACAAGTGAGGAGAGATCTGTTCATCATGTGTTTGCCTGGTTGAAAGCAGAATGTTCCACTTCAGCGAGCCCGTTCATTCAGGGCTGACATCCATCGGACATGCCGTTTCCCGACAGCCCGGAGGCTGCGGAATGGAAGTTTCTCAGGATACTTGCCGCATGCGTGTTTTATGGTATCATGAATGTGGAAAATGGCTAGGGGTGCGTTTTCGAACGGCTAACGGGAGCGTTTCGCGCGTCTGAAGCCTTCAAGGGCTGGAGAAACAGCTGCTCAAAGGGTTTGCAAGGTTTATGAAAGGGGTGTTTTCATGTTGCTTCACGTCAAGGACAATGTTTATTACACCGGCATACGGGATTGGGAGCTGCGCCGTTTCCACGGTCACGAGCTTTCCACCTTCAACGGTTCAAGTTACAATTCCTTTCTGATTCGGGATGACAAGACGGTTTTGGTTGATACTGTCTGGAACCCGCACACGGAAGAGTTCCTCCACATGCTGGAGCATGAGGTCGGTTTTGCGAATATCGACCTGATCGTCATCAATCACAACGAGCCGGATCATGGAGGCAGCCTCGCCGCACTCATGCAGAAGATTCCCGATGTCGAGATTGTCTGCTCGAAAAAAGGAGAGGAAATCATCAGAAAACACAATGGCAATCCCGCATGGAAATTTCGGACGGTCAAAACAGGGGATGCCATCAACATCGGCAAGTCGGATCTTCACTTCGTGGACATGACGATGATTCATTGGCCGGACAGCATGATGACCTTCATGACCGGAACGAACATCCTGTTCTCCAATGATGCATTCGGTCAGCATTTCTGCGGACAGAGCCTGTTTGTGGACAAAGTGGATGCATGCACCGTTTGGGCGGAGGCCCTGAAATATTTCGCCGGCATTCTCGCCCCCTTCACGTCGCTGATCAAGAGAAAAATTGCAGAAGTTGTCGCCATGAATCTGCCGATCGAAATGATCGCGCCAAGTCATGGCTGCATCTGGCGGGAAAATCCGCTTCAGATTGTCGGGAAATATGCCGAATGGTCGGACGATTACGACGAGGGATATGTCACCATCGCATATGACACCATGTATCACGCCACGCGCAGCATGGCTGAAGCAATCGGCCATGGCATCGAATCCGAAGGCGTTCCGGTCAAGCTTTTCAATACCGCCACCTGCGACCAGTCCGATCTGATGACGGATTTTTTCCGGAGCAAGGCCATCATACTCGGCAGCAGCACGGTGAACAATGGAGCCCTTCGTTCGTTGGCCGGTGTGGTGGATGAAATCCGCGGACACAAACTCAAGGGGAAAGTCGGCTTTTCGTTCGGCAGTTACGGTTGGAGCGGGGAAGCACCCAAACACCTGCAGCAGGGAATGGAAGAAGCCGGCATCAAAATCCTGCACGATCCCGTCTCCGCCAAGTATACGCCTTCCCAGGAAGAATTGCGGGTCTGTCATGATGCCGGCCGCGACTTCGCCAGGGCCATGAAGGAAGCCTGATCCCGAATAATCCATGGGCCGGTAAAAGTGTGAACCCCATATGAAACTTGAGCCTCAAAAGAAACATGAACCCTGCAGGACCGATTGAAGGAGGGAACGACATGATTGTGAATTCTTTGAAACATGCCGCCCGGTATGAATCACTTCATCCCCGTTTCGCCAAGGCATTTGCTTTTCTGCGGCAGCATGACTTCTCCCTGATGGAGCCTGGTCGTGTGGAACTCGATGGTTCGGATCTGTTCGCATTGGTGCAGTCCTACAACACCATGAATGCAACGGAAAAGAAATGGGAGACCCACGAAAAATTCATCGACATCCAGTATGTCGCATCCGGTACGGAGATCATCGGGTGGGCACCGGAAGGTTCACTTGAGCCGGCTGGAGACTATAATCCGGACAAAGACATCTGTTTTTATCAGGATGGGGCACCCTTCACGCCCATCCGCCTGGAGACAGGTTTTTTCGCCATTCTCCTGCCGGAGGATATCCATAAGCCGGGGTGCGCGGCAGGCATGTCGGAGCCAATCATCAAGGTGGTTGTCAAGGTCCGCATCTGATCAAGCGGGTTCATGCCGCCTTATTTCCCATACATCCGCCGAAAAGCCATCGGAGTCATTCCTTCGTAATGACGGAATTGCTTGGAAAAATAGCTGGGGTCCGTGAAGCCGCTGGCTTCCGCGATTTGCCTCAAGGGCCAGCCTGCTTGGGACAGCATGCTGGCTTTTGCTTTCTGCAGACGCACACGGGTAATATACTCGAACGGACGGGCATTCAAGTGCTGTCTGAAAAGCCTGCACAGATGCTGTGGGGTTATGTGGGCGATTTTGGCCAATACATCGAGTGAGAGCGGTCCCTGGAAATTTTCTTCGATGTGGCGGAGAACCTCCTGAAAGCCTCCCTCTCCTTCCACCGGGATGCGCGCATCCCAGGCGGCGGCGTTTCTTGCGACGGTCACCAGGAACATTTGCAGAAGGGCTGATGCCTCAAATGCCTGAAGCGGATTGTTCAGCGTACAGGCGAGCTGGATGCGGGAAAGCGCCTGTTCGACAGCATCCATGCCTCTCAGCCGGAATACGGCATGCGGACCGGACATGATTTGTGCCGTCAGGTACTCGGATGCGTGGCCTTCAAACGTGACCCAACCGGTTTCCCAGGGGCCGTCGCCGGCTTCATAGCGATGCGGCACCCCCGGGGCCATCAGAAAGCCCATGCCCGGCAGCAGCATGTACTCCCGTCCCTCCAGCTGCAGTCGGCCGGCACCGGAAACGACATGAAGCCAATGCCAGGAGGGAAATCCACCTTGTCTGCTGATTGTTTCCTGCTGTTCATTTCCCCCGATGCTGGTCACATAGAGGGGAAGCTTGCGTGCCTCGTCATTGAGAATGGGGAAGATCATATTCATGCGAACCCTCCAGCCCGATGGCTCATGGGTCTATTGTACATCAGGATTCCAGGCAGTCCATCTTGGCTTTTTCGGACAAACCGCCTGTGATATACTCGAAGGGACAGGAAGCCGTCGAAGGGACAGGAAGCCGCCGTAGGGACTGGAAGCCGCCAGAAGGCCCAGTGTTATCCTGAAACATGCCGCTCTCCGTCCGGCGATCTGTTTCCTGGCATCCTCCTCCGGCCGATGGCCCCGGCCCTGCCACGATTCTGAAAGGGAGATTCGATATGACCGAGCATTATTATACGGAAGATCCGACATCGGAAATCAAGGAGCTGCGTTTTGATGTGACCTATCGGGGACAATTGCTGACTTTCGTCTCCGTGAGCGGGGTCTTTTCTTTTGAAGCCCGTATCGACAAGGCATCCCACATGCTGCTGGATGCCTTTGTGCCAAGCTCCGCCGGTGGCAGTCTGCTGGATGTGGGGTGCGGATTCGGTCCCATCGGATTGTGCCTGAAGGCTGGATGCCCCGACCAGTCGGTGACCCTGACGGACATCAATCGGCGCGCAGTCGCGTACGCTCGCGCGAATGCAGCCCGGAACCACCTTCATGCGGAAGTGCTGGGGGGTGATTTGTATGAAGGTCTGGGAACCAGACGTTTCAACGATATTGTCAGCAATCCGCCGTTTGCTGCCGGAAAAGCTGTGAATCTGAAGCTGATCCGGGAAGCGCGTGACCACTTGCTTCCCGGCGGTGCACTATGGCTCACCGCATTTCACAACAAAGGCGGTGAATCCTTGAAAAAGGCAATGAAGGAAGTTTTCGGCAACGCGGAGGATATGGCGAAAGGCGGAGGCATCCGCGTGTATCGTTCCGTTGCGGAAGAATGCGAAACTGCTTGCAAAGTATGAAAGCCGGGTGGATAATGACGTTGGATTCCTGATTGAAGTCCATTCGGTTGAACCGGGCGGATTCAGGGTGGAAGACGCATATGCCGGATGCGGGATACCGGTCAGCTGCAGGGGGTACAAAATGGGTACACAGTTTCCACGCACCATGGTGGGCGGAAAATCGCTCTCCAGAATGATCATCGGAACCAACTGGATTCTTGGCTGGAGCCATACCGGCGCAGCCGCAGACCAATTGATCCGCTCGAAGAACGACTCCGCGGAGAAAATTGCCGATTTGCTGGCAGTTTACCTGAATGCGGGCGTCGACACCATGATGGCGCCGTTCGTCGGCCAGGATACGCTCATGAAGGCCATCCACATGGCTGAAGACAGGGCGGGCCGCGCACTCATCCTTGTGGACACACCAATCATCAATGTCGACGACTCGGCTCTGGGCCGTTCCACTGCAGCCGCCACCATTGCGGCGAGCAAGCAGAATGGGGCAACGTTCTGCTTCCCGCACCATTCCAGCACGGAGCAGCTTGTCAACAAGAATCGGGCAACCATCGACCGTCTGCCCGACTATCTGGCCATGATCCGCGACCAGGGAATGATTCCGGGCCTGTCTGCGCACATGCCGGAACTGGTCCTCTATTCCGATGCCAATGGCTATGATGTGGAAACCTACATTCAAATCTACAATTGTCTCGGGTTCCTGATGCAAATTGAGATTGAGACGATCAACAAAGTGATTTGGGAATCGAAAAAGCCTGTCATGACCATCAAGTCGATGGCCGCCGGCCGCTGCACACCGTTCGTGGGCTTGAATTTCTCCTGGTCCACCATCCGGCCGTGCGACATGGTCACTGTCGGCTGCATGACGCCGAAGGAAGCGGAGGAGGTCATAGAAATCTCCCTGGCAGCATTCGAGGGTCGTCGTCCGGAGCTCGAAGGCCGCAGCAGCCCGGCAAAATCCGCCTTGACAAAAACCGTATAGGATTCCTGATTCGTATCACCGGGTCCGCCTCCAGCAGGCGGGCCTTTTTCGACCTGTCAGACTCTCTTCATCCCTGTGAGAAAACCCGGAAAACATGAGAGCGGAACCCTGCCTGCGAAGAACGGTACGCTAGTCCGTCATGCAGCCGGTTTCGTTTTTTTTGCAGATATGATATTGTAGTGATACAAAAAGGACAGACCCTTCCGAGACCCCATGCGAAGCCGGCAAGCCATACCGTCGGACGGTACGGCGAGTTTGCGGGTGATCATGGTCTCTGCAGGGTCTGCATGCTTGTTTCCGACGGAATACCGGACGAGGTGGTTTGATGGGAAAGATCAAAGAAATTTTCACGACAGCCGGCGGTCTGGCGGTGAAACTGCTGGATGCATACAGTGGCCTGTTTGCAAGCGGATTGCTGCGAACAGCGCTGGGCATGCTGTTTCTGCTGCTGGTTCTGGCAGTCATCGCCGTCTTCGCCAGACAAATCGGTTATCTGCTTGTCAAGCCATTTCTGCATGGCGTTTCGGACTGGTCTGCCGCCATGTCCCTGCAGCGCAGCACGGAGCAAGGCGCGCCGAGACCTTATGTGCTGCACATGCGGTTGGGTTTCCGGGAGATGTTCCGGAAGGCACTTGCCGATGTGGGTTTGTATGGACGCACAGACACGGAGGCGCTATGTGCGCAATTGGTCCGCCGGAGCCGCAATCTTTCCGAAGATGCAAACTTCGGCAGTCTTCAGGGATTGGCGCGTCGTTCCGATTCCCTGAGAAAACAATCTGCACGGTACATGAACCTGCTTCGTGCCATTGATCGCGAAAGGTCCGGCCGTCTGTATCAGGCGCAGGATTATTTCGCGGATGCAGCGCATCTGACTGAACTCAATCTTCCCTGCCAGCCTGAAGAACCGCGCAAAGGGTTTTGCCATGGCCTTTATACGGCATTCCTCTACAACACCGGTGATTATCATGCCTTCCGCAATCTGGTCCGCTCCGGTTCCATCCGGCCGGAAGGCACGGTGATGCGATTTCATACGGAAGCGGCGCGGGAACATTTCGCGGACAGAATGCAGCGCGCACTGGACAAGGGCGTTCCGTATGTTCTCTACACCTGGTTGCTGATGCCGAATCGGGGCATGAAACTTTCTGTGTACCGGTATCTGTTCCGCTCGGCGCGGCCGGACCGGATGGCGCAGATGGAGAACGAGCGCGGATCCGGTTATGAGATTCGCTTCGAAACGGAACGCGGGCGCCAGCAGGCCTCCTTCCGGTTCGAGGTTCTGACGGCAGGTCCTGCTCTTCTGAGACGCCTGCAGGAAACAGGCACCCATGAGATCATGACCTGGGCTGCGGGAAAGGCGGCGCTTGAAGGCGTGCTGATCGGAAGCGTCGTGGCTGTCGAAGCCGGTTCTGTGGCAGCCCGGCACATCATCAGCGAGCGGTACCGTCTTGATAATCCATACGACCGGCAGGTGCTGGCAGACGCGATTGGGCGCTTTGTGGCACAGCAGGCCGAAGGTGTCATCGAACAGGAACCCGCCCGCGCGGCGACAGGAAAGGGTGGTTCGGTATGACGGAAATGCTGCAGGGCGTGCTCGATCAATTCAAGTCCATCCTGGACATATCCGGTGTCCTGCCCATCTTTGGGTCGGGCGGACTTTTCTGGGTTTTCCTGATGATCGAGGTCGGCGTACGCCTGTACCTGGGTTCCGCCTCCCGCACGCTGCGGGAATTGGAGCCGGATCATCGGCAGGATCTGGTCAAGCGATTCTGGGTGAAGCTGGTTCTGCTTGTTTTCTTCCTTCGTCCCCTCTGTATCGTCTCATCACCCGAAGACGGCCGGTTCAACGCATTTCTGCTCAACGAGATCATCAATGCGGGACTTGTTCTCGGGGCATTCCTCCGACTGCGTTATGTGAGATCGGAAGAAGCGCGCTTTGAAGACTGGACCGAGCTGGATGCTGCGGAAGGCATGGTGGGTGAAGACAGGGCATGACAAACCATGCATTGCCCCATACAGATGCCGGCATGCCCGGTGTGTTGGATTGCGCATTGTGCCCGCGTGCCTGCCATGTGGACAGAAGCCGGCGCAACGGTTTTTGCGGTATCGGTGCGCAACCGGTGCTTGCGAAAGCGTTTCCCCACTTTTGGGAGGAACCGTGCATCAGTGGGACGAAGGGCTCGGGAACGGTTTTTTTTTCCGGATGCAGCCTGAAATGTCTTTTTTGTCAGAACCGGCCGATTTCTCATGGCGGTGTGGGCCGTGTCCTGCATGTTTCCCATCTTGCGGCGGTCTTTTTGAACCTTCAGGAAAAAGGCGTTCACAATCTCAACCTGGTCAATCCGACCCATCAGGCACATGCCATTGAAGAAGCCCTTGCCCATTGCGGAGATCGTCTGAAGGTTCCGATCATCTGGAACAGTGGTGGATATGATGCTGTGGACACCATCCGTGCCATGGCCTCCCGCATATCGATCTGGCTTCCCGATCTCAAGTTCATGGATTCGGGACTTTCCGGGAAACTCGCGTCCGCGCCGGATTACTTTGAACGTGCATCCGCCGCCATTCTGGAAATGATGCGGCAGGCTTGCGCACCGGTGTTTGACGAAGCCGGCATGCTGCAGAAAGGCGTTCTGATCAGGCATCTTGTTCTTCCGGGCCATACGCGGGATTCCATCCGCATTCTGGAGTGGATGGCCGCAAACTGCGGGGATGCCGTTCTCGTCAGCCTGATGGGCCAGTATACGCCGATGCCGGATTCCGAGGGGTCCCCGCAGCGCAGGCTGACACGCAGGGAGTACGACAAGGTCGTGGATGCCTTGTTCCGGCTTGGATTGGAAAACGGCTATGTACAGGAATTGTCGGCAGCCGGAACCGAACGGATTCCTCTATGGGATGGAGAAGGGTTGTGACCGGAGGCGGAACCCCCGAATCATTGCCATGAGTCTTGTGCCATGATACAATCCGATCGAGAGAGCCTCTCGGCGGTTTCATGGCGGCTGGGAGATCCTGAGACCGTGCGGAGAGTTGGAGTCACAGTCGAACGGAAAGCTTGATTCTCGTGAAAAACTCGTTTATGCGTGTTTTTATGCAGGGTTCCATCGGAATCCTGCAAGTGATTGGCATTTTGGTGCCTTTCGCAGACGGGAACAAGAAGACTTCCGTTTGCGCTGCGGCTTTTTTATTTCCACCCGTGAACGGGCAATCAGAAGTCAGCGGAGATATTGACCCTGTCAGGTTGGATGGAATCAGGGTTCGGTTCCACAGGAGTGTTGCATGGAAAAGGACAGAATCGGGAACAAGTCGGACAATCCTGTCGCATCTGCCATCGTATCCGTCGGTTCATTCGACGTGGCGATCATCGGAGCGGGTGTCGTCGGAGCCATGATTGCGCGGGAACTGTCCAAATACCGGTTGAAGGTGGTCTTGCTTGACAAGGAGTCCGATGTGGCTTCCGAAACAAGCAGTGCCAACAGCGGGATCGTGCATGCCGGATATGATGCCGAGCCAGGAAGCGGGAAGGCTCGTCTGAATGTCGAAGGTACCCGTCTGATGCCGCAGGTCTGCAGGGAACTGGATGTTCCGTTTCGACGGATTGGTTCGCTGGTGCTTGCATTCGATGAAGCGGACAGGGAGAAACTGGGACAGTTGATGGAACATGGCCGCCTGAACGGGGTGCCGGACCTGCGGATCATCTCCGGAGATGAAGTCCGCACGATGGAGCCGGCCGTGTCGAAAGCGGTTGTTTCAGCCCTTCATGCTCCGACGGCCGGCATAGTCTGTCCATACCAGCTGACGGTCGGTGCGGTGGAGAACGCGGTTGAAAATGGGGTTCGCCTGATGCGCAGCTGGCCGGTGCGACGCATTCACCGATTGCCAGTGTCATCCGGCGCTGCCCCGGGAACCGGCAGTGCCACCGTATCTGAAACCGGATGCATCTCCCCCCGTTTCCAGCTCATGTCCGACAGTGAGAGTCTGACTGCGCATTATGTCGTGAATGCGGCAGGCTTGTATGCCGATGAAGTGGCGGCCCTGGTGGGAGACCGGTATTTTCGCATTCACCCGCGAAAGGGTGAATACCTGCTTCTCGACAAACAGCTTGGAAAGACGGTGCACACGGTTGTTTTTCAGACGCCCGGTCCTTTGGGCAAAGGGATTCTCGTCACGCCGACGGCGGATGGCAACTTGCTGCTTGGCCCGAATGCCATGAATGTACCGGACAAATCGGACACGGAGACATCCTCCGAAGGGCTGGGCAAAGTGGCTGAGGGTGCTCTGCGCTCTGTCCCCACGGTTGACACGCGGGCGGTCATCCGTTCCTTTGCAGGTCTGCGGGCAGCCGCGGATGGCGGCGATTTCATCATAGAAGCCTCGAAAAAGGTCGAGGGGTTCATCCATGCGGCGGGGATCGAGTCGCCGGGACTTTCCTCGGCGCCCGCCATCGGGGTGGAAGTTGCTGAAATCCTTTCCCGGTGCGGACTCTCGCTTGAAGTGAATCCGAATTGGAATCCCTGTCGCGAACCCGTTCTCCGGTTTGCGGATTTCAATCCGGATGAACGCGCACATGCCATTGCTGGCAATCCGGCATTCGGCCATGTTGTCTGCCGCTGTGAAACCGTGACGGAGGCCGAAATCGTGGATGCCATCCGCAGGCCCGCGGGGGCCATCACCCTAGATGGGGTGAAACGTCGCACCCGAGCCGGCATGGGGCGTTGCCAGGGCGGATTCTGCACCCCCCGTGTGGTGGAATTGCTGGCCAGGGAGCTTGGCATTTCACCGGATGCGGTCACGAAGCGCGGGGTGGGATCCAACATCCTGGCCGGTCCGTCCAAACCGGAAATTTGCCCGGTGAATCGTCCGGATGCTTCTTTGCCGGGTCATGAAATCGGTCGATTGCCTGCAGAAGATGCTGCTGCGGACGCGAAGCGGGAAGGGGGGAATCCGGCCGGTCATGTGGCTGACAGCATGCATGCCGCAGCGGCACCTGGTGAAAAAAGGATGCCCCCGAGGCATGCGTCTGTCGTGATCATCGGGGGAGGCCCTGCAGGTCTGGCTGCTGCCATCGAGGCACGAAAGTCGGGCATGGTGGATGTTGTCATTCTGGAACGGGAAGAAGAACCCGGTGGTATTCTCGGTCAGTGCATTCATACGGGCTTTGGCGTCCATCTGTTCGGCGAGGAATTGACCGGACCCGAATATGCGCAGCGCTTCATCCGGGAAGCCATGGCACATGGCGTGAAGATCCTCTGCGGCACGATGGTGCTGGATTTGGATCGGGACAGGCGAATCACGGCGATCAGCAGCGTGTATGGATATTTCACCATGCAGGCGGATGCTGTCATTCTGGCAATGGGCTGCAGGGAGCGTGCGGCCGGTGCCCTTTCCATTCCCGGCGCACGTCCCGCCGGTATCATGACGGCCGGGAGCGCGCAACGGTTCATCAATCTGGAAGGCTATCTTCCAGGCCGAAAGGTTGTGATTCTCGGATCCGGTGACATCGGCCTCATCATGGCACGCCGTCTGACGCTCGAAGGGGCGGAAGTCCCGATGGTCTGCGAGGTGCTGCCCTATTCGGGCGGTCTGACCCGAAACATCGTGCAATGTCTGGAGGATTTCGGCATTCCGCTCAAGCTGTCACACACAGTGATTGCCCTGCATGGGAAGGAGCGTTTGACGGGCGTGACCGTCGCGCAGGTGGATGCGCGGCGTATGCCGATTCCGGGAACGGAGTTCGTGGTGCCTTGCGATACCCTTCTTCTTTCTGTCGGGCTGATTCCGGAAAACGAGCTTTCCCGACAGGCCGGCATCCCCCTCGATGGTGTCACGGGTGGACCGGTTGTGTCGATGGATATGCAGACAGCGGTTCCCGGAATATTTGCCTGCGGAAATGTCGTGCATGTGCATGATCTGGTGGATCATGTCTCGGAAGAAGGCCGCCTGGCCGGCAGATGCGCCGTGCAATGGCTGCAGGCGGGCGGTGTGATGCAGCGTGCGGATGGAACCGATGCACCCGAGACATGCCTGCCTGTGATTCCGGTCATGGCCGGAAGCGGTGTCCGGTATGTTCTTCCCCGCACGCTGCGCAAGACCGGGATTGAGCCTGAAAGCCGCCTCCTGTTCCGGGTCGCGGAACCGGCAAGGCATGTTGTTCTGGAAGTGCGTGCAGGAGATACGGTTCTGGCATCCATCCGCAAGGTGCGTGTGGCGCCGGGAGAAATGGAGTCGGTTCGGATCCGGAAGGAGTGGCTGGATCGTGTGCCGGAAGGCATGGCGGTTTCAGTCCGGGTCGTTCCGTCGGAATTGCCATCTGTCCAGGAACCGGGCACACCGGATGAAAAATCCTCTCCCAAAACCCTTTCGGATATCCGCTGTCTTGTTTTGGACATGGATGGCACGTTTTATCTCGGTGATCGCCTGTTGGAGACGTCCGTCGGGTTTCTGGAAACCCTGCGGGAATCCGGCCGGAAATTTCTGTTCTTCACGAACAATTCCTCCAAATCTCCGGACGACTATCTGTCCAAGCTTTCCCGCATGGGGGTGGAAATCCGGTCGGAAGAGATGATGACCTCCGGAGATGTGGCAGTTTCCTTTCTGCTGCGGGAGCGTCCCGGCAAGACTGTTTTCCTTCTGGGGACCGAGTCCTTGAAAAGACAGTTCGGCTCGGCCGGAATCCGATTGATTGATCCGGCGTCCGGATGGACACCGGGCTTTGGAAATCCTGTCGCGGATATCGTGATGGTGGGCTTCGATACATCCCTTGCCTATGACGCGCTGTCCCAGGCGTGCTGGCATATCCGGGCGGGCGCCGAATTCCTTGCGACGCACCTGGACTGGAATTGTCCGGTGGAAGGTGGATTCATTCCGGACTGCGGGGCGATGTGCGCATTGGTGGAAGCCTCCACCGGCAGGAAACCACGATTTCTCGGGAAACCCTGCATGGAAACCATGAAGGCGGTCCTGGAAAGGACCGGTGCCTGTGTGGAGGAAGTCGCTTTTGTTGGAGACCGGCTGTACACGGATGTGGCGACCGGAGTCGGGAATGGTGCATCTGGTATTCTTGTCCTGACCGGTGAAGCGCAGGAAGCGGACATTCCCGGTTCGGATGTGAAACCGACCTGGGTCTTTCCTTCCTTGAAGGAGCTGGGGGAAGCGATGAAAGGAAACGGGAAGCGATGAAAGGAAACGGTGAGTCATGGAAATGATCTGCACGGTTTGCCCGACAGGCTGTGGGCTTACGATTGAAATGAATGACGGAATTCCCGGGAAAGTAACGGGGAACCTCTGCAAGAGGGGACTTGCCTATGCGATGGCCGAATGCACAAATCCGGTCAGGACACTTACCACGACAGTACGGCTTTGCAACGGAGGCAGGCCGCTGCTTCCGGTTCGCACGACAAAACCGGTTCCGCGCGCACAGCTGCGTGAAATGGTGGATGTGCTGAATGGTCTGTCCGTTTCGGCCCCTGTGGCGGAGGGAACTATCCTTGTATCGGATATTCTCGGTTCAGGCGCCGATGTGGTGGCCACAAGGGATGTCATGGGTGTATAATTTGCTGAATACAATTGTGAGGTGGAAACATGAGATTGATCACCCGCTCCGATTTTGATGGTCTTGCATGCGGTGCCCTTTTGAAGGAAGCCGGCATCATCGATTCGTGGAAATTCGTGCATCCGAAGGATTTGCAGGATGGATTGGTGGAAATCGGCGAAAATGACGTGCTGGCCAATGTACCGTTCGTGGAAGGCTGCGGACTGTGGTTCGACCATCACTCCAGTGAACATGAGCGCAATTCTCTGGCGGGAAAATACAAGGGAGACAGCAGGCTCACACCTTCAGCCGCTCACATCGTATACGACTACTATGGGGGCGAGGAGAAGTTCCCGCACTTCACGGCCATGCTCGAAGGCGTCGACAAGGTGGACTCCGGCAACGTGACGGCGGAGGAGATTCTGAATCCGGCCGGATGGGTGCTGCTCGGGTTCATGATGGATCCGCGAACGGGACTTGGCCGCTTCCGCAATTTCCGCATCAGCAATTATCAGCTGATGGAACAGCTGATAGAGGCCTGCCGGACCATGGACATCCCGGAAATCCTGGCCCTCCCGGATGTGGCGGAACGGGTGCAGCTGTATTTTGAGCAGGATGGGCTCTTCCGGAATATGATCACATCCCATACGAAGCTGGATGGGAATGTCATCCTGACGGATTTGCGTGGCGTGGAAACCATCTATACCGGCAACCGTTTTCTGCTGTACAGTCTGTATCCGGAAGGAAACATGTCCATTTGGCTTGTCGACGGAAAGGCGAAGCAGAATGTTGCCATCGCCATGGGGTACAGCATCCTGAACCGAACCGCCACGGCGGATGTCGGGTCCCTCATGCTGCGTTTCGGCGGCGGCGGGCACAGGCGTGTCGGCACCTGCCAGGTGCCGTATGAAGAGGCCGACAAGGTTGTGGCGATGCTGATCACGGAATTGCTGTCCGCAAAAAATTAGCCTTCAAGCCATCTTGAATCTGCGCATGAAGCGTCCGACAAAGCTTTCGCCTGTCGGGCGCTTTTCCGTTTCCGCGTCCTCCAGCCGGGAGACCGCATCGGACAGGGTTTCCGTTTCCGCGATTCCACGCAGACATTTCGCCACATCACTATTCGGATGGGAAGCCATGAGCGGGACCTGTTCGCGGATGGAGCGGCTGACCGAGCGGGATTCCGGCATGCAGCCGATGGGGGTCACCGTATAGTCGAGAAAATTGCGGATGACGCGGGAGACCCGTTTCATGACATCGATTCCCTCGCTGTTGCTTTCACATTTGTTGATCAGGAGCTTGAGCTTCACGTCCCGGCTTTCCTCGAGGATGACCTTGATGATGGAATAGGCGTCCGTGATGGCATGCGGTTCCGGTGTGGTCACGACGATGGTTTCATCCGCTGCGAACACAAAGGAGGTCACGTTTTTTGAAAGCCCGGCGCCTGTATCGATGAGCACATAATCGTAGTGGGATTCGAGCCATTTGAAACCGAGTGTGATGCGCTGCATCTGTGCGGGCGCGAGGGCGCCGAGTGTGGCCATGCCGCTGCCGCCTGCGATGATGTCGATGCCATAGGCGGTTGGTGTGATGACCTCATGCATGCTGCGATATCCCTCGATGACATCGACGATGCTGCTGCGTGAACTTGTTTTCATGAGTACATCAACGTTGGCCATCCCGAGATCCGCATCAAACAAAAGAACTTTTCTGCCGCGTTCCGCCAGGGCGATGGCATAATTGATGACAAAACTGGTCTTGCCGACCCCGCCTTTGCCGCTTGTGACAGCGATGAACCTGCACCGGGCCGCCGCCGGGCTGCTGTTCGGCAGCATCTGGCAGTCCGCGGGCAACCGGAGAACAAGTGCATGCCGACCCGTATCCCCTGCGAGGACCTCTGTGGTGAAACGGCAGGAGCCATCTGCCGTTTCAATGGACAGATGAACCACAAACCCGACATTCAGCGGCACTTTGAGGCCTTTCAGGGTTGGCGTGGCGATGGCCAGGTTTTTGCTGTCGAGGCTTATCACCCTGCTGTCGTAGGTATTTCGGTGAAAGGCTGAATCCGTGGTCAGCGAAATCGGCTGGCCAGGCATGATGCAGGTAGCATTCATGGCACGTTGACTCCTGTCGGCGGACACCTCGGATGAATGGGTCATGTTTGGCGACATCCAGACCATTGTATCCGAACGCGTATCGGTCTGCAACTCAATTGTAATCACGCGGAAATTGCCAATTCGTCAATCTTTGGGTAGACTGTAACTGTTGCGTGGTGCATCCGCACGGCACCGTCCTGTCGGATTCTGGAGGAACACATGAAAAAAATGGCAGCCCTGATACTGGCCGGATTGCTCGCATGGGGCGGGACCGGCGTGTTTGGGGCAAAACCCGTCATGGCATCGGAAACGTCTGTTTGGAGGGATATGGAAGCGGAAACCGCTGCAGAATCCCTCAAGGCCCTGAACCTGTTTGCCGGTACCCAAAACGGTTTTGAACTTTATCGCACGGGTACGCGCGCGGAAGGCGCAGTCATGCTCGTTCGGCTTCTGGGCAGGGAAAAGGATGCTGCAGCCAGGCAGTCTGCCCACCCATTTCTTGATGTGCCTGCCTGGGCTGACGGACAAGTCGGTCTCCTGTATCGGGCGGGCTTGACCAGCGGGGTTTCGAATCATGCGTTTGGATCTGCGCAAGCCATAACAGGCCGGCAATTTGGCGCATTTGTCCTTCGGGCGCTCGGGTACACGGACACAACAGATGATGCGTATGCACGTGCAATTCCCCTGCTGATTCAACTGGGGCTGCTTGATGCATCCGACCCTGTCGCGACGGATCCCGACAAACCCGTTCTGCGCGGAAGCATGGTGAAAATGGCATCAAGGGCATTGGCGGTTGCACAAAAGGGACAGGCCCGCACCCTCATGGATGTCCTTGTCATCAATGGGCAGGTTCCCGTTCAGGCTGCAGGAAAATGGCTGGCCGCATCCCTTGCTCCGAAGCTGCTCGGGAAACTCGACGACCCGTATGAGCAGATCAAGGTCTTTCATGATTGGCTTGTCAACAGAAACACGTATGGGTATCTCACGGCGAAGGATGATCCGACGCGTGCGCTTTCTTCGGAAGGCTATACGGCCCTTTCCCTGGGGACCGGCGTCTGCGGTGCGTATGCGAAGGCCATGCAGATGCTTTGCGGAGCATCCGGGCTGCCCTGCGGACTTGTTCAGGGAGAAGCATTGGGCGCGGCCGGCAGCTGGACGGGCCATGCCTGGAACCAGGTGATGGTGGACGGACAATGG
This sequence comes from Clostridia bacterium, assembly GCA_020047785.1. Taxonomy (GTDB): domain Bacteria; phylum Bacillota; class Clostridia; order DSM-8532; family DSM-8532; genus JAEWSN01. Next base: position 18,476 of record JAIFNI010000173.1, read on the forward strand.
TACCAGATGGATGTGACATTCGATGATCCGATCGGCGTCACGGTCCTCCGATACAATTATTTCAACGTCACCGATGCGGATCTTTCGAAGGACCACCGGTGGGACAGGTCCGTCTTTCCGGCCTGTACGGCAGTGGCAGCAAACTGGTTTGTACGAACCGGACGGAATGTATCGACCTGGCCGGAATTCGAGAATTCCCTCAGCCGGATGGTTGAAACGCGCGGCACGGAGATCACACTGCGGGTTCAGCCTTTCCAGAACAGCTTATACAATGAAACGGCCATCCGTACGGTTCTGACCGGGTCCGGAACCGTTTCCGGGTACACACACAGTCTGGACCGTGTGATGGGCGTCATTCGAGTGACCAATGTGAAGTATTTCAAGGAACCGGTTGGTTGAACCAACAGCCTGCCGCCGTAGGGGTGAAGGGGCGTATATGTCTTTGACTGGGCGGGTTTCCAGTTTTTTTTCGGAAATGCTCTTGACATCAAGGAAGGTATTTCGTATACTGTAAAAGCGCCACCGACGAGGGCGTGGGCAAGGGAGCATAGCTCAGCCGGGAGAGCGCCTGCCTTACAAGCAGGATGTCACAGGTTCGATCCCTGTTGTTCCCACCAGATAAGGCCCGGTAGCTCAGTTGGTTAGAGCGCTAGCCTGTCACGCTAGAGGTCGAGGGTTCGAGCCCCTTCCGGGTCGCCATTTTGCCCAGATAGCTCAGTCGGTAGAGCAGAGGACTGAAAATCCTCGTGTCGCTGGTTCGATTCCGGCTCTGGGCACCACATGCGGAATTAACTCAGTGGTAGAGTGTCACCTTGCCAAGGTGAAAGTCGCGAGTCCGAATCTCGTATTCCGCTCCACGAACAAAAGGCCAATCCGAAAGGATTGGCCTTCTGTTTTGCCTCCGGCTGTTTGCCCGCTTCGTGCGATTCCGAACTCTTCGCAGACATCCAG
>JAIFNI010000068.1 GCA_020047785.1 Clostridia bacterium
TGACATCCTCCAGCGTGCAGTGAATTTCGTGTCTGGCTAATGCAACGGGTTCCAGGTTGTTGCGCAAGGATGTCCCAACCGGCTGATAGGGAGGGTTGCTCACGACAAGGTCCTGACTCCCGCAACCCAGAAGCAGGTCCGCCTGACGCAAATCCGCGCAGTGGATTTTCAGCCTGTCGGCAAGGAGATTGCCAGCCGCGGACCGTGCCGCCATATCTGCCATATCGGGCTGCAGTTCGATTGCGTGTATGATCGGTATGACGGTATGCAAAGCCATCAGAAGCGCGATGATGCCTGTTCCGGTGCCGAGATCCGCCATCCGTTCCACGCCCCTGCGCCCGTTTCCATACCGGATATGATCCTGTGCAAACGCCGCAAGCACCACTGCATCGGTGCCGAACCGGAACCCGTCCTTTTTCTGCAGGATGGCAGCCCCATCATCATGCAGGACTTCAACCGTTTCCCCCGGCTTCACGGCTGCAAGATCTTCCTGCCATCGTTTTTGCATGCATCCCCCATGAATATTCGAACAAGGGATAAGAAAAAAACCGCCAGCGGCGGTTTTTCATGTCTGTCAGCCGGCTCCCGCAATGGCAGGGCTGCCCTGAAGAGGACAGCCCTGCATTGGTTTCGGATTATTTCGGCTGGGGAGCACCAACAGGGCAGACGTTCGCGCAGGAACCGCAATCGATGCAGGCTCCCTCTTCGATTACATACTTCGTGTCGCCGGCAGAGATGCAGCTCACCGGGCATTCCGGTTCGCAGGCACCACAGTTGATGCAGTCGTCATTGATTACGTATGCCATGATTTTTTACCCTCCACATTTTACAGTTACCATGATGTTGATTGATTCCACACAACATGGTACCTGATTGACCCCGTACTGTCAACCCGCCGGAAGTGCCGGATCCGAATCGACTTGCCGGACAGAACCCTGCACGCCTGTCATTTCACCCAGTCCGTCCGGATTCGATGTCAGGCATCCTGATGATGAGGATCCAATTGCTTCATCCTCAAAATCGTCTTCCGAGGCTGGAATCGCCTCGCCTTTCACAGCCGTGTCAATGACTGGGTAAGCGTTGACTGCATCTGACTCCCGGTCGGCTTCAAATTCGAAAGGCTCCTCGATGACTGCATCGTTCCAATCCGGCTGGATGAAGGCTTCCGGCAGATTATGCGAATCTGTTTCCACGGCTGAGTGGGCATGACCCTCCGTACCGGTCCCTGAACGATTCCGACGATCCCGGTCACGGCTTCCATCCCGCTGCCGGTCGCGATTTCCTTCGCGCCCGACCTCGCGTCCGTTTTCCCGGGTTCCTTCCTGAGATGCATCATGACCAGCCGCCTGGCCGGCATCACGATTGGTGTCGCGGTTGGCGTCCCGTCCGCCTTCACGTGTCCGTTCGCGGCCTCCGGCACGACCTTTCCCGGCATCACGACCTTGACCGGGTTTGCCGGCGGACTCCCCGCCTTCTTTAGCCAGACCGCCTTCTCTGGCGGGACCACCCTCGCGGTTCGCGCCGCCGTCGCGCGGACCGCCACGGTCGGAGCCGCCGTGACGTTTTCCGCCGTCCTTGATGATTTCGATATCCTCCACACGCACTTCAATGAGATCATTTCCGGTTTCCGTGTCGAGACGGACCTTCACCATTTCCTTCAACAGGCTGACAACAACGACCGTTCCCTGTCCCTGCGGGGTCTTTACAATGGCATCCACGCGCGGGGAACGTTTCAGGAGGTATTCATAGGCCTCGGTTTCGTACTTCAGGCAACACATCAGACGCCCGCAGGTGCCGGATATTTTGGTGGGATTGAGGGACAGCGACTGTTCCTTCGCCATCTTGATGGACACGGGATGGAATTCGGTGAGAAAGGTGCTGCAGCAAAGTTCCCGTCCGCAGGTCGCGATGGCGCCGAGCATCTTCGCCTCGTCCCGCACGCCAATCTGGCGCAATTCGATGCGGGTACGGAATACGGAAGCCAGATCCTTCACCAGATCCCGGAAATCTACCCGGCCATCCGCCGTGAAGTAGAAAAGAATCTTGCTGTTGTCGAAGGTGTATTCCACGTCGATCAGCTTCATTTCGAGCTTATGCCTGCGGATGCGCTCCTGGCAGACATCATGCGCTTCCTTTTCCCGGCGGCGGTTCTCCTCGTTGCGGGCCACATCCTCCGGCGTCGCGCGACGCTGGATGCCTTTCAACGGAGCAACGATGGCACTTTCCGGAACCTCATGGTTTCCGTTCTGCACTTCTCCGCATTCGACCCCTCTTGCTGTTTCCACAATGACGTATTCACCCTTGGCGAACACTTCATTCTCGGGACTGAAGTCGTATATTTTTCCGGCGGCCCTGAAACGGACCCCCACTACGATGGCCATATCGGCTCCTCACTTTCATGCGCTTCCGGACCTACAGATCAAACAGAGGGCCAAGTGCAGCGCTCATCGCATCCACCGCCATCTGATGATTCAAGTTGAACTGGACGGCCTGGCGGATGTCATCCACCTTGTGAATCGCACCGATCCAATCTTCGCGTGTCCGAATTCGCGCAACCTTCCTTATTGTATCGGTTTTATCCGCATTGATCAACCGGCCGTCGACGCCCTCATGTGCGGCAAGCAAGTCTCTCAGCAAGCCCTGGAGCAGATCGGCGACTTCGGGGAAGTCCGTCTTGCTTTCACTCAGGTGCCGCCACAGCGCTTCCATGCCCGGAACACCCATCACCGCCGGACCCTGAGGAAGGATGGAAACGACGAGTTGCCGGTTCGATTCCAGTGTTTTGCTGTTCAACAGCTGCATGGCGCGTCCGGGAATTCCCCTGGAAAACGCAGCGAGAAAATCCGTGGAACGGCTGCCGCCGGCCTTGCGCAGAATCGCATCCAGTTCATCCTTGCCGTACCCGTCCAGCGGAAGCCTGACGACGCGGGAGCGAATGGTCGGCATCAGGGAGTCGAACCCGGACGTGGTCAGCAGCAGGAGTGTATCGGCAGGCGGCTCTTCAAGCGTCTTCAGCAGACAGTTCTGAGCGGATTCATTCATCCGTTCGGCATCTTCCATCAGACAAAGTCTTTTTCCATAAGAGGTCGTCACGGAAAAAATCTCCTGCATGCTCCGAATGGCCTCTATGGAAATTTTTCGCTCCTCCGGCCGAATGATTACGACATCGGGATGGGTACCTGCCGCAAACGTGCTGCAGGAACGGCATTTTCCGCAGGGCGCCTGTCGCTTCTCCGTACAGAGCCACTGCGCCGCAAAGGCATGGGCCAGTGTGCGTTTCCCCATGCCCGCAGCCCCGCTGAAGGCATAGGCATGACCCGGCACACCCTGCTCGAGCAGCATGCGAAGACGGGCAATCAATTTTTCCTGTCCGACAACATTTCCAAGATTCGGAACGGGATTCAGACTCATAGCAGCATATCCAGCACCAGCCCGCGGATGTCCTCGATGCGTCCCGCAATGGCCAGATTGTCCTTCTCCGATTTCAGCACTTCCTGGGTCAGCGCCTCCATCTTTTCATTGATGGTCTTGACCGTGGCATATACGCGATGACGCCCCCGGCGATCCAGAAAACTTTCCTTTGAAAATTTCCCGTATCCGGAAACCGCTTCTTCCAGGAATTCCGCCACCATGCGCTTGTATGCCTTCAATTCCGCAATATCGACCCGGCCGGCCAGTTTTTTCCCCTGTGCCTCCACTTCCATGGCCATCTGCTGGAGATGTTCCTCCTGCGCCTGCTGGAACGTATGCCCGAGGGTCGAGCCGAACTGGGACGAGTCAGCCTGCCGGACCCGACCGACACCAACGCCGCTGTCGATCGGAGCGGACCTTGGGGTCTCGCGGCGGTTGCCGCCTCCCTCGATGCGAATGGCCATGTTACCCCCCTCTTGCAGAATTGCTGTTGAACCCGGGCTCATTCTTTTGCCAACCGATGACATGGGCACGGATTTCAGCCGCCACATCTTCCGGCGTCCGCTGTCTGTCGCCTTCAAGGACCGCAATCCGTTTGATCCGTTCTCCGGAGGTATCGCACAACATGCGATAGCCATCATGCGCCCTTCGGTGAAATGCCATCTCCTCGTTTTCCAGTCGATCCGTCGCCATGCCGGAAGCCTGTCGTCTGGCCATGGAGGTGTCTGCATCCAAATCGAGAAAAAAAGTCAGATTTGGCATATGTCCGTCGATGGCCTTTTCGTTTGCCGCACGCACAACCTCCAAACCCAGCTGACGGCCGAAACCCTGGTAGGCATAACTCGAATCGACGAACCGGTCGCAGATGACAACTGCGTTTCCGGCGAGTGCCGGAAGGATGACCGATCTCATCAACTGCGCCCGGGAAGCGGCGTATAAAAGCATTTCCGTCACGGGTTCCATACCCTTGTTCTCATTGTCCAGCAGCAAATCGCGGATTTTCTCCCCGATGAAGGTGCCTCCGGGCTCCCGCAGGTGCACGACCTCGCGGCCACAACTTTCGAACCATTGCGACAGTAGGCGGATCTGTGTGGTCTTTCCTGAACCGTCATTACCCTCAAAACTGATGAACAGGCCCTCATTGCCGTTTTCCATAGAATACGATGTCTCCCTGCATGCCTTATTGCCCTTCCATTATACAGGAAACGCATCCATCCTCCATCCCCAACAGGGATATGCCTTTTTCCTCCTGTTCCAGCAATCGGGAAACGAGTTCCGCCCCATACCGCTCTCCCGGGACAATCGCCGCCACGCCGGGCGGATACGGAACAACCGCCCTGGCAGAGACACGTCCATTCGCGACGGTCAGGGGAACCTGCTCCCGCCTGGCACGGACGGCTTCGTGAAACGACATCACCCGTACATTCATCATATCGGCTTCAACAGGCTGCTCCATACATTTCTGAACATGCACCGCCTGTTCTTCCTCCCACAACGGCACATCCCGCAGGGCATCGATCAGCGCGACAAAATCCGCTTCGTCATGGAAAGGGGTCGCAATCAGGACCACCTGATGCAAATCGGCCATTTCCGCGAAAAGCCCATGTTTTTCCCTCAACCAGGCTTCGAGTTGCATGCCGTGATTTTTTGCCTGGATCACCAGCCTTGTCGGATCCAAGTCAACGCCGAAAGGCAAGTCGGAAGCACGGAGGAGATGGAATCGGGTCTCCCTCTCAATGTCTGAACGACAGGCATCCAGCCGCAGGAAAAGATTGCGGTATGCTTCCCGTCCGGATTCCGATGCCCAGCGGATGGCAGCATCCATTCCCGCGAGCAGGGGATAGGACGGGCTTGTGGTTTGAAAAAGGGAAATCGCTTCCCGAACGGAGGAAACCGACAACCCGGAGCGGACGCCCTGCCAAGAGACCCCTTCATGCAGCATCGCGGTCTGCGTCGGTGACGGCAGGGTCTTGTGAAGACTCTGAACAACCAGGTCGGCTCCACATGCCAGAGCTGGTTTCGGGAAAAGGGGGCTGTTGTTGAAATGGGCGCCATGCGCCTCATCGACAAGCAGAACCATGCCCTGCGCATGAACCTGGAAGGCAATCTTTTCCAATGGAACTGCAACGCCGTAATAGTTCGGACGTGTGAGCAGAAGTGCCTTCGCCTGCGGGTTGTTTTGAATGGCATGCATGAACTGCGCTTCCGAAGGACCTCCGGGTATCGGCATGGATTTGTCGCTGTCTGTTCCGGCAGGAAACGGCAGGGTTCCATCAAAGCCCGTTCCGGCAGGCATGGTTCGCGCCCCATCCGGACAGTTCCCGATAAATATGGGTTCCGCACCGGTCAGTTGTATCGCATGAAGCACGGATCGATGACAATCCCGTCCCACGAGAATTTCATCACCCGGCCCGGCAACCGCCTGCAGCATGGCGAGAAGACCAACCGTCGATCCATTGACAAGAAAGTGCGAAGAAACAGCGCCAAAATGGA
>JAIFNI010000240.1 GCA_020047785.1 Clostridia bacterium
AAGTCTTCGATGAAGCGGCAGCCGTCGACGACAACGGTTTTTTCTTGTTCGATCGGCTGGAATACCGGTTTGCCCGATTCAATGGGCTGACTATGGGACGCGCGCAGACAGGCGGAGACAAAACGCAGGAAATCGTCTCTTATGTCACGTTCTATTATTGCGACTTCGTTTTCTGCGGGTTCAGCAATCTCAATTTTCGACATTGCGCCTTTGTCGGATGCAACTTTACAGAATGCTACACGCTTGAATTCGCTTCCGTATTCGAGCAGTGCCGCTTCATGAGCCGCACCGAAGGCGAGTCCAATATCGAGGATGCACCCTGCATGTTCTCGAACTGTGAATGGTCGGCCGGATTCTACGGCAGCGACCTTTCCATGGCGGTTGTGGAGAAGTGCCATTTCTATTTCACCAACATGGCTAAAACCAGCATGAAGGATGCCATTTTTCTGGACTGCAGTTTCGACACCATGAAGGTCGGAGACTGCGATTTGCGGAATGCAAAGATCCTGAATCCGAAATTCATCGAGTTCCAGATCGAAGATTCCCTGCACCGGACAAAAGCCAGCAAGCACACGTATCTGGGACCTGTCGACTTCAACCCGAAGGAAGAACGGGAGGTCCGGTTCGCAGCCGATGTATACAGCCAATTCAGCGAGTTGTTCGAGAACAGCAAGCTGATGGATTTGAGCGGAGAATATTTTTTTCTGACCAAAATGACGGAACGCATCAACCTCAAAGGCTTGGCCAGATTCAAGTCCTTTCTCGGCATGATGACCTGCGGCTATGGCGAAAGACCGTCCTACAGCCTGCTGTCCGCACTGGCACTGGTGCTGGTCTGCGGGACACTGTACATGTTTCTCGGTGTCAGCATCAACAATGAACTTCTTGTTTTTCGCCCGACCCCCGGTCAGCTCTTTCCGCCGCCGGACAAACTGATCCTATGGTATCATTTCAGCCTGGTGACCTTTTCAACAGTCGGATACGGAAATGTCGTCCCGGTGGGCGGAAGCCTTGTGGTTTCAGCGGTTGAAATGGTTCTCGGCGTCGTCATGGTGGGCATCTGGGTATCGACGCTTGTGAGAAAAATGGTTCGATAAGGTTTGGAAAGGAAAAACAGCTTTATGAGAGGAAGAATGCAATGGCCGGACCTGTCGCTGTTTTCTGAGGAAGTGCTGGTAGATTCTTTCCGGTGCCTTGGACAATAACAAATCAGTTGCACAATGGAACGTCGGAAACCAAGGGGGCTGCCATGAAGGAAAAAATCCTGTTCGCGGATGATTCACCGGTAATCAAGAAGATTGTCAAACGGGCCATCGAAAGCAAGAATTTCGAGCTGCTCGAGGCTTCGGACGGCAAAGAGGCACTCGAACTCCTGAAGAAGGAATTCAAGAACATCGTGCTGGTCCTGTCGGACTGGAACATGCCAATCATGAACGGCTTTGAATTCCTCACCGCCATCAAGGCGGACAGCACGCTGAAAAAGATACCGGTCATCATGATTACCACCGAGGCGGAAAAATCGCATATCATCAAGGCCATCCAGGCTGGTGCGGCGAATTACATCATCAAGCCTTTCAATTCCGAGGACCTCATCAAGAAGGTCATGCAGGGACTGGGACGCGGCTGATCGGAGCGGATTCGTCCGTATCCGGGGTGCGGGAAGCCCGTATCCGGTGAGGAAAGTCCGTATCCGGTGCGGGAAGACGGCATGCCGGACTGGATAACCGTCCGGCTGACAGGAGGGCACGAAATTGCAGCAGAAACATTCGGGCACATTCAAAAACTGGTTCAATTATGTCTGGAAAACCCTTTTGATTGTGATTCCCATCTCCCTTGCCGTCTCCTATGCCACGGGCATGCTCATCCGGATCCCCGCGGAGAGGATGGGCGCCTATCTCTTCAGCAACATCTGCATCGGCATCATCCTGGTTCTGGTGGCAAGCACCAAAAACTTCCTGATGTATGTCAATCCCACCTTGAAAATCACCGAGCTGATCAAGGACACGGTGCTCGAGCATGACCTGACGAAGCGGCTTTCCACAAGAACAAGAAGCGAAGTCGGGGATCTGGCGCGCTATTTCAACCAGCTGATAGAAACCATTCAGGTCATCATGAAGAACATCTACGGAACAACCCTTGTCCTGAACAAGTCTTCCGCAAGCCTCCTGAAAGTTGCAGACAAACTGTCGTTCAACAGCAGCGGGGTGAACGCCAAGACGAAGGCGGTCTCGGGTACCATCGCCGGCATGACGGCGATTGTCGGCGAAACCGCGACAGCCCTCTCGGAAACAGGCATCAGCATGAACAATGTATCGGTGTCCGTGGAGGAAATGTCCGGCACCATCAAAAACCTGGCTGCATCCTCTTCTCAGACCTCCCATGTCGTCAGTGAAGTGACCGGCATCGTGGAGCAGATTTCCGCCAGTATTGCCAACGCCTCCGGGTCCACGCGGGAAGTATCGAATTCCGTGAGCAATGTGGCGACGGCCGTGAAGGAAATCAGCCTGTCCCTGACGGAGATCAGCCGGAACTGCGAACGGTCCATCCATATCACCAGCAATGCCGGACAGAATGCCAAGGACACCAACACAATCATCGAAAAGCTGAACAGTCATTCGAAACAAATCGGGAAAATCATCGGTGTCATCAGCGATATTGCGGATCAGACCAATATGCTTGCGTTGAACGCGGCCATCGAGGCGGCAGGTGCGGGTGAGGCGGGCAAAGGGTTTGCCGTGGTTGCGAATGAAGTGAAGGAACTGGCCAAGCAGACCGCCGAGGCAACCGAGGAAATCGGCGAACAAATCGACACGATGCAGGAAAACATGTCCGGTGCGGTCAAGGCGGTCGGAACCATCACCGAGGTCATCAAGGAAATCATGTCCATCACCGGGACCATTGCCGCCGCCGTCACGGAACAGACAGCTATCACCGGTCAGATTTCCAATTCCGTCATCAAGGCTGCTGAAAAATCAAACCACATCACGAAGGAGATCGGAGACATCGCCACCAATTCCAGCAATGCCGCACACAGCCTGACACAAGCCTCCAAGGGGGTCGACGAGATCGCAAGATCCGCACAGAACCTCTCGTTGGCGTCCAGAGAAGTTTTTCAGAACACGGACAGGGCAGTGGAAAAAATCAAGAAAATCACCCAGACCACCTATGAGATTTCAAGGGGAGCCGGAGATGTTTCCCAGAACACCCAGGAAATCGCCATCGCATTCCGGGATGTGACAGCCGGTTCGGATGAAACCAATCTATCCGCAAAGGCACTGCTGGATGTGGCAAAAAAACTGGAGGAACTGGTCGTGCAGTTCAAGATGTAAGTCGCCGGAACTCATGAGAACAAAGAGGAGAAGCGAATGACGGAAGTGATGATCGTCAAGGAAGAAAAATGTGTGGGCTGCAACAAATGCATACGCAACTGCCTGGCGCTGGCAGCCAATGTGGCGTATTCGGTCAATGGCGAAAGCAAGGTGAGAACGGTTCCGGAGAACTGCATCCTTTGCGGGAAATGCATTGAAGTGTGCGACCATGATGCGCGGGATTATCAGGATGACACGCAGCGGTTCTTCGAGGACCTTTCGCGCGGGAAGAAAATATCCGTCATCGCCGCCCCCGCGGTACGGGTAGACATTCCCCAGTATGAGCACCTGTTCGGGTATCTGAAGTCAAGAGGCGCGGGTCTGGTCTATGATGTGTCGTTCGGAGCCGACATCACGACCTGGGCCTATCTGAAGGCGATTCGGGAACGTTCGCTTTCCTCCGTCATTGCGCAGCCCTGCCCCGCCATCGTCGGCTACATCGAGAAGTACAAGACGGAACTCATCGGCAAGCTGGCCCCGGTGCACAGCCCGATGATGTGCACCGCGATTTATCTCAAGAAATACGCGAAGGAAGCAGGGGATATCGCCTTCCTTTCCCCCTGCATGGCAAAGACCGCTGAAATCCAGGATCCGAACACGGGAAACACGGTTCAGTACAATGTCACCTTCAAAAAAATGCTGGAGTATCTGGCTGCAAACAAGGTGAACCTGTCCGCTTTTCCCAAACAAGCTTTCGAGGACATCGGCTGCAGCCTGGGCTGTGTTTTCAGCCGTCCCGGCGGGCTGCGGGAGAATGTCGAGCAGAAGGTCCCGAAAGCCTGGGTCCGACAGGTCGAAGGGCAGGAACAGGCCTATCCCTACCTGGACGAATACAGCGAACGGGTACGGTTCAACCGCCCCGTCCCCCTGCTGGTGGACATTCTGAACTGTCCCCACGGCTGCAATATCGGAACGGGTACCACGAAGGCGATCCAGATTGATGATGCCGACCTGGCGCTCAACACGCTGAAGGCTGAAAAATTGTCGGACAAAGGCGGGAAGCTGGTAGTCCGGAAAATTGACTGGTTGTACCGATATTTCGACAGAACGCTTCTGCTGGAGGACTTTACACGCAGATACAACAGCCAGGCACGTCTGTCGGAACTTCTGGAACCAACCGAGGCGCAGGTAGAATCCGTCTTCGCATCCATGAACAAGATGACCGAAAGGGAGAGAAATCTGAACTGTTCCGCCTGCGGGTACGATTCCTGCCGGGAAATGGTGAAGGCGGTCGTGAACGGCTTGAACAGCATCACCAACTGTCTGGATTACAACCGGCACGAGGCGATCCTCGAAAAGACGAACTTTGAGGCGAAGAACGGGGAACTTCTCACGAAAAACGATGAAATCAACCGGGTGCTTGACGAGGTCAAGATACTCAGTGACGAGCGGTTCACCAAATCCAGGGAGATCGAGGGTATCATCAAAAAAATCGCCTCTGCTTCGGCCAAAACATCCGCCGGGGTGGAAGAGGTGAACAGTCTTGTCGGGCAGATCGCAAAAAGCACCAACAATGTCTCGAATTTTGCCGCCGATGTGTCCGGGTCGGTGAACAGCGTGGTGCTGGCCATGAAGGAAATCAACATCTCCCTCAATGAAATCAGCCAGAACTGCGGGCGTTCCAAGAACATCACGGCCGATGCGGAGACAAAGGCCACGAGCACCAATGAGATCATTGAAAAGCTGAACCTTTCCTCCAAGCAGATCGGAAAGGTCGTGAAAGTCATCAATGACATTGCGGACCAGACCAACATGCTCGCGCTGAATGCCGCGATAGAGGCTGCCGGAGCCGGTGAGGCCGGAAAAGGGTTCGCGGTGGTTGCCGGAGAAGTGAAGGCGCTCGCAAGACAGACGGCGGAATCCACAGAGGAAATCGGCCAGCAGATCGAAGCAATGCAGCAGAACATGTCCGATGCCGTCAGCGCCATGGGAACGATCCTGCTGGTCATCGATGAAATGTCGAGCATCACGAACACCATTGCTGCAGCCGTTTCCGAACAGTCCGCCGTTTCCGGCAGCATATCGAACGCCATCATCGGTGCGGCGGAGAAGATCAGCCTCATCACCGAACGGACGGGAGACATCGCCACCAGTTCCCAGAATGCGGCCAAGAGCGTACTGGAAGCATCCATCGGAATCCGCGCGCTTACCGCGACTGCCTCGGAGCTTTCCGCGATCTGAACGGGCACAGCAGCAGGGAGGATGATTGGATGCAGGATGAAGAATTCATCCAGAGTTTTGTGGAAGAATCGAAAGTTCATGTCGAAACCGTGGAGTCCGAATTGCTGAATCTCAACCTTCAGGCAGTCGACATGAACAGCGTGAACAATATCTTTCGTGCGGTGCACAGCATCAAAGGGTCTTCAGGATTCTTCGACTTCACGCGCATCGTTTCCCTTTCCCACGCCATGGAAAATGTCTTCGGTGAAGTACGCGCCGGCCAGATGCACCTCACGGCCGACCGCGTGGACATCCTGCTGTCAGCCAATGATTGCCTTCGGGTCATGATTGACGATGTCATGAACAGCGGACAATGATTGCCTTCGGGTCATGATTGACGATGTCATGAACAGCGGATATGTCGAAATCACCGGGTTCACGGAAAAACTCTCCCAATTCTTTCTTGCTGATGATGGGCCTGCCACATTGGATGCGGAGGTCGTGTCAAAGAATCTCGATAAGAAAGACAAGGCGAAAATGACCGGCAAGACGGATAAGAGCGGCAAGGCGGACAAGGCCGGCAAGGCGGACAAGACCGGCAAGACGGACAGGACCGGAAAGGCGGACAGGACCGGAATAGAGGGAAAGCCGGGAAAGTCCGGGAAAGATGACGGGAAGGAAAAGGGTGAACCGTC
>JAIFNI010000202.1 GCA_020047785.1 Clostridia bacterium
TGGATGGGCAGCCTGTGCGGAGACGGTCGTTTCTACATTCCGTCCAATGATTTTTCCTGCATGATTTCCAATGACATGTTCCGCGAATTCTTTCTGCCCGGCATCAGGCAGGAGTGCCGATTCTACGACCAGTCCGTCTATCATCTCGACGGACCGGGTGCACTGCGCCACCTGGATGACCTGCTGGCCATTCCGGAACTCAATGCCATCCAATGGGTGTTCGGTGCCGGAAATGAAGGCTACGCCCGCTGGGTGGATGTCTACCGGCGCATCCAGAAAGCCGGCAAGGGCAACGTGCTGTATGTGGACAAGTCGGAACTGCCGCTTGTCTACGAAACACTGCGGCCGGAAGGCATTCATTTCGGTTACATCGGGGGGATATCGGATCAGGAAACGGCAGAGGCAGTCATCCGCAGCATAACAGCCTGGAAATGAATTTTTCATGCCGACTGAAACCTTGTGCCCGGAAGTGATTCCGGGCACTTTCATGTTCTGAAGACTGATGCCGGACTGGTCTTCTTTGGCGTGGACTGACAGACCTGGACATGGTACTATGCATATCAGCATGGATTTTTGCTGAGGTTGTATGGAAAACACGCATTTCAAGGACATTTTCAATCATCTGAACCTGAAGGTTCTGGAGGGCAGCCTTTTTTCCGGAGACGGATCCTGGCACCATGACAGGATTGTATCTCCCTTCAATCGGCTGTACTGGATTTTGGATGGGGAAGGTTCGATTGCATACGGACAGGAACGGATGATGCTTCGTGCCGGACATGTCTATCTGGTCCCGGCCGGACTGACCTGCGACTACCGGTGTCAGAACCAGCTCGTGAAATTCTATCTGCATGCGAACGTGCGTCTGTACGGGCACGAGGATCTTTTCGAAGGGCTTGCCCGCTGTCTGGAGATGGAATGGCCGGTCGAGCGCATCCGCTCGATGGCCCGGATGGCGCAGGAAGCCACACCTTCCTCCCTGCTGCTGCTGAAGGCCCTGGTGATGGAAGCGGTCGCTGCATTTCTTGTGCAGGCCGGACCCCGGCAGAACGGACTGGATGCCGCACGCAGCCGGTATGGCCGCTTGCTCCGCCTGATCGCGGAAAACCCGGCAGGCGTTACGGCAGCGTCTCTGGCCGAAAGGATGAACCTTCCTCAAGGTGCTCTGGAGCGGGCCTTTCGACGGGATATGGGTATTACGCTGCGCCAGCATATTCGGAACAACCTGCTGGAAAACGTGAAAATCCGCCTGCAGACCAGCGACGCGCCCATTCGGGCAATCGCGGCGGAAGCTGGCTTTGGCGATGAATTCTACTTTTCCCGGTTTTTTCGGCAGCAGACCGGCACCTCCCCGTCGGACTACAGGAAAAACAACAAGATGATTTGAACTCTTGCCCCTGTTCTACTGGTTTCTTCCACAGACGAAGGCACCCGGCGGGGGGGGCTGAATGGTCAGCTGATTCATTCAATCTCATAATCCTCGGAAGAATCCTTTTCGCCTGTCAGACAAAAATAGCAGCCATCTTCTCCACTGATGGCGCTGCCGGCCATCCACATCGGCTTGCCGCAGGTCGGACAGGCAGCGCCGCTTTTTTTTCGTTCCCGCGCTTCCTTGAGGAGTTCGACAATTTCCTTGTACTTCTCCCCGGGATTTTCTTTGATGTAGTTCTTCGCAAATTCTTCAATCGTAATCTTTACCATGATTTTGAACCTCCATTTCCATTCACATCATATCTCCAGGATGGGACAGCCGATGCGAATCCGTAATTCCGGGTGCAATCCTACGACCTCCGGTATTCTCCCGGCGTCATTCCGACATGGTTCAGAAAAGCTCTGTTGAAATTCGATAAAGTTTCAAATCCGCAGCTCTGGGCAATCTCGAGGATCTTGTCCTCCGATTTCCGGAGCTTTTCCTTTGCCGTGGACAGCCTGCAGCGAATCAAAAACTCGTTCGGCGTGGTGTTTGTGAGTTTTCGGAAGGTGCTGCAGAAATGAGACACGCTCATTCCGGCAATATCGGTCAGACTCGCAAGGGAAATCGGTTGGGCAAACTCGGCCTCCATATATTCCATCGCCATCCGGATGCCGCGTGTCGCCTTGCGTTGACGCTCCTTCGTACCGGTGCCGCCCCGCAATGCGCTTTGTCCCTGCCTTGTCTCCCGATTCCTGTCGCCTGCACCACGTAACCCGCCGGCGCTTCTGCCGGATTCCGGCCCGCCGGCTGTTGTCCCGTCATCTGCTCCGTTACCTGTCCCGTCATATTCCCTTGAACCCGCCTCATGGGCAAGCCCCACCTCATTGTCAAAACCCGGGCCAGGTCGCAACTCACCCGTACCACTGCGCGGGAATTCCTGTCTACCGCCGGGTCCAGCAGAAACGGCTGTGAATCTTTCCGTCAGGCCGTGATTTCGGACAACTGCCGCCAAAAACTGCAGCAGCAGCCCCTTCACAAGCAGAGCTCCCTCCGCTCCCCGGAACTGATACTCCCATTCCATCTCGTCAAGCAAACCGCGCATTTCCGCCATGCCCGGACCGTCAGCCGGCAAACGGGTCGAATAGCCTCCCGATTCACCGGAGAAAGGTCTCAGGTATTCCTGATCGAACAAATCCGCACCCGGTGTGCAGACAAGCGCCGGATCGAACAGGAAGACCTGTACAAGCAGCTTGTCATGTTCATCGAACAACAGGTGGATCTCATCGTTGTCGATCAGGAAGATATCCCCTTCATTGGCCTCGTACTCACGGCCATTGACGAGATGCTTGCCTCCACCGCGCCGGATGCGTGTAATTTCAAGCTCCCGGTGCCAGTGGAGCGCACGGCTTTCCCCGTGAACACCTTCCACCGTTTCGGCATAAAAAGGAAAGCTTCTTGATGTCCAGGCAGATTGTTTCAGGGATCGTTTCATGTCAACATGCCTCCGACAGTGGACTTTCAATGGTTTTCATCATAGTCGTGTTTTTACACTCATTCATTTTATCACCATTATCTCATAAGATACAGTCGGAAATTCAAAGATCCGATAGGATTGCGAGCCGGAAATTTGTTAACATGGGCATACCCGGAAAGTTCTTTCATTGCCAGTGTACCCGCAACCATGCCCGCAGTCATGCCCACAGCCGCCTTCGCCGGCCATTCTCCCAATACCGGGGTCGCAGGTTATCTGTTTGTTTTTCAAGGATCGCATGGTCCGATCCGCAAGGGGTGGGACGGAAAGGGAAAAAATGAAATCGTTGAAGGTTGCCATCATCGGAGCAGGAAGCACGTATACACCCGAACTGATCGACGGGTTCCTGCAGCGCACGGAAAGCCTGTCTCTCGGTTCTCTCTTCTTCATGGACATCAACCGGGAAAAGACGGAAATTGTAGCCGCGTTGTGCCGCCGCATGCTGGATGACAAGGGTATCTCCGCGCCCATCATCCTCACGGAGAATCTGGCCGAGGCCATCGAAGGCGCGGATTACGTTCTCGGACAGGTTCGGGTCGGCATGCTTGATGCCCGCATCCGGGATGAAAAAATCCCGCTCAAGTATGATTATCTCGGCCAGGAGACAACCGGAGCCGGCGGCTTCATGAAGGCGCTCCGCACCATCCCGGTCCTCATGGAAGTGGCTCGAACCATGGAGCGTCTGGCACCAAACGCCTGGCTCATCAATTTTTCAAATCCCTCGGGCCTCATCGCCGAAACAATCCTCAACCACACGAACGTGAAGATGATGGGGCTGTGCAATGGACCCATCAACATCATCCGTGAGGCGAAGACACGGCTGCCGGAAGGAACAAAGGAATTCGACTATGACTTCGTTGGACTGAACCACCTCTGCTGGCTCACCGGCATTTATGCGGACGGTGTGGAAATCCTGCAGAATCTGTTCAGCAAACCACAAGGAGCCGCCAGTTTCAAGAATATTCCGGACATGCCGTACTCGCCGGAACTGATGTCCGTCATGAAGGGTCTGCCGATCGGGTACCTGAACTATTACTACTTTCGGGATGAAACCGTAAAAAAATGCAAGGAAGCCGCCCAGACCCGCGGTGAAATCTGCCAGGGCATTGAAGCGGAACTCCTGGAACTCTATCAGGACACTTCCCTGAAAAGCAAGCCCGATGTCCTGAACAAACGAGGAGGGGCCTTATACTCCGAAGCGGCTGTTTCCCTCATCGATGCCATCGAGAATGACAGAAATGAAATCCATGTCGTGGATGTCATGAACAAGGGAACCTACCCATTCCTTGCATTCAACGACGTGGTCGAGACCAGATGCCTCATCAACAAGGACGGCGCCACACCGCTCCCGCTCCGGAACTTCGACAATCCGCACATCATCGGCCTCGTGCAGGCAGTGAAGGCTTACGAGAAACTTGCGGCAAAGGCCGGTCTGGAAGGGGACTACACGGCTGCACTCGCTGCCCTGCTGGTTCACCCCCTCATTGGGGATTACAACCGTGCCAAGCCGATGCTGGATGAAATGCTCGAGGCAAACAAGGAATATCTGCCGCAGTTCGCAGGGAGGTTCTGAACATGTGCAATTGTGCCGACAATGATTGCGCCTGCCGGCCCACTGTCGTACTGGGCGTCGACGGCGGAGGAACCAAGACCCATTATGCCTTGTACGACACCTGCGGCCGTCCAGTCGATTTCTTCATTTCCGGGCCGACAAACCACGAATCGCTCCCGGATGGCTTTACCGGCCTCAGACATCGTCTGCGTGCGGATCTTGATGCCTTGTTCTGCCGCAATGGACTGACTGCGGATGATGTGGAGAATGCCGTACTCGGCTTGGCCGGTGTGGACACCAAACGTCAGCATGCCATCATATCCGGCATGCTGCGGGATATCGGCCTGCCGAAATTCACCCTGTGCAATGATTCGTTTCTGGGGGTGAAAGCTGGTTGTCCCAGCGGATATGGGGTATGTGCCATCAATGGAACGGGGTTTTCCATCGGGGGCATCGACCGGTACGGAAACATGCTTCAGGTCGGCGGATTGGGCGATTACACCGGAGATGAGGGCGGTGGCGGTCAACTGACCGTACGGGCCATTCGTGCCGTATACGATCACCTGTACAAGGATGCGCCCGCCACCCTGTTGAAAGACATGATCTTCCGCACGGTCGGCATCACGGACCCGGCCGACTATCCGGAAACACTGATGCATGCCATCGCGGAAGGCAAATGCGACTATATGGAATTCGGCCGACTTGTCTTTGAGGCTGCCGATCTGGTCGACGAAGTCGCCTTGGAACTCCTGGACAGATCCGGTCGTGAATATGCGCGCAGCGTGCAGGGCGTGCTGACCAGACTGGATTTTGGCACCAAGGAAAATCCACTCCCGCTGGAACTGACCCTTGCCGGTTCGGTCTTCGTGAAAGGGTCAAATCCCAGAACCGCCGACACCATGCTGGAACTCTTGCAGGAATGGAACCCGCAGCGTGTGATATCCATGGCGAAACTCACATCACCTCCGGTTCTCGGCGCGATTCTCTGGGCATTGGAACCTTATGAGATTCCGGATCGCCGGGAACGCATCATCGAAGGCCTGCAATCCATGATCGAAAACGCCTGACCGACTGACCGACCGATCGGTATGTTGAATGATTGACCGATTTTCTGAATGATTTGCCGACTGACTGGTTGAGTGAATGACGATTGATTGATTGATTGTATGGCGGACTGACGGCCATCATGCCCTTGCGAATGCTTTCCGGTATTCAGAGGGCGTGGTGGCCGTATGGCGTTTGAAGACCACGGAGAAATAGTCGCTCCCAGAAAAACCAAGCGACATGGCGGTCTCGGTGATCCCGGTTCCCGCCTCCAGCATCCTTCTGGCCTTTTCAATCTTGCGGTGATTGATGTATTCCCGCGGAGTCTGACCCGTTGCTTCCTTGAACCGACGCTTGAAAGCGGACTCCGAAAGTCGGCACAGCCCGCATAAGGTATGCATTTCCAAAGAATCCGACAAATGTGTCTGGATGTAATCGGTCACAAACGCATGAAAATCTGCGCTGGTCTCCAACCCGACTGGATCCTGGTCGCCAGTCTCACAGGAGGAATCGCGGCATTGTGCCTCCGCCTGGTTCAACAGGCCTTCCAGTGCGGCCAGAAACAATCCCTGAGCCAGAAACCGCTCATCGGGCCGCCCCCCGGAAAAGGCAAGGAAGGCCCTTTCCAGCAAATCCGTACAGACCTGGTTGGTCGACCATTTCCCACTGGTAACGATCTGCAGCCGTTTTCCCAGCACCTCTCCGTTTTCCTGCGAAAGGCCAAGAAAGCCGGGCTGAGCGCATGGACAAATCTGGAACCAGATGAACTCGGAAATGCCCTGTTCCGTCTGACCGTTGCCATGGGATTGATTCGGTGCGGAAAGGAATACCTCACCGCCGGAAAGACTGTATTCCCGGTCTTCCGTGAAATATCGCTCCCGGCCTTTCATCATCACGACCATCTCCAGACACCCTTCATGGACATGGAAATCCAGGGGCTTCTGCGCCCGCGTCGTGTGGTTCCGACCCAACAGCATCAGCCCGGGCATATGCAGTTCCGTATCCATGAGAACAACTCTCTCCGGAGATTTGCGCATGCCGGGCTCCCCCTGTTCCGCCTTCCTTCCGGAAGGCACAATTCATCTTGTCTGTGTTTTTGTATCAGGCATCATTTCACATGACATCCGATGCGCCCATGTCTATTATAGTGGAAGGTGGCCAATGCGACATCGTCTTTCCGCAATAGGAACGCAAACAGCTGTCAGTTTTTTGATTTGGACGGAGGTATCCCATGCAAGACACACAGTCGCTCATTCTGAAGGTCCTGAAATACGAACATCCGGAAGAGATTCCTGTCTTCGCCGGCATTCTGCCGGCCGCCAGAAAGCTGCACGGAAAAGCCATGACGGACATCCTCCGAAAATATCCTGCCTTTTTCGATCCGAAAAACCTCGAAGACGGGACCATCCATATGCCGATATCCTATTATGCCGGCGAGCACATCGACCCCTGGGGATGTGTCTGGAGCAATCTGCAGGAAGGGATGGAGTCTTATGTGACCGGGCATCCCATCCCCCGGCGGGAGGACATCCTCACCCTGAAGGCACCGGAAAAGGACATGGGTCTTCCGCATGGGTTCATGTACCTGCGTCTGCTGGATCTGCGCGGTTTCGAGGAGGCCATGATGGATTTCGCGGAAGAATGCGAGGAGCTGGACCAGTTGATAGAAACGGTCTGTGTCTACAATGTGAGACAAACGGAAATCTTATGCGAATCGAATGCCTCTCCCCTATGCTTCTTTGGCGATGATCTGGGCATGCAGCAAGGTCTCGCAATTGGCGCGCAAAAATGGCGCAAATACATGAAACCCGCCTTCAAACGCATTTATGATGTTGTCCACGCGGCTGGCAAGCATGTCTACATGCATACGGACGGGGACATCATCGAAATCATGCCGGACCTCATGGAGGCCGGTGTGGACATCATCAATCCACAGTTCCGTGCGAATGGGATCGAGCGTCTTCAAAAGACCTGCAAGGGAAAAATTCCGATCATGCTGGATCTCGATCGTCAGCTTTTCCCCTTCGGCACCCAGAAGGATATGCGCGACCATGTCCGTGAAACGGTGGAGAAACTCTACCTGCCCGAAGGCGGATTGGGCCTGAATCTTGAGATCGGTATGGAGGTTCCGCTGGAAAATGTGGACGCTTTGCTGGGTGCATTGGATGAGATGCGGATGTACAAACGGTGATTCCGAAATTCGAGACGGAGCGTTATCGGTCCTGATTCTGATTGGCATGAAATGACACGAGGCGCTTATGCACCCAATCATTTATGATACGTCTCGTTCCCATTGATTTTCATGGCCCTGTAAATCTGCTCCAGCAGCACGATACGGGCCATCTGATGGGGAAACGTGAGTTTTGACAGGCACAACCGGTACTCCGCCGCCTTCAGAACATCCCGCGACAAACCGGTCGACCCCCCGATGACAAATGTGAAGGAGCTTTTTCCATTGTTGGTCCATTCTCGAAAACGCGCGGCCAACCCTGTTGAATCAGGAGCTTCTCCGGACAAATCCAGCACGATGATCATGCTCCCTTTGGAAACCGCCTGCATAAGGCGGTTTCCTTCCTTTTGGCGACCCTGCTCCTCCATCGCGGGGGCAGCATTGTCCGGCAGCTTTTCTTCTGCCACTTCCCGCACCGAAGTTGTGGCGAAACGCGAAAGGCGCTTGACGTATTCCGTCTGCGCCTCCGACCAGTATTTTTCCTTCAGTTTTCCGACCGCGACCACTTCAATCTGCATCAGGGCTCCTCGGCCACTTTCAGGATAGATGGGGTGTTTCCTATCATGTTTTCCATGCCGGACTGGTTCAAATCCCCATTCAAACCCATCAGTCCCGGCAATCCAATCTGCTCCGGGGGAAGCCCGGCAAAGCCGACCGCTTCGCTCCAGACCCGTTCTCCATCCATCCAGACAATGCTGCTGGTCCGATCCCTGCGCGCCACTTCCATATGAAAGCCTTCGCCCGGCATCAGGTTCTTCTCTGCCAGCGCATTGGCTGCCGTCTGCCAGGCCAGCTCCGGAAAATTGTTCTCCTGGCTCAGATGTCCAAGCAGGACACACTTGGTGCCATTCTGCACCAGATGAGCCACCACCTTGCCCGCCATGTCGTTGCAAAGATGGCCCTGATCGCCCAGAATGCGCTGTTTCAGCGGCCAGGGATACCGACCCATTTTCAACATGCTGATATCGTGGTTGGATTCCAGAAGCACCAGGTCACTGCCTTCCAGATTCCGAAGCAGAGAGCGGCTCATATGCCCTAGGTCCGTTGCCACAGTGACTTTTCTGCCTTGCAGATAAAAAGAATACCCAACCGGTTCAGCGGCATCATGTGGAATGCCGAACGGTTCCACCTCCACGTCTCCAACCCGGAAGCGCTGCCCGGTTGTGAAGATGCACTTCTGTTCCGGTGCCAGTTTGCCCGGCACCTTCCCGAGTGCTTCCCACGTGCCGCTGCTGGCATGGATGGGCATCTTGTAGCGGCGTGCAAGGACACCGATGCCCATCGTATGGTCGCTGTGTTCATGGGTGACAAGAATGGCACTCAAATCGGAAGGGCGTTCTCCAACCTCGGCGAGGGCAGATTCAATTCGTTTTCCGGAAAGACCGGCATCCACCAAAACACGGGTTGTCCCGTCGGAAAGAAAAACGCAGTTCCCGCTGGAACCGCTGAAAAGACTGACTAGTTTGATCATTGGCTGCTTTCGGGGAAACAACCTGTTTCCCGGCGGATATCCGCTCCCAGTGCCTGGAGTTTTTCCACAAGGTTCTCATATCCACGATCAATATATTGCACGTTTGTGATTTCCGTTTCTCCTTCCGCCACAAGACCCGCAAGCACACAGGCGGCACCTGCACGAAGATCGAGGGCCTGAATGGAACACCCGGAAAGTGGTTTTCCTCCATCGATCATGGCAGTACGGCCATTCACCTGAACATCGGCACCCATTTTCCTCAATTCTTCCAGGTATTTGAACCGATTGTCCCAAATGCCTTCCGTAATGGTGGAGACACCTTTCGCCTGCATCAGCAAAACAGCAACCGGCGGCTGCAGATCTGTCGGAAATCCTGGATAAGGAAGTGTCTTGATATTGGCCTTTGTCAACGGTCCTGTTCCCGGATGGATGTGGATGCTGTCATCCAGCTCTTCCACCGGCACGTTCATTTCAAGAAGCTTGGCTGTCAGGGATTCCATGTGTTTCGGAATGACATTCTTCACCAGCACGTCGCCATGTGTAGCCGCAGCCGCAACCATGAAGGTGCCCGCTTCAATCTGATCCGGAATGATGCTGTGGGTGATGCCTCCGATCAGTTCCCGCACGCCGCGGATTTTGATGGTATCCGTGCCGGCTCCCTTCACATCTGCACCAAGCGCATTGAGGAACGTCGCGATGTCCACGATGTGCGGTTCTTTCGCCGCATTCTCAATGGTTGTGACGCCTTCGGCATAGACGGCCGCCAACATGATGTTGATGGTGGCCCCCACACTGACGACATCCAGGTATATGGGGGCTCCGACAAGCTTGTCCGCTTTCAGATGGATGCACCCGTGGTCGACTGAAACTGAGGCGCCAAGCGCTTCAAACCCCTTGATGTGGAGATCAATGGGACGGTTTCCGAAATCGCAACCTCCCGGAAACGTGATCACTGCTTCATGGAACCGGCCAAGCAGGGCACCCATCAGATAATAAGAAGCCCGGAGCCGGTGCATGTCGTCTCCGGTGGAAAGAAAAGCGGATACGCCGGTCGTATCCACTTGGAGCGTGTCACGGTCAACCGATACAAAGAGGGCTCCAAGCGTGCCCATGATTTGTTTCATCCGGTCGATGTCCAGGATGTCCGGTACATTCTCCAAGGTGCAGACACCCCGGATCAGCAGGGCTGCGGGCAGCACACCCAATGCGGCATTCTTTGCGCCGCTGACAGTCACTTCGCCTTTCAGGGGCGTCTGACCGCGAATGATGAGCTTGTCCAAGAATCCACCTGCCTTCTGTTTTTTGAACGCTTTGAATCACCCGCCATTGCAGGACTTGCGTTCCATTATACCATGAAGAATCGGCGGGATGAAACCTGCCGCTCATCGATACCGCTGAACACCGGTATAGGCATTGAGCCAATATACCTGTTCATTCTCCGTCGCTATCCGCCAAACAGGACTGAAATAGAGTTCTCCATGATTTTCCTGTCCCCATCCGAACTTTATTTCCCTGATTTGCAGCGGACCACGCAGCGGAGAAAGGATGAGTGCCTGCTGTGCGGTAAGAATATCTCCGACTCCACCGCCGGAAGGTGCAATCTCCTGCAGTTCGGGATGGAGGGAAATGGTCATTTCCGCAAGACCGTCGTGCTTCAGGACAAGGGTGACCTGGTTGTCAAAGATATAGCCCGCGTCATATGGCTGGATATAGGAGAGTGTGATTTCCCCATCTGCTTCCTTCACCCGATCAGGAACAAGCCCGTATCGGCTGAGACCGAGCGATTTCAACAGGGACTGGATCTCCCGCTCACGGCGCTTTGGTACAGACACATCCAGTTTGTATCCGGCCGAAACATCTTCGTAGCGCAGCATGGTACTCCCCGAGTCTGTCGCCAGGGTGATTGTCAGAATTCTGCTGCCGGATTTGTATTGACGAAACCCTTCCGCTTGACCATTCAGGACAATATCAGCCTCAGGCATCAGCCAATTCAGGATTATATCAACATCTGGCAGGCTTTCGAACCGAAGCATGCCCGCCTGCGCGGGTCCATCCGGCCATTTCACAGGAACTCCGATACCCCGGTCTTCAAGAATCTTGTCGGCGTATGCATCATAATTGCTGGCAATCGTCCCGGATTGAGAACCATACAGCAGCGACCCGGCAAGGAACAGATTCAACGCCAGCAGAAGCAGGATGAAAATCGTCTTTGTCTTGACCCAATCCATATCATTCTCCCCCTTGCTGCATGGGAAGCACATATGTCAGATGATCGGATTCAAGAAACCACTGCGGGAACAGATCAATGCCTGTCCGCATCTCGGGCAGCAGATATCCGTTCCGAAGCCCGGACAAACCCTTGCCCTGTTCCTCAAGAAAGGGAAAGCGTTCGAGCGCCTGGGTGTAGAAGGAGGGGAAAAAAAAGCTCCAGCTGTTCCGGGCTACCGGTGTGAAGGTTCGAATACTCCAATTGCAGGCAACCACACGGTCTGCAATGGCGGTTACGGAAATGGGCGGAATTGTACTCCCGGTTGCCTCATCCTGCATCAGTACCGTGTATCCATCAATCCGATAGGCAAACGTGAATGTAAAAGACAGCGCGTACTTTGACGACACCGCAGAAGACGTTCTTCCGCTCCCGGTGGTGATATTCCCGGATATTTCTTCACCGGATATCTTCGTTTGGGCAAGTACAGTCGAAGGAACTGGGAGTACCGCGGAAAACCCGGAAATCGGGCGGAGATTCTGCGGCTCAATCAGACCTGTCTGGACACTACTTCCCTGCGCCGAGACATCATAAAGCACCAGGTCCGTGTTCCCCAGCTTGCTGCGGCGTTTTTCCAAAAAAGCAACTGCCTGAATGAAAGCCGCCTGCATGGATGTCCCTTTTGTTCCGGCTCCAAGCAGGTATCGGTATGCCAGATTTGCAGACGAATCGACCCGATACGTGTTTTCCCAGTCTGAAAAAGTCACGACACCAGTTTCACCGTCCAACCGTGTCAAAAGGCTGTCCTTCCGATTGAGCAGGATGCTCTCCTGCAGAGACTGCAGGTTGTCCGTCGTAAATACAGATGGAATTGCGCCCGGCAAGGAAGCCTCGTAGACCGGCATGTCCAAAAGTCCGGAATCCTCATTTGAGATGAGCAGGTCCTGAAGTGCCGACTCCAGTTGATATGTCTCTCCCATGAGCGACAGCAGCTGGTTGCCTTCCTGATCCAAAGCGGCCAGATCCATCAGGTACCAATTTTTCTGTAATGCCCTTTCCGGCCGTTCGAGTGTAAACCGGTACACGCCATCGGAAGAAAGAACATACAGCGTATTCAGATTGTCGTTGACACTTCCCTTCGGCACCACGGCGATCTTTTCGATATCCGGGAATGTCGCCGCAATCGGAATGGCAAGCCGCATCACATTGGTTCCGGTCAGCCATGGAAGCAGATCCGCCGGAATTGGCCGATTAAATTCAAAAAGAACGGTCCGGTTTCCGACAATCACCTGTTCCCAGGTAGTCCGTAAAAGTTGCTTGTCCCACTTCTCTGTCACCAGCAATGGCAAATACTGCGTTTTCAGGTCCTGCCAAGCCGTGCGCCAAGTTTCCCCTTCAAGGGCCAAAGCCCAGCGACCCGACCTTTCATCGGAAACCACAATGCGATTTGGAGAAATATAGTCAATTTTTTCGTCTTTCAGAAGCCTTTCATCCACGATGGTTTCCCCGGTATCGGTCTGAAACAATCCGGATAAAAAACGAAAGGGGTTCCCCTGGAGCTGACGGCTCCAGTGGATCCCCACCTGCAGCAGGCTGGTGAGCACAAGGCATACCAGCACCACTGTTTTTGTTTTCTCCCTGAGTCTGGCCTCCCTCATGTGGTGGCCGCCTATTTCAAATTCTGGAATATGCTGGTTACTTCTGAAAAACCGATCCGGACACGATCCATCACCGTGTAGGTTCTCGCGACTACTTTCATGTCGGTGATCTGAACATTTTTATCCATTTCCAGTTTCCCCTTGAGCTGGGATTTACAGAATGCGATGACGCGAAGTTCATTGACCTTGTCATTGCCGAGATTGTCCAATTTCACCTTCGCGTACAGCAGCAAGGGGGTTTCAACCAGATTCGTGTCCTTGTTGATTTTGGCATCGACCGTGTTCAGCGGTACGAACTTCCCATCCCGCTTGATATAAAGAAGGACAATCACCGTGTCATCTGCTTCCTTCTCAATATCCGAATCCAGACGCACGCTTCCGTTGAGGATGAATCGGAGCGGATCATTGGCTTTGAGATCCCGGTTGGCCGCGACGGAAATCAGGAAATTCTGTTCTGATGCCTTGTCCTGATCGAAGAAGAGATCAGCAAATTTATCCGCGAAGTAATCGATCCCGCCCGGCGAGGTGATATCCGAAGGGATAATCTTCTCCGGAGGAATATTTTTTTCCGAGGTGACAATTTTCTCCGAAATGACACCCCCAAGGGGTGTTTCAGTATTCTCCGCGAGCGCTGTCAAAGTGCTGCCCATCACGACCAGCAACAGAACCAGCAGGAATACAAACCGCTTCTTCATGGTGTTCTCCCAACATCGTCCCGGATTTTTATCCGAAGACTCTTTCGAACCAGGCACACGGCATAGATCGATACAATATGATTATAACCCAAATCCTGTTACAGAAGTATTACAGCCGATTTACGTCTTGTTGACCCTTGACTTTGAAAAGCTCATTCGGTCTACCATGCCCAATCTTCGATGGGCATTATCAGTCTTTTGCCGCACGACATCCGTTTGCCAAATTGTCATCCCGACGCCTGGTCGCCTGAGGGGGAGAGCGGCAGGGTGATCGTAATCACGGAGCCTTCATTCATGCGGGACTGTGCCCGGATGTCACCACCATGCATCATGGCAATTTCCTTGGCAATGGCCAGCCCGAGACCGGTTCCGCCCATTTGTCTGGAGCGGGCTTTGTCAACGCGGTAAAATCGCTCGAAGATTCGTTCCAGATCCTGTTCCGGAATTCCAATGCCAGTGTCATGCACAAGAATGGCCAACTGGCTGTTCCGCAAAGCAAGCTCCACACGCACGGTTCCTCCGGCAGGTGTGTATTTCACGGCATTTCCGACGATGTTGAGGAAAAGCTGCTCCAACCGATCCCGGTCCCCCTGGACGATCAGCGGTGACGGCAGATCATCTGCACGCTGCATGGTCAAGCACTGATTCTTTTCGTCCGCAGCGTGTCGCAGCCGTTCCAGGCAAACACGCACAAGCTCTTCAGGATCTACAGGCGAAAGCGTAAGCTTCATTCCGCTGTCATGCTGGGAAAGAAGGAGCAGATCCTTCACGAGACGGACCATGCGATCTGTTTCATCATTGATGACTTTCAGGAAGCGGACTGTGGTTTCCCGATCCTCCATGGCACCATCGAGCAATGTTTCCGTGTAGCTCTTCACCGATGTGAGCGGCGTTCGAAGTTCATGCGACACATTTGCCACGAATTCTCGGCGCATGTTCTCCAGGCGGTGCTCCTCCGTAATGTCCTGCAATACAATGATGACACCGCCGCGACGGCCTTCTTCATCGCTGAAGGTCGCGAACTGCAGACGAAGAAACCGGTCCGCCAGAGGAACCGTGACGGGTTTCGGCAGTACATCCTCCGGGCGAAGGAAAAATGCGAGTGTGGTCGCAATGCCAAGCGCAGGCATCAACTCGTCAAAACGGAGTGGCTTGTCCGAAAAGCGTTCTCTTTTGACGGAGAGCCGGTTCCCTCTTGTTCCGCCGGAAGGAGATCGTCTTTCGGTCAGCGGGCCCAGAAGGCTTGCCGCGGAATGGTTGACGTGTATGGCCAATCCGTTCCTGTCGAATGCGAGAACGCCGTCCGTCATATGATTGATGACGGTTTCCACCTTGCTCTTCTCCGCGGCTATCTCTGTCAGCATGCTTTTCAGACGGGTTGACATGAAGTTGAAGGTGGAGGTCAGTTTACCGATTTCATCCATGGATCGCACTTCGAGGAGTTGCCCGAATTCACCGGCGGTTATGCTTTCAGCCTTGTGCATGATGTCTGTGATAGGCCGGGTGATGGTGCGGGACATCGCGAGGCCGATCCCCAGCGCGGCAACCAGGGCAATGACAATGCTGAAAAGAATCATGCCATTGAAGTCGTTCAGCACATTCAGCGCTTGTTCCCGGCTGTATTTGAAAAACAGGATCACATTCTGATCCTGCAGGGGCTGATATCGAACATAGTCGTAGAAATCGCCAAGACCGGCAATCCGTGTTCTGGTATGCGTCGGATTGATTCCTTCCGATTTCCCTTCCATCACAGAAATGAGATTGACGGACCTGATGATGGCTGGCAGAAACTGGTCCTGCAGTTCGGCATCCTGATAGACAGGGTCCGAGGAATAGAGGATGACACCCTTCTCCTTGTCAATCATCGTGAAGCTCTTGTCTTCACCCGAAATCAGCCCTGTTATGACCGGATCGGTCGAAAGGCGTTCTCTGAGCTTCGCTGCGGTGTCCGTTTCCAGGATACCCAGACTGTCGTAATTGCGGGCTATCTGTCCCTGAAAGGTTTCATAGAAAAAACTTCGTTCCACCCGGTAGGTCATGAAAACCCAGATGACTGTCATCAGGACAAAAGTGATAAGGAAAAGAATGAAAATCAGCCGCCACTGAATGGTGCGGAAAAACATCGCGCGGCCACCGGGACTGCCTGCGTTCATGGACAGGAGACGAGAAGCAAGCTTCGGTTGTTCCATCGGCGGCCTACAGGTTCGGATTGAAGTAATACCCGACGCCGCGGCGGGTCAGGATATACTCGGGGTGGCTCGGTTCGTGCTCCAGCTTTTCACGCAAACGGCGCACCGTGACATCCACAGTACGGACATCCCCGTAATATTCGTATCCCCAGACCTTTTCCAGCAGGTTTTCCCTGGTGAAGACCTGACCCTTCTGCTGCACGAGGAATCGGACAAGTTCAAATTCCCGCAGGGTCAGCTCAAGAACCTGGCCATCGCGGCGCACTTCATACTGGATGGAATCCACTTCGAGATCTCCCGCTTTCAGGGGAGGCGTTCCAGTTTTTTTCTCCTGTTCTTCCGTCGTGCGACGCAGATTCGCTTTCACTCGCGCCATCAGTTCCCTGGGGCTGAACGGTTTCGTGATGTAGTCATCCGCGCCGAGTTCAAGACCGAGGACCTTGTCCACTTCCTCCTCGCGGGCGGTGAGCATGAGAATCGGAACCTGGGATGTCTGGCGGATGCGGCGGCAGACGGTGAAGCCATCGAGTTCCGGCAGCATCAGATCCAGAAGAATCAGGTCCGGTTTTTCCTTTTCGAACATCTCAACGCCGGCGAGACCGTCGTAAGCTTCCAATGTATCAAAGCCTTCCTTTTGGAGGTTGAACCGCAGAATGTCCACAATATTTCGTTCATCTTCCACAATGAGTATCCGGCGTTTCATGTGTTACGTCCTTTCTCGTACCTGTTTCTTCAACAAGAATCAGGTGATGGCCAGAGGTTCATCTCAATTATACCATAATTGGCCTGTGGCAGGGGATTGAGGCGGAATCGTCACGGAAATGATATGCTTTTGAACGATCCGCACCGTTCAATCGTATCAGAAAGGACAGGACATGAAAGGAACCATCATGCTGAAGGAAAAACACCGGAAAATCGAGTCGGCCCGGAATGGCGATGAAGCTGCCATGGCCCTCCTGATGGAGGAGGCCTGGCCGGTTGTGTTCCGCCATCTTTCCACCCTTGGCGCCCCGGAATCCGACATTTCCGATCTGGTTCAGGAAGCATTGATCCGCGGCATGACAAAACTCGACACCTATCATCCGGAAAAAGCGGATCTCCATACCTGGTTATGTGCGATCGCCAGAAACCTGTTTCTGGATCAACTGAAGAAACGACGGCGTGAATCGTCGCTCGAGGAAGTGCCGGAGTGCGGCCTGCCGGTCAGCAGTCTTTCCGGGAGAGCCACAGGAATACCAGCCCGGGAAAGCACCGGCAGCGAAGACATGGCAGTAGGCGAATCCCTTGACTTGAAGGAACAACTCGCCCTGCTCCCACAGGACGTCCGTTTTGCCGTTATGATGCGTTATGTGCACGGCTGCACGAACAAGATGGTTGCCCGCATGCTTGGAATTCCGGAAGGAACCGTGAAATCGAAAATCCATTACGGACTTGGAAAACTCAGAAAGGGGCTGATGCAACATGCGTAAGGTACCGGCAGATCCGGCGGCCATCCCTTGCCTCGGCGAGGAAGAAATCATGAACAAACTCAGAAAAGCGACGGATCCGGAAGGAATCCTCCCCGCTCTGATGCCTCCGGGCGGGCGGTTCAAAGCCATGGCGGCGGAA
This sequence comes from Clostridia bacterium, assembly GCA_020047785.1. Taxonomy (GTDB): domain Bacteria; phylum Bacillota; class Clostridia; order DSM-8532; family DSM-8532; genus JAEWSN01. The sequence continues at coordinate 17,596 of JAIFNI010000202.1, forward strand.
GCAGGCCGGCGCCGGCGTCGGAGACTCCTGCTGGAAACCCTGCTGTTCCTCGGATCAGCATTGCTGCTCCTCAGTCTGGAGGTAGTATTGCTGACCGCCTCCCTCCCTGTGTTCGGGTTGTTCCAGGGAATAGGCCTGATGATCGGTCTTGCGGCTTTTCTTGCTTTCCATCCATACCGGAACAGGGAGGTGGATCACTCATGAATCTCTCGGCGGATACAGGCTTGAATGTGACTGTCCTGACCGATGGCAACTTTGATTTGAAGCTATGGCAATTGCTTCTCACCCTTCTCCTCGTTGTCGCACAAGGGGTTTTCCTCTTTTTCGACGGGCGGAAGCAGGGTGTCCGGTATTACTGGTTCTGGGCCATGTGGGGTCTGACCACCTGCCCGGTGCCGTTCCTCCTGTATATGGTCCTGGTTCGCGGAAAAAGCAAGCACATCCGCCGGGGAACTCCAGGAAAGGAAGCGTGATATCGTCGATTTGTGGTATTGTATACGAAGAAACAATCTTATTTCCACAGGAGAAATCAACGATGAGCAAGCGAATTGCAATTGTGGGCTGCGGTGGCATGGGAAGCGGACACGCCATCGCCATCGCAACAGGAAGCGGGATCGCCGTCTGGGGTGCTGTTTCGTCAAAGGACGGAAATGCGGAAGCCGGCAGGATACAGTCACTGGATACGGATGTCGGCAGTCGCCTGACTCTGGCTGGGGTCTACGACATCGATCCACACCGGATGAAATGGGCCGCAGGCATGGGGTACCCGCTCTATGACAGCTACGAATCCATCCTGGCCGATGCGACGGTGGACATTGTCCTCATCGCCACACCCAATCACCTGCATCGGGACCAGGCCATTGCCGCCATGCGCGCCGGCAAACACGTCCTGTGCGAAAAGCCGGTAACCTCGACGAGTGAGGAACTCGAAGCGATTCTGCAGGTTTCCGCAGAAACGGGGAAGGTCTTCTACCCCAGACAGAACCGGCGCTGGGATCGCGATTTCCGCATCATCCGACGGATCTATGACGAAGAACTTGTCGGCCCGGTCTTCAACATCGAAAGCCGCGTCCAGGGTTCCCGCGGCATTCCGGGAGACTGGCGCGGCAAGAAGGCTTACGGCGGCGGCATGATGCTCGACTGGGGCGTCCATCTCCTGGACCGGCTGTTGGACATGATTCCAGAGAAGATTACCCGTGTCTTCTGCACCATGACCCATGTCACAAACAATGAAGTGGACGACGGATTCAAAATGCAGATGGTCTTCGAAAGCGGGCTGACAGCCACCGTGGAGGTCAGCACCTGCAACTTCATCAGCCTGCCGCTCTGGTACATCGCCGGCAGGGAAGGGACCGCCGTGATTCATGACTGGTCCTGCTTCGGCAAGCTGTCCCGTCTGAAAACATGGGAAGACAGCGACGCACTGCCCATCCTCGCCGGCGCCGGTCTCACAAAGACGATGGCGCCGCGCGATACCGGTTCCATCACGGAGTACACGCTGCCCGACGTCCAGTTCGACAACAATGAGCTTTACGGCAATCTGGCGGACACCATCGAAGGGAAAGCGGAACAACTCGTCACCGGGATTCAGGCACTTCGCGTGCTGCGCCTGATGGAAGCAGCCTTCCAATCCGCAGAAACGGGCGAGGTCATGCACTTCGAGCCATGACAATCTTTTCTGACATGAATCAGCACGACAAACAAGGTCCTGAGCGATGAGCTCAGGACCTTGATATAAATTCCGGCAACGACTTATCTTCCCAGGCCGTCTCCAACCAAGT
>JAIFNI010000260.1 GCA_020047785.1 Clostridia bacterium
CACTTCCAACCGAACTGGAACTGGCTGATCTTTACAAGGTAAGTCGAATCACGTCAAAGCGGGCTATGGAAGAGCTGGAACGGGAAGGCCTGATCAGCCGCAGACGCGGGGTCGGAAGCATCGTTTCTCCTGCCTCGGAGCGCAATGAATCCACCGCCGGACTGATGGTCGCCATGGTTTTTCCCTTCAAATCTGCGGAAGGCTGGGTGCTGGAATACGTGCGTGGCGCATCCGATTTTCTGGAGAGTCACCGTTGCTTTCTGAGCATTCGATGCTCCGGTGAGCTGACCGAAAGAGAAGTACTGAGCCAACTGGTGAGTGAAAGGATCGATGGTGTCATTTACGACCCCGGCTCCACAATCGAAAACGAAGAGATCCTGGCCACCATGCTCTACAACGGCATACCAATCGTAACCATCGACAAATATTATGACGGCATCGACATCAGCAGCGTCACCTCCGACAACCGGGGCGGCATGGAGATGGCCGTGCAGCACCTGATAGACTTCGGACACCGGAAAATCGGTTTTTTCGCCATTGAACCCATCTCTCGCGCTACCTCCGTCCGGGATCGGTACCTGTCATACTGCCGGACACTCGTGAAGAACAGCATCCCGCTGCAGGAAAATCATACCATGTGCTTCACCTATGACGAGTTCCGCAACACCGTGGACATCGATCATCTGGACCTTGTGGAAAAAAAACTGCTCCATCTGCTTTCGACAGGCGTCACCGCCATTGCGGCGGAGAATGACCTGACCGCCCTGTTTCTGTATGTGGCGGCACGGAACTCCGGGAAGACCATACCGGGAGACTTCTCCCTCACCGGCTTCGATGATCTGTCGCTGCTCCGCCAGTTCAAGGTCAGCATCACCACCGTGAGGCAGGACCCGTACGGAATCGGCCGGAAGGCCGCAGAGATCCTATATGGCCGAATCACCGGGAAAGAGAAGAACTGCGTGCATGACATCCATCCCGTGGAACTTGTGGTTCGCCCCACGACCGCTCCGCCCGGAAAAACCAAACCCTGAAGGCTGACAGAAACTCCATGCGCCATGGCGCACTGAAAGGGCATCAACGTGCAATACCTTCGCGAGCGGGTCAAAAAAGCAGCGGATGATCTCCGCAAGCTTATTTATGTTGAAAGCACGCCTGTCACCGGGATACAGGTGCGGGATGGACAATATTCGGACATTCAGGCAGTGGACGCTGCCCCCGGAAGCTGGCGGGAATTCAACCGGCAGGATCTGTGGGGCGGCTTTGAACAGCATGCCTGGTTCCGGTTTGATGTGACGGTGCCGCAGGAGATGGCGGGGAAACCGGTCTGTCTGTGCGTGGGAACTTCACCGATCGACTGGTCCGGCTGGGATGCCACAAATGCCCAGTTCATCGTGCATGTGGACGGGCATGTCAAACAGGGACTTGACACGAATCACATGGAGGTGCTGCTGGCCGAGTCAGCCGTTGCAGGGACTGTCTATCGACTCGACATGCATGCCTATGGCGGACGCGCCGTGGCAAAGGGAGAAAAGCAACGGCTTTCCATCGACCTTGCCGTGATCGACCGTGATGTGGAAAAACTGACGTATGATCTCAGCGTACCGGTCGATTCCCTGCCGCTCCTTTCCGATGAATCGCCCTCGAAACATGCGGTGCTGAAGGTCCTGAACGATGCGGTGAACCAGCTGGATTGGCGCGATGTGAAAAGCGAAGCGTTCCAGACTTCCGTCAGGGAGGCGCTTTCGCTGCTGGAGACCGAACTGTACGGGAATCTGTGCGGGAACGTCAGCGCTGCCGATGCCGTGACAGCCACCTGTGTCGGTCACACGCACATCGATGTGGCCTGGCTTTGGACTGTGGCGCAGACGCGGGAAAAAGTCGTTCGAAGTTTTTCCACCGTCCTCGATCTGATGGACCAATACCCCGAATATGCATTCATGTCGAGTCAGCCCCAGCTGTACGAATTTCTCCGCCAGTCCCACCCCGAACTGCTCGAACGCATCAAGACGCGTGTGGCGGAAGGCCGTTGGGAAGCCGAAGGCGGCATGTGGCTGGAGGCGGACTGCAACGTCACCTCCGGCGAATCCCTGGTGCGACAGCTGCTGCATGGCAAAGCCTTCTTCCGGGACACCTTCGGCGTGGACAATAAAATCCTCTGGCTGCCGGATGTGTTCGGCTACAGTGCCGCGCTTCCTCAGATTCTCAAAAAGTCCGGAATCGATTATTTCATGACCACGAAAATCGCCTGGAACCAGTTCAACAAGCTGCCTTACGATGTTTTCAACTGGCGCGGCATGGATGGAACGGAAATCCTGACGTATTTCATCACCACCACGGACATGCCTGAGAAGCATTTCACCACGTACAACGGCAATACCGATCCAGCCTCCGTGAAAGGTGCCTGGACCCGATTCCAGCAAAAAGACCTGACGAATGACGTGATGATTTCCTTCGGCCATGGTGACGGGGGCGGAGGACCCACCCGTGGCATGCTCGAAAGTGCCAGACGCCTCGCAAAGGGCATTCCCGGGATGCCCAGGGTGCGGATGGGCACTTCGCTCGATTTCTTTGAACGACTTGAGCGGAAGCTGAAAAACAATCCGCGTCTGCCCAAATGGGTCGGAGAGCTGTATCTGGAATACCATCGGGGGACATACACCTCCATGGCCAGCAACAAGCGCTACAACCGCAAGAATGAAATTCTCTGGGCGGAAGTCGAATTCCTGTCCGTACTCGCGGGTCTGGTGGGGGATGCCTACCCGAAAGATCGCATCGATGCGGCGTGGAAGATCATCCTGCTGAACCAGTTCCATGATATTTTGCCCGGGTCTTCCATCCCGGACGTGTACGAAGTCTGCCGGGAAGAATACGAAATGATTCTGGCGGATGGACGTGTGCTTGCATCAGATGCACTGGAACTTCTCGCGAAGGGGACTGTGTCCGCCTGTCCGACACTGCTGGCTGTCAACACGCAAGGGTTTGAACGGGATGATCTGGTCATTGGCGATGTGCCTGCCGGCTTGACACGCCCGGCCATCCTGGCTGAAGGAATCTGGCGGGAAGGTCAGCGGATCATGGCGGAAGAAGGGGAGAGAGTCCTGTTTTTCGCTCCTGGAGTTCCCGCAAGGGGATACCGCTCTTATCAGCTTGGGGAAATGCCGGAGCAGGCATGCACGGATTGCGGTCTGGATGCGGACGGGGGAGCAGGCTGTGATGACACAAGCGGTTGTTGCGGAGACGATGCCTGGATTGTCACGACGGACCTGCTGGAAAACAGCTTCTTCCGGATTGCGCTGGATGAACAGGGACAATTCTCTTCCATCCATGACAAATACGCGAAACGGGAAGTGCTGAAACCAGGAGAAAAGGGCAATGTGCTCGTGGCGTTCGAAGATCGTCCGAAGAATTATGACAATTGGGATATCGACATGTTCTATACGGAAAAGTTCTGGCATGTCGACCAGCTTGATGGCATCGAGGTCACCGAAGCCGGACCGATCCGCGGTACGCTGCGCCTGCGCCGGAAGTTCATGAACTGTGTCATCGAGCAGGATATCCGTTTGTACCGGGACATTCCGCGTATTGATTTTGAAACCCGCGTGGACTGGCAGCTGTCCCAGGTACTGCTGAAGGTGGCTTTCCCTGTGGATATCAACGCGGACAAAGCAACATATGAAATTCAATATGGTCATGTCGAACGTCCGACGCATTGGAACACCTCCTGGGATTACGCGCGCTTTGAAGTCTGCGGGCACCGCTGGGCGGACCTTTCCGAGGCCGATTATGGCGTCAGTCTCTTGAACGATTGCAAATACGGCCATGACATCAAGGACGGCACCATTCGCCTGACGCTCATCAAATCCGGCATTCAACCGAACCCGACGACCGACCGCGGCGCACATGAATTCACCTACTCCCTGTATCCGCATGAGGGAAGCTGGCGTGATGCCGGTACCCTGCCGATGGCGGCCTCCCTGAACGCACCGCTGAAGGCAGTGGTCTCGGAGTCGAAAGGCGATGTCTCCGGTGTGGAGACCGTTGCGGTTTCGATGGCGAAATCTCCTGCATCTGCGGAAAGGGAACGCACATCGGCCTCATGGGTCTCCAGCGACCGGAAAAATGTTCTGGTGGAATGTGTCAAGCAGGCGGAGGATGGAGACGGTTTCATCGTCCGGCTGTATGAGTCTGAAAACCGCCGCGGGCCCGCGACACTCACCTTCCTTCGTCGGCTTGCATGTGTACAGGCGTGCAATCTGATGGAAGTCAACGAATCATTCCTGCCGTTCGAGGGGAATTCCCTGAACATCGTGGTCAAGCCTCTCGAGATTCAGACGTATCGTGTGCACTTCGCATAAGTGAAGCCGACTCGTCCGTGCTGCTGCAACGTGCGCTGTCGTCCATTCGTGATACCGGGAACTTGAGATTGAAAGGAGCCTCCCATGAATACCATCCTTGGACCCGATCTGCCGAACATCCCCTGGGAAGAACGGCCCGCAGGCGACAGGAACGTCATGTGGCGCTACAGCGGGAACCCCATCATCAAACGCGATCAGCTGGCCGATTCCAACAGCATCTTCAACAGCGCAGTTGTCCCTTTCGGAGATGGCTACGCAGGGGTGTTCCGCTGTGACAACACCGGCCGGTTCATGCGGATCCATGCCGGTTTTTCAAAAGACGCCGTGAAATGGGACATCAATCCCCAGCCCATCCACATGCAATGCGAGGATGCGGAGATCGGCAAATTCGATTACGCATACGATCCGCGCGTCTGCTTTCTGGAAGATCGGTATTATGTGACCTGGTGCAACGGATACCACGGCCCCACCATTGGCATGGCCTGGACGAGGGATTTCGTGACATTCCACCAGATCGAAAACGCTTTCCTGCCATTCAACCGCAATGGCGTGATGTTTCCCCGGAAAATCAACGGCAGGTTCGCCATGCTGAGCCGTCCGAGTGACAATGGCCACACCCCGTTCGGGGACATATTCTTCAGTGAAAGCCCTGACATGAAGTATTGGGGGGCGCATCGTCATGTGATGTCTCCGCGCGGTTCCTGGCAAAGCACAAAAATCGGCCCGGGTCCGATTCCGATCGAAACATCCGAAGGATGGCTCCTGATCTATCACGGCGTTCTGACTTCCTGCAATGGCTTCGTTTACCATGTCGGGGCCGCACTGCTTGACATCGATGAACCATGGAAGGTTCTTTATCGGACGGAACCTTACATTCTGAACCCACGCGAAACTTACGAATGCGTCGGTGATGTGCCGAATGTCGTGTTCCCCTGCGCCACGCTCAGTGATGCGGCCACCGGGCGAATCGCCATGTATTACGGCGGGGCGGACACAGTCACCTGCCTCGCTTTTGCCCAGGTTGATGAACTCATAGCCTTTACGAAGGAAAACTCCGTCCTGTAGGCTGCCGTTTGGAGGCTGGTTTTCATCGGCGGATTTCTTGTGCAGGGATATATTCCGTCCTGTGAATGTCCGTCATCTGCAGTACATGGGGTATAAACGCCGGTCGACGGGCTTTTCGTCCGCAAAAAGCCAGGGATTTCTGTTCAGCATGACCATCAGGATCTCGGTGATGCGCACCACATCGCACACGCGAACGAACGCATCCCCGAAATGTCCTGTTTGCATGGCGCCGTTCTCCAAAAAAACTTCCTCCATTTTGTCGAACCACTCCGAGCGGGTTCCCCTGTGGCGGAACTGAGGCACCAGGGTGACGGTACCGTCCGGCTTCACGGAATACAGCATGTGCTGAAAATCCGTGAGATTTTCAGGTATTTCCAGCCATTCCTCCACCCCATGCATATAGGTGTTTTTCGTGAGGTCGCAGCCGATGAAGAGAATGGTCGCGCGCCGGTCCAGCAGTCTGCCCCAGGGACCGTTGCGGTGGCACGGCGTATTGAAGTACTCGTCACCGGCTGTGTAGGCCTCCGCGTCGCGTCCCAGGGCAGCCACGGAGTGTGTCGGATGATGGGAGCGTATGACACCCGGCCGTTTTCTGAACATTTCTGTGAGGATGCCGACACAGGTTGGGGTATCCGACACGGAAAAATAGGGGTTTTTGTCGTCGACCTTGTCCCAGGTATGGGTGGGCAGAACCAGAAGCCCCTCGGCCATATGGTCGGAAAGCGCGTCCAGGACAATGTCCGCGCCTCCGTCCACCATCCCGATTGATTTCATTGAGGAATGGACCAGAAGCGTACCGGCAGGATCTATGCCCAGTGCAGCCAGATCTTTCTTCAGGGAGAGACGATCATGCATAGGAGGGTCCCCTTTCCGCTCAAAAGAATATGGGGTGTACAAGCTTGCCCTCAACTGGGGTCGGTGCCGTTTCGCCTGTTGCCACAAGATAGGTTGCCTGATGACATGCAAGAATTTCGTTCAGAAATTCCTTCATGGGCGTCTGGCAGACATCCACCAGACCGATATCGTAATTTTCCCCGTCAAAACGTCCAAGCGTCGGCTGTTCATTGTACTGGAAATAATGAACGCCTACACAGAAGGGATTGGCCGCTGCCTGTTCCGCGTAATGTCGATAGGCGCGTCCCCGATCCTGCTGACTGGCCGCGCCGCGGATGCCTGTGGCGGAAAGCCCCCTGTCGAGTCCGCCAAAATGGAACTCCCCGATCATGATGGGCAGATTCGTCATGCGGCCTGCCTTTTCAATGGCGTCACCCGGATTCACATCATAACAGTTGATGGAGAAAACGTCGAAGCATTCACATCCGGCGAGCAGGTCTTCACTGGATATATAGCCGTAGCGCATGCCGAGGTTGAGGTGGTTCGGATCTGTCTTTCGGACAGCCTCGCTGGGTATCCGGACGTACCGGTCCACCAGGAGGCGGGAGAATTCACGCAGATCCGCCGCGGCTTCGGCTGAACGGCGCGATGCCTTCAGGATGGGGTTCCTCAGATCGTCGAAGGACGCGAAGTGACTTTGCCATGCCGTGTTCAGCATGTCCACGTCCCCTTGGTGCCGATCTGCGAGAAAGCGGATCAGGGCCTCACGGCTGTCGGTTTCGAAATCGGTTTCCAGGAGTTCCTCGGCGATGACAAGATCCTTGATGAATGCCCATTCCGGTTCATTTCGCAGGAAATAGCCGATCAGGTTTCTGTCATCCTTCAGCCGGTTCATCTGTTGCGCAAAATCCTCTGCATTCTTCCTGTATTCCGGATGGAAGACATCAGGAAAGTCCCGGAATATGCGGCGTTTTGTGGATGGAAAATCCTTCATTGGAAACACATAAGGCAGGTTGGCCGTCTTTGTGAAGGCAGGATCGGACCAGTTCCCGATGGTGTTGAACCCCCAGCGGATCAGGTTTGAGCGGGTGATGGCAGACCAGGCATCTTTCCACTCCGTGCCAAAGACGCGGATAAGGTTGGCCTGTGCATGATTGAAGAGATCCGCCTTTGCAAGCCCCATATGCCGGCCGCCGTCCCAGGCTTCCGCGAATTCGCCATTCTTCGGGGGGAGCGGGCCACAGAGTTTTTCGATGCCGGTTGTGTTGCAGCCCTCGCCGGGTCCGACACAATCCACGCCGGCACTGTAGAAGGCGTATCCGTCCGGATCGGCCAGCCACCATCGTTTCCCGTCATGATGCGTGCGAAAGAAGCCGGAAGATTCGAATTTCCTGTCCTTCCAGGCGCCGCTGCGGGTCCATTCAGGGAAGAAGGAGGCATCGCCGGCCTGTGCGCGCATTTGCAAAAGACTGGCAGCGAGCGCGGAGGCATCCTTTGTCTTTCCCGGCCAGTCGTTGCCGGTCCACTGGCCGAGTTCATCGATCAGGACACGCTCCGGCAGCGGATAGTCCGGTTCCGAGGAGGAAAGGTGAAGGCTTCTGATATCCAGACGCTGAACCTCGGAACATTTCTTCTTTCCGATGGCCAGTCTGCTCAATGTACGTACCTTGTTGCCATGAATGACAGTTTTCAGCTTGCCGGGTGTGCGGGAGAGAAACATGTGCTGGGAATCCAGCGCGGACAAGGGAAAAGTAACACGGGTTTCCAGCTCCGGCAGCAAGCCGATGGTGGAAACGAGGTCCGGCGTATCCGTCAGGTTTTCCGCATCCCAGAAGGAAAGGGTGAGGGCCATCGAATGGGGGCCGTGATTGACGGCATCGAACCATAGGAAGTGCGCTTCCAGCCAGTCTTCCGCGTCTGCCAGCTTTTCGGCGGACAACACCAGCATGCCTTCGAGATCTGCGGGGAATGAAATGGCGCAGGATTGGAAATCGGTTTGGCATTTCAGATTGCAATCGATTGCAACGAAGGATGAAAAATCTCGTGACTGTTCCATCTGGAGACCTCCCGCGCCTTTGCTGCCTAGATGCGGCATCGGCGGCAAGACCATTATATGCCTTCGGAGGCCGCGCCACCACAACAATCGTGATCAGCAATCGTGACCAGCAATCGTGATAAGCAATGTTGATCAAGATTGCTGGTCAATAAGGCGCATCGGGGAGAATCAACCAGGCAATGAGATAGACAAGGAAGCCAGTTCCGAAAAACAGAATGGAAATGGCCCACAGCAGGCGCAGGATGGTGGCGTCGATTTTGAAGTAATCCGCGAGGCCGCCGCAGACGCCTCCAACTCTCCGGTTCAGTCTCGAACGATAAATTTGTCCTTGCATGAAATCTCCTTCTCCGGCACTTCCGGATGTCGATGTCCGACCGAACATCTTTCTTGCTGTTGTGTACGGTATGCTTGCCATTGTGTTACTGTTGAAAGGGTTGCGCAGGTAGTGATTTTCTTCGATGTCCATCATACGCAGGCGCTTTGTTCCTGTCTTTCCATTCTACCGGCCGGACATGAGAAATGAGACATTCGGACATGAGAAAATGATGAGAAGCGGATGAGAATCAAGGAGAACGGTTGGTTCCCACGAACACCATTCCAAGATAGATTTTATAAAATTAAAATGCTTTCAATGTGTTCCTGACTTCCATTCAGGGGTAAGTACCAGTAACGACACAAAAAGGATGGAACAGCCAATCGGCTTGCTTCCGTCGGATTGGAGGAACCCATGTCAATCGCGGAAAGCTCCGAACTCCGTTCCGCACCCGTTTTCATTGATGGCAGGCGCCTGTATGACTTTATTGTTTCCGGCGCTGGCAATATCATCCTCAACGAACGGAATCTCAACCGAATCAATGTATTTCCGGTAGCGGACGGGGATACGGGAACCAATCTCGCACTCACCATGCGAACCATCATCACGAAAGCGGAACGCAGCGAGGAAGTCGGCCGCACGATGGATTCCATTTCACGCATTGCCGTGGAAAACGCCTATGGCAATTCCGGGCTGATATTTGCCCAGTTCCTGCATGGGTTTGCAGAGTCCGTCCACCTGAAGGAGCGCATCACCATGCAGGAATTCGCGGAATCATCGTCCCGTGCGGTCCAATATGCCTATCGGGCCGTTGCATCCCCGAAAGAGGGCACCATTCTCACCGTGATGCGCGAATGGACAGAGGAACTTGGCCAGCTTCCCGTTCAGGAAACCCTGGAAGCCTGGCTAGAGCGCTCTGTGCAGCGCGCCAAGAAAATTGTCGAACAGACCCGTACCATGATGAAGGTGCTGCGCGACAACAATGTGGTGGATTCCGGCGCGAAGGGGTTCCTGCTGTTTCTGGAAGGCATACTGTCCCATGTGAAGAATGGCGGTACGATCAATTTGCATCAGGCTGCGGCTGCCTTTGAAGAGGAGCATGTTCATGTCAATCTTTCGGAGACCGCACTTGACTATCGCTGGTGTTGCCAGTTTGTTCTCCAGGTGGATGAAAAGACGGTCGGAACTTCCGATGTGACAGCGTCATTGAGCCGCCAGCTGGAAGGACTTGGAGACTCGTTGGTCGTGACGGGCACTGCACCCTTGCTTCATGTCCACATGCATGCCGACGACCCGGAACAGTTGATGGGTCAACTGCAGAAACATGGTGCCGTTGTCTCCCACAAGGCAGATGACATGGCGGTCCAGCAGTCCATTTCAGTCCGTCGCCGAAATCGGGTCGGCATTGTCACGGATTCCATTGCGGATGTACCGGCCTCCCTGCTGAGAGATGCCCAGGTTGTGGTCATCCCGGTCAACATCATCCAGGATGGGACCGCTTATCTTGACAAGGTTACGATGACCCCATCCCGGTTCTACCGCGAAATTGATGCGCTTTCCATGCACCCGACCAGTGCGCAGCCTTCCCTTGCGGCCATTGAACGCATTTTCTCCTTCATGCTCTCACATTATGACGAAGTACTCGGCGTGTTTGTTTCTTCCGGCATGAGTGGTCTTCATCACCAGGCATCCTCTGTTGCGAAAGATCTTTCTGTCGACGGCAAACGGATTCGGGTCCTGGATACGCGACAGAATTCAGCGGCGGAAGGCCTTCTTGTTCTGGAAGCCGTTCGTCTTGCCGATCAAGGTCTCGATTTGGATGCCATTGCGGTTCAAGTGGAGAAACTTGCTGCAAGGACCCGAATCTATGTCAGTTTGGAAACCCTGAAATTCATGCTCAAGGGAGGACGGGTTTCGAGAACGCAAGGATTCGTGCTTGGTCTCCTGAAACTGAAACCGGTTGTCTCCATTGACCCGGTGGGAAAAGGGACCGTTTGGGCGAAAACATTTTCAAGGAAGAGTGCCGCTTCCCGAATGCTTCATGCAATCGAGAAGGACTTCCGAACGCATGGCATCCGTTCCTGGGGTTTGGTTTACGCCGATGACTCATCCGTGATGACGGAATTCCGCAAGCGGGCCGAGACGATCATCGGGATGCCACCTGCCTACATCGAGCCGATCTCCGCCGTTGTGGCGCTCAATGCGGGGCGCGGAACGTTCGCGGTCGCCTATGTGATGGAAGGGGCGTGAGTGTATTGGAATCCACCATGCTGTTCGACGTGCTGCCTTTTGCCGGGCTGTTTCTTGTCCTTTACTTCACCATCTGGTTTGTCGCCTCCGAGATGGTCAGAAATGCCTCAATCGTTGATGTCGGCTGGGGTCTCGGTTTTGCGTCTCTTGCCGCAATTCAGCTGGCCAGGGGGTTCACGATTTGGGGTCTGTTTCTGGCGATTCCTGTCTGGATCTGGGGGCTTCGGCTTGCCTGGCACATCGGCCGCCGCAATTTCGGAAAGCCGGAGGACTTCAGATATGCAGCCTTTCGCCGCGATTGGGGCAGCGGGTACAGACTGAGGGCTTATTTCCAGCTGTTCCTGTTCCAGGGACTTCTGATGGGGGTGATATCGCTTCCGTTCCTGTTCGGAATTCATCTGGCAGCGGTTGCTTCCAGTCCATTGGCACATTCCATCCCTTTGCTGGCGGCGGGACTTCTTCTCTGGTTCGCCGGGTTCCTGATGGAAACGGTTTCAGACAGCCAGCTCAAAAAGTTCACCTCGAACGCGGCCAATCGCGGTGGCGTTGTCATGAGCGGTTTGTGGCGGCATACCCGGCATCCCAATTATTTCGGGGAAGCTGTTTCCTGGTGGGGCATCTGGGTGGCGGCACTTTCATTGAGTGTCCCTTGGTGGACTGTATTCGGGCCGATTGTCATTACATTGGTCATCCGGTACGTTTCCGGGGTGCCGATGCTGGAGAAACGAATGGAAGGAAGGCCTGGATACGCGGAGTATGCTCGTTCCACGCCGATTTTCGTCCCATGGCCGTGTCACAGGAAATGATGCGAATTTTCATCCCATGACCGTGTTACAGGAAATGATGCGAATCGTTCCGGCATGGCTTGATGCAAGACGGCAGCAAAGCAAAGGAGAGAAAGATGGATATTTTGAAATGGTTGGCCAGATTTGGCGTTGTGACGGTTCTGTTTTTGGCGGTTGACATGGTTTGGCTGGTCCTTGTCGCGCGGAATTTCTACAGCAAGCACCTTGGGTTTCTGATGCGCGACCCGGTCAATTGGCCTGCCGCATTGATTTTTTACGGATTGTTTGTTGTCGGCATGCTGTTTTTTGCCATTCATCCGGCATTGGAAAAGGACAGCCTCGGTTATGCCATGCTGGCCGGTGCCCTGTTCGGCCTGATGACCTATGCGACTTATGACCTGACCAACCTGGCCACCCTCAAGGACTGGCCGCTGATTGTCACGGTTGTGGACCTTGTTTGGGGAACCTTTGTCAGTACGGCGGTCTCGACAGGCGGATACCTTGTCATAAAGAAGTGGGTGCCCTGAGGCGTGCGGGATTCATTGCATGAATCACTTCATCATTTTTCGAAGCGTACCCAGCAATTCATCCACAACCTCGAGTTCTCCCGACTGGATGCGATCGATCAGGCAGCTTTTCATGTGCCGTTCCAGAATGAGCCTGCCAATCGAATCCAAGGCGGAACGGATCGCATGGATCTGATTGAGGATGTCATCGCAGTATGCATCCTTCTCCACCATCCCCATGATGCCTCGAACCTGCCCTTCCACCCGGCTGCACCGGTTGAGGAGGGCTTTTTTTTCGGATGTGTTTCGGAGGGTCGTGCGGGCGCAGCAGCAGCTCCGGGCTTCGCCCGTCAGGTCGGCGTCGTCGGAAACCACGGGAAGATCTTCTGATATCATGCCTGCACCTCCTGATGCGGGGAGAATACAGCCATTATACCCGCCGGGGGTATGCGGGTCAAATGCCCGTTTCATTCAAGCGGCAAATGTGAACAGAAATACAAGACCGAAGAGCATCAGCAGAATGGCATTCACCGCATGGAACTCCTTCAGATAGGAGGAACCGTGATGATGCCGAGCATACAGACGATAGGAGATGAGGCTTGCCATGGAAGCGACGAGTGTCCCCATCCCGCCGATGTTCACACCCAGCAGCACGGCGCGCCAGTGCTCCGTGAAAGGTGCCAGCAGCAAGGCGGCGGGAACATTGCTGATGCCCTGCGAAAGCAGGAGTCCGGCGAGATAGGTCCCGCGCTCCGTCGAGAGCAGGTTCCCGGCGAGTTCCGTGACAACCGGCATGCGCGACAGATTGCCGATGGCGATGAAGAAGCAGATGAACGTCAATAACAGAAATGCATCCATTTTCCTGAATAATGGCCGATCGAGCATCATCAGGGTGCCTGTGACCGCCAGGGACGCCGTCCAGACCGGAATCCAGCGGAAGACGGCCGCCACGCCGGCAGCAAACAGCAAAAGATACAGGAGGGTTCGGATTCTCCCGATTTCGCGCGTCATTCCGATTTTGAACGTGATGGGTCTCGTGGGGATGAGCAGGAGCGTGGCTGCAGACAACACGAGCATGCCGGATGCGACAAATGGAAGAGCGGCCAGAAACAATGCGGAAGGTGTGAGCTTGTAATGACTGAAAAGAAACAGATTCTGCGGGTTGCCCATGGGTGTCAGCGCACTGCCGATATTGGCGGCCAATGTCTGGAGAATCACGGCGCGCATCGGGTCGAAATTTGATTTCCGCGCTATCAGCAGCATCAGCGGGACCAGACTGATGAGCGCCACATCATTCGTGACGGCGGTGGCCAGCAGACCGGTCAGGAGAACCATTGCGAGCGTAACCCGGCGTTCGTCCGAAAACCGGCGGACGAGTCGGACTGCAATCGTATCCAGCATTCTCACCCGTTCCAGCCCGATAACAGCTGCCATGAGATTGAACAGGGAACCGACCACATGCCAGTCGATATCGCCGAATTCCGGTTTGACCAGGAAGGATGTCGTCATGGCGAGCAGCAGGGAGACGAGAAAGACGATTTCTTCCCGTAACTTGCTTCGGATCATACGGAACATGTGTTTCCCCTCCAGGCATGCATGGCTGTTTGATGGAATCCGTGGATTACGATATCACACGGGCATTCGGAAAGTCCATGCGGATGGAAAGATTCAGCCATGTGAAAGTCATTTCGTGTTAAATTAATGTTAAATGTATAAAACGATCTATTCTCGACAGGCACGACATTATAGTATGATGAATGGGCACGGTTCTTGTTTTGTGTATACAATATCCCGGTTAAACAAGCCCGCTTCTCATCATGGAGGTACTTGATGGCTGGATTTTCCCTGGGCCTTGGCATTGTCCTGTTTCTTGTTCTTTGTTCCGTCTTCGTCAATGGGTGGACGGATGCGCCGAACGCAATCGCGACCGTGGTCTCCACCCGTTCCATGAAACCGCGCAATGCCGTGTACATGGCTGCCGCCTTCAACCTGATCGGTGCCTGCACCATGGGGACGGCCGTGGCGAATACCGTCGGGAAGATCATTGAACTGCAACCGGGACAGGATGGTCTTGTCATTATCGGGGCGGCCCAGTTTGCCATCGTTGTGTGGGCGGTATCGGCCTGGATGTTCGGCATTCCGACAAGCGAGAGCCATGCCCTCATCGCGGCACTCACCGGTGCCGGGGTTGCCAGCATGGGCGATTTCAGCGCAGTCAGCTGGGAACAATGGAAGAAAGTGCTTTTCGGTCTTGTCGCTTCCTCGCTGGTCGGCTTCACGGCAGGTCTTTTGATTGTGCTGCTGATCGTGTTCATCTTCCGGAATGTGCGTCGCCGAACGGCGAACAACTTCTTCACGATCGGACAGATCGCGTCAGCCGCCTCCATGGCCTACTCCCATGGCGCACAGGATGGTCAGAAGTTTGCAGGTGTCTTTGCGCTGGCTCTGGCCACGGGCATGCCTTCGCTTGGCCTGATGGCGGAAGGCAAACTGCATGTCCCGATCTGGATTCTTGTCCTGGTTGCGCTGGTCATGGGCTTCGGCACGTCCATCGGCGGGTACAAGATCATCAAGACGATGGGCATGGATATGGTGAAACTCGAAAGATATCAGGGTTTCAGCGCGGAAATTGCAGCGTCCGGCTGCATGGTCATCCTCACCTGGCTGGGTATTCCCGTGTCCACCACACAAATGAAGGGAACAGCCATCATGGGTGTCGGCGCCTCGCGCGGCTTGAGGACCATCAACCTGAAAGTGGTCGGCGACATGGTTCTCGCGTGGGTTCTCACGTTCCCGGCCTGCGGAATCATCGGATATGTCATGACGAAAATTTTTACAGCGATTTTTTAAGCTAGCGGAGGATTTGGTATGGCGGACAAGGGAACCCCGAAAGACAAGAAGCACGACAAGAAGCAGGACTGGTTCGACATGTACCTGGAAGCCGTCGTATGCGCCCGGGACGCCGGACAGATCCTGTACAGCATGATGACCCGGTTCGAGAACCTCGAACAGAAATCCGCGGAAATCAAGGAACTTGAGCACAAGGGCGATGCCTACCTCCACCGCTTTTTCGAAAAACTCACCAATGCGTTCATCACCCCGATCGACCGCGACGCGATGGGCGACATGATGCGAAGCATCGACAACATTACGGATGCCATCGAGCATTCAGGCAGCAAATTCATCATGTACGACATCCGGACACTGAAACCGGAAGCGCTTGCCATCACCGAGACCATCAATGATTGTCTGGACAAGTTGGTGGAGGCTTCCGTCGAGTTCCGCAATTACAAACACAGCACAAAACTTCGCGAATTGATTATCGAAGTGAACCGTCTTGAGGAAGTGGGTGATCAGCTCTACCGAAAGGCAGTCGGCAATCTTTTCCGCAATCCTGAAAATGTGCTGGATGTGGTTCGTTGGAAGGATATCTACGATACGATGGAAACTGTTCTGGATTCCTGCGAGGATGTAGCGGACTATATGGAAACTGTTCTGCTGATGGTTGGATGAAAGAAACCGGTTCTGCTGATGGTGGGATGAAGGAAACCTGTTTTGCAGATGACTTGGGATGCCGATATAATGATTGCAGCCGGAAAGACACACGTGCCCTTCCGGGGGATCAATCAATGAATGTCGCATCCCATTTTGCGCATCCGGTCAGAAACCGCGAGGCCCGTGCGGAAGACGGCCTCTGATGGAGGACATATCATGGCTTTGGAAGGACTTCGCAGCGCCTGGCTGCAGGATATGCCGGCGAATGTCAGCGAAAAAACCGCCATATCGGTTCAGGCGGCCGTGAATATGGGACTTGTCAAAACCGATTTTTCATCGGTTCTGTCTGAAACACGCCAGGCACTTCTGTCGGCTGCTGCCGAAGGAACGACTGTGGCGGAATCTTCATCCCTTTCCCTGGGGCGCATACCGGGTACCCTGCAGAGCACCGGCATGCTAACAGACCTTGATGTCCCTGTTATCGGGAATCCTGCAGACACGGAGGACAGCATCCCCCTGGAAGGATGGACGGCGGGCACCGCCATCGCAACCATTCCCGGTCTATCCCTGGTGGAGGTTCCCGGGTCTTTGCAGTCAACCGGAAATCCGGATGCGGATACCCTTGTGGACCGGGTCATGTCCAGCCGGGAACGACGCGGCATGACATCGGACCTTGCGGCCCGGGACATCGCGGAAGCGCAGACCTGTCTGATCTCGCTCGGATACGGCGTTGGCAGCTTCGGCCCCTTTGCCAACGGGGTGGATGGTGTCCTCGGTACGGTTACCTCCTCGGGTCTGGTCGCGTTTCAACGCGACCGGGGTCTTGCTGAAACCGGAACCCTGACGGCGGAAACAGCCGGGAAACTGAAGGAACTCGGGAAATCGGCATTGGATGGCATTTCCGGGACCTGGCAAACGGAACTGAAAAGCAGCCCGTTTTCCGCCAGTGCCTTTCAGGGTACAGCCAATCCGTTCTGGTATGTGCATTTCGTGGTCGGTGCAGGGGATAACCCGGAAACAATGGCGAATATCGATCCGGTCTTCAAGGGACGACTGGCGGCATTGGCCCGCGACATGGGTCAATCGGCGGAACTCGGAGAAGGTTTTCGGGATCTTGCCAGACAGCAGGAGCTGTATGACCGTTATCTGGACGGAACAGGGGCATTGGCGGCCAAGCCCGGTCTGAGCAAGCACAACATGGGTCTTGCCGTGGATACGCAAAGCAGCTGGCTTCAATCCCTGAATGACGGCACCCCGGTGGAAAGACAAACGGCCCTTTTGCAATACGGTCTTTACAAGCCGCTTTCGGATGCGGAAGGCATTAGCCATGAATCCTGGCACATCCAGCCCCTGGAAGCGATGAACGGTTGAACCGGAATGGTCCGGCACGTCATGCCGCATCGCCTTCGGCGCATCCATCGAATCAAAGCCCGGCAGACTCCTGTTGGAACAATGCAAGGACCTCATTGACGGACCCGCGGCTTCCGCCATCGCAGCTGATGCTTCGACGGACGGGTATGATGGTGCAGACCGCCTTTCTGTAGAGGGCCAGCACCGGTGGCGTGGCATTGTTTGAGATCAGGACGGGGATTCCGCGTGCGGCAAGATGCAGGGCGGCGCTTCCAAGATGAACCTGTTGTTCTTCTGAAAAACCGCCGGCACTGTACGCGGTAAAATTTGCCGTGGCGGAGAGCGGCACGTACGGGGGGTCGCAGTATACGACATCGCCGGGACGTGCTTTCTTCATGGTTGTCGCAAAGTCTGCGCACAGAAAGACCGCATTTCGGCTCTTTTCCGCAAAATAGCACATTTCTTTTTCCGGAAAGTAAGGTTTTCTGTATTTTCCAAAAGGCACATTGAAAACACCGGAAGAATTGTAGCGGCACAGCCCGTTGAATCCGTGCCTGTTCATATACAGAAACAGGGCGGCACGTCTGCGGCGGTTTCCTGTCGCGTTGAACTCTTCCCGATATGTGAGATAACGCTCCTGCACATTGTTTTCCGGTGTGAACAGCGTGCTGCAGTAACGGATGAAAAGGATTCCCTCCCGCTGGAGGTGCCGGTACAGGTTGATGATGTCCGGATTGTTGTCCGCAATCAGATAAGACGCATATTCCGTATTCAGAAATACGGCGGACGCTCCCGCGAAGGGTTCGATCAGCCGCTCGCCTGACGGCAGCTTTTCCCTGATGTGGTTGATGATCCGGTACTTGTTTCCGGCCCATTTCAAAAAGGGCTTCATCCTTGGTCAACCTCCCCGACAGGGGGTGCTGCGGAGAACACCCCAAAGCATTGTACCATATCGCAGATCCACTGCACATCGACGGATGGTACCGGTGCAAAGAGTCGAAAATCGACTTTTTGCACGAGAATCAACCATGGATGCGCCTCATGGCATGGGAACAGCCTTCTTCAGCGGGAATGGTTGCGCTATACGTGTTTGTTCCCTTGCGGACAGACACGCGGCAGGACTACAATGTGAATGTACGATGCGCAGCGTACCCGCGGCTTCCGGAGCCGACTTTCGTAAGAAAGGAAGTGGTCTGAGGTGATTTTCAAACAGGAGGTGGCCGTCTTCTGATGGCTGCCGGCGGGAATTTTCTGAAGGCGAAAGCCGGGTGAAAATTCCCGCCTTTTATTTGACATGCCAGGCAGGAGCGGAATGCGCATGAATGGTTCTGAATGGATTTTGCGCTTGACGCTCCGCGAAGAGCAGACATATAATGTAACTGTCCTGATGCCGTGTCGTGTCGGGAGTCTGGCCGGTCAGACGGAAGAATGGTTGGAATCTTCTGCCGAATCGGCCCAATAACAGGAAGGGAGAGTAAAAAACATGTTTCAGATCATTGTTCGGATTCGTGAGGTTCTTGAGGTATAATTGCATAACGGCGGCAGACAAGACGGCGGAATGACCCTGGAATCTGTTCGGGGGACTCATGCCTGGTCCGATTTTTCAATCGGCCGAACTTTTTTGTCGCATTCACGGAGAATTCCCTTCCACCTGATGATACAGGCAGGAGCATGATGTGGGAATCATGCTTTTTTTGTGTCCGCGATGGGGTATCCGTTGCGGACCTTTGCATTTCCACCCGGAAATGGAAAGGCACCCACGCGAAGGCTGCCTGCCCGCGCGGTTTGGCCCGGTCCGCCCGGAACGCCCCTCCATAAGGAGAGAGACGTTGAAGTACATCAATGCCAAGGAAGTGTTGCCCGAACATCTCTTGATGCAGTTGCAGGAATATGTGCAGGGAAAAATGATCTATATCCCCGGAAGGGACGCGGAACGCGCCGCATGGGGCGAATCCAACGGAACCCGCGCCGAATACCGGCAGCGGAACCGCGAGATTGTACTCCTGTACAAGAACGGATTGTGTGTGGATGACCTGGCGGAACGGTATCACCTTTCGCCCTGCAGCATCCGGAAAATCGTTCACGGCAAGGCCGGACACGACCTGCTCACCCATCTGATTCCAGAGGGAAGACCTGCATGAGCCGCGATGCGGTGTGTATCCCGCCTTATAGAGGAATTGGAAAACGAAGAATTGGAAAATCGCCGCCCGGCTTATACCGGACGGCGATTTTTTTCATAGAATCCTGCTGCTGAAAATTGATTCTGGCATAACAACTCGCTTTTGCGAGTTGTTATGCAGGATTCCTTTGGAATCCTGCATGTAAATGACACCGACGGTGTCATTTACACACCGAATCAC
>JAIFNI010000168.1 GCA_020047785.1 Clostridia bacterium
AAAAAGAATGGCGAGTAGGCCATTCTTTTTGGGAAAAAGCAGGTAATTTTCTTCCTGCGCCTTACTTGTCAAACAGTCAGATCGATGTGTTGAATGGTTCCTGCTGTTCCATCCTCATGGAGATATACGCCGGATCGGGATATCTGTCCGTTTGTCTGGCCGTCTGCCCCCATCAGCCGGAAAGGTGTGGTCACGTTTCCAAGGTATATGGCACCGACACCTTTTGCACCAAGAGCCTCCAGCTGCATGCCGCCATCGGCATTCATCGACCAGATGCGCAGTTTGTCGAAGATGGCGTCGTTTTCATCAATCCAGCCGTTCTTGTCGCCATCGTAGGCGGCAAGCTCCGCGAAACCGTCCCCGCTCCGTGGCCCGAACAGTTCGGATCCATCCTGGATATCGCTGCTGTTATCCAGATCGATTGCGAGAAAACCGCTGCCGGGACCGGCAAATGCGATGTTTTCCTTCGTTCCGTCCGTATCGAGATCAAAACTGAAAGTGCGTTCCCCGAGGGTGGCCGCGGCGGTGGAGAAATTGAGGGTGAGCGGGTCCACCAAAGCATCTCCTGCCTTGAGCGAGATGTTGGTTTCGGACAGGAATTCCCGGCTCATGTTGAAGGCGAGATTGAAATCAATCCGACGACCGTCGGCGGTCTGCACGGAGCCGGATGTCGAAAAGCTGACGGCTTCCTTTTCGTAGATGCGTTCGCTGAACTGATAATCAATGCCCCATCCGAGTCGTTTCGGTCCTTCACCCTGCTGAACGGCAGCCTGTTGCATGGCATTGGCCTCCGTACTGGACAGCTGCTGTTCCGGCAGGACGATCTTGATGCGTTTTCCCGTCAGTACATAGACAAAATCTTCGATCAGGCTGATTTTTGACTTGTCCTTGTCGCTCAGCGACAGCGGATTCACCGATTCATCCGTTTCCTTGACCCCGGATAAGCCGTAGGCCATGCTGTCTGCTGCTTTTTTGGTCATGTCTGCTTTCATCTTCTGAAACCCTGCGGCTGACAGCGCCATCCGGATGCTGCCCGGCAGGGAGGTGGATTTGCTTTCACCGGCTCCGTCCCGCCACTTGCGCAGGGACTCCGTTGTGGAATGCTCCCGAATGGTTTCCGAGTTTCCCGCCATTTTGATGGTTGACTGGGTGATCTTCATGTCATTCGCCTCCTTGCGCTGTCATCACCGGGCGATTCCATCCTCCATGACGGAACCCTTGTCTGCAATATCGGCAACCCACGGGAAAACTTGAGCGGTATTTTTCTGAATCTTCCGTCTGCCACCCTATGCCTCTGCTGCTGTTAATTTATTGAATCTTCCGTCTGCCACCCTATGCCTCTGCTGCTGTTAATTTATTGAATCTGCCGACTGGCATCCTGTGCCACTGCTGCGGTATGATGGAACAAAGGAGGGCAACATGGAGAATGACAGCTGGAGCCGATTTGAAGAAGCATGCCGGGCCTGTGTGAAATGTCCTCTGTGCGAGACGCGCCGGCAGGTGGTGATCGGTCGGGGGGAACCCCGCCGCGTGCCGCTGCTGCTGGTGGGGGAAGGTCCCGGTGAACAGGAGGATATTCAGGGACAGGCTTTCGTGGGTCGGGCCGGCAAGCTGCTGGATTTGCTGATGACCGGACTCCGCTTCGATCCGGATGACTGGTATATTGCCAATATTGTGAAATGCAGGCCTCCGGGGAACCGTGAACCTACCGACGAGGAAGCCGCTGCATGTCTTCCCTGGCTGCGCTGGCAAGTGAGGACCTTGAAGCCTGCCATTCTTGTTTGTCTTGGCCGGACCGCCGCACGTCATCTTGTCGACAAGGACATCCGAATCACTGCAGCACGTGGCCAATGGGTTGAAAAGCCCGGTTTTCTGGTCATGCCGACCTGGCATCCGGCAGCCGTGCTGCGGGACCCGGGAAAGAAAATCGATTTGTTCAAGGATATGGAGCAGGTCCGGGAAACTGTGGAGGAACTGCGCAGAAACGGTACCTGGACATCCGGATGACTTCGGGACACGGCAATCCGGCATAAAACCCGAAAAACAGATTCCGGCACGGTATGGGTTCACACATGCATCTGCTCGGTGTTCCTGTCAAAGGTCGATGATTGTGAGTTCCGGCCTTGCACCCAGGCGGAGGGGGAACAGCACATTGCCTATCCCGCGGGTCAGGTAGAGGGGAATGCCGTTGACGGTGTGCAACCCGCGCCGAATCCCTGCGCGACCAAGTGCCTCCCGTCGGAAAAGCAGAAACTCAAGGCCGAAGGGCATCCAGATCTGTCCTCCATGAAAGTGTCCCGCCACAGCAAAATCCGCATATCCTTCGGGCAATTCCGCGATGCGCTGGGGATTATGGGTGAAAAGAAGCCGATAGGGGGCATCGGTGGTTTGCGCAGGCCGGGGCGGCAATGGAAAGCTCATATCCCCGTGCCGATAATCATCCAGCGCAATGAGCAGAAGCGGTGCATGGTCGGCTGCTTTCCCTGAAAGACCGGGTTCCCGCCCGAAACTCACCTGTTCGTTCGACAACAGGCGGATCCCGGCGTCCGAAAGCGATTCCCGGAAGCAGACACGCAGATCCGGCCGGGTTTTGAAAAGCGAGTGGTCGTGATTCCCTTCCACAGCACAGGCGGGAAGACCGTTAGCGGCAGTTTGGAGCCAGAATGCGGCTTTATCGATTTGGTCGGGCTTGTCGACGGCATCCCCAAGAAAGAGGAACACATCGGACCGGGATTCTGCGATGGCCGCACGTACCTTCTCAGGCGGTACGCGGCAGAAGGAGAGATGAAGGTCCGACAGGACTGCGATTCTCAGCCCCAGCCGGGTGGAGGCCGTCACCCGCTCGACCTTCAACCAGCCGGCTTCCCATCTCATATATGCGATCAGAACGGCGATTGCCGCCAACAGACACCACCAGGCCATATGCTCCCCAATATCCGATGCATTCGGTCCATCAATTCAGTGCGTGGAAGAAAACAACATGTTCTTTTCTTTCCCGAAAGCAATGACCAAACCTGCCATTCTTTCAGAAAAATTGCAAGCAATTCTCTTCCGGCGCTTCGTCACCGGAAAGAGATTGCCAGTCAGCGGCAGGATTCCGGAGTTCAAGTTGAAGGAAGGATTCCGGAGTCCGGATTCAAGCGTAGCACAGGATGGGAAATCCGGCAACGCGGGCAGGGACAACCACCTGATTCATGGGTATATGTTCTTGGGGGGGCATGAGAGTCGTGATACGCTTCCCGGTGGATGGATAGCACAGGAACCTGCATGGCTGGCCGGTCCTCTTCCATGGGGAGGAGGCGGCGGGTGGAGGCAGGGAACAGGGAGGAAACATGAAAAGAGCCATCATCATTGTTCTGGACAGCGTAGGCGTCGGGGAGCTGCCGGATGCCGCAGCGTACGGGGACGTCGGGAGCAATACACTGGACAACATCGCAAAAAACATGCCGGGGTTTTCCCTGCCGAATCTGGAGTCGCTTGGCCTCGGTGCCATACAGGGGTTGACGCAATTCCGGGTACCCGATGAAATCAAGGGGGCGTATGGCCGCAATGCGGAAGCTTCTGCGGGAAAGGATACGACAACCGGACATTGGGAAATGACCGGTGTCACTTTGTGCGAGCCATTTCCCACTTATCCGGACGGGTTTCCCGAGGAAGTGATCCGCGCGTTTGAAGCGGCCATCGGCACGAAGACCCTGGCCAACGAAGTCGCATCCGGTACGGAGATAATCAGCCGCCTGGGGGAGGAACACGTCCGGACCGGTTATCCCATCCTGTACACCTCTGCGGACAGCGTTTTCCAGATAGCCGCACATGAAGGTGTGATTCCGATCGAAAGATTGTACGAAATGTGCAGGATTGCCAGAGCACAACTGGTTGGACCTCACGCAGTGGGACGTGTCATCGCCCGTCCTTTCGAAGGTGTGACGGGAGATTTCAGACGGACGGAGCGCAGAAAGGATTTCGCGGTCGATCCTTTCCGATCGACGGTTCTTGATTGGGTGAAAGCAGCCGGTCAGGAAGTGCGCGCTGTCGGGAAAATTGAAGACATTTTCAATGGCCGGGGCATCACCCGCTCGGTCCATACCCATCGCAACGAGGAAGGAATTGACCAGACGCTGGCTTGGATGAATGACCCCTTCAAGGGTCTCCTCTTCACCAATCTGGTGGATTTCGACATGCTGTATGGACACCGGAACGATGTGAAGGGGTATGCGGATGCCCTGATGGCATTCGATCGCCGTCTGCCTGAAATCCTCGCTGCCATGAAGGAGGAGGATCTCCTCCTCATCACGGGAGACCACGGGTGCGATCCGACAACCCCGTCGACGGACCATTCAAGGGAGTATACCCCGCTTCTGGTCGCAGGATCGGGTATCAGGGCCGGCACTGCGATCGGTACAAGGAGCTCGTTCGGAGATATTGCCGCTACAGTGGCCGATTGGCTGGGTGTGCCGGGAGAGCTGGAAGGCATCTCGTTTCTTGATGTGGTTGCACGCTGAAAAGGCAAAAGTCCGGAATCGCCGGCTGTTGAAACGGAGGATTGATTGCGATGAGAATGGTTGACATCATACAGGCAAAAAAGGACGGTCTTGCACTTGGGCGGGAGGAAATCAGGTTTTTCACGGAGGGAATCGTTTCCGGTGCAGTGCCCGATTATCAGGCAGCCGCGCTGCTCATGGCGATCTGCTTCCAGGGGATGAATCGGGAGGAGACCCTCGAATTGACGATGGCCATGGTGGATTCCGGCGACAAGACGGACCTGTCGGCCATACCGGGTGTGAAGGTGGACAAGCACAGCACGGGCGGTGTGGGGGACAAGACGACCCTTGTTCTGGCACCGCTTGTCGCGGCATGTGGCGTACCGGTAGCCAAAATGTCCGGCAGGGGTCTGGGGCATACGGGTGGCACCATAGATAAACTGGAATCGATTCCCGGTTTTTCGACGGATTTGTCCATGACGCGCTTCCTTGATTGCGTGAATCGCTTCGGTCTTGCGGTTGCCGGGCAAACCGGGCACATGGTGCCTGCCGATAAAAAACTGTATGCCCTGCGGGATGTGACGGCCACCATCGGGAACATTTCATTGATTGCGGCCAGCATCATGAGCAAGAAACTGGCTGCCGGCGCGGATGCGATTGTGCTGGATGTGAAAACCGGAAGTGGTGCCTTCATGCAAACACAGCAGGAAGCGGAAGCACTTGCGCGTACCATGGTGGACATCGGAAACGGAGCAGGCCGACGAACCGTGGCCGTCCTGACGGACATGGACCAGCCGCTCGGTCTCGCGATCGGGAATGCATTGGAAGTTCGGGAAGCGCTGGAGGTGCTCAGAGGCGGAGGACCGGCGGATGTCAGGGAAATCTGTCTGGTTCTGGGGGGAACCATGCTGGAACTTGCCGGAAAGGGCAATGCGGCGCAGTGCAGGGAATTGGCTGTCCGCGCCCTGGATTCCGGCGAGGCGCTTCAGAAATTCCGGGACATGGTGCAGGCACAGGGCGGGGACCCGGCAGTTGCCGACGACCCGGGAATCTTGCCGCAGGCACCTTTTGTGGAACCATACAGAGCCATTGCAGGCGGCATCATCCACGACATCGTTTCCGATCAGCTTGGGATGGCCTCCATGGTTCTCGGAGCCGGTCGACCCACAAAGGAAGATGCCATCGACCCTGCGGCAGGCATTGTCCTTGTGAGAAAACCTGGTGATACCGTCGTAGAAGGCGAGGTCCTTGCCATGCTTCATACCAGTGAAACTGGAAAAATCGCCGCTGCGTCCTCCCTGCTGGATGAGGCAATCCGGATAGGTTCCGGTGCGCACGAATTTGTTCCGCTTATTCTCCAAATCATCCGTTGATTCGTCATGTTCAGCGGGT
>JAIFNI010000096.1 GCA_020047785.1 Clostridia bacterium
CATCCGCCCGCGCAATTTCCATCCCAGCAGCGGCCTCCAGCCCACCAGCAGCAGCCCCTGCAGCCGCCTCCACACCAGCAGGCACCACCGCAGTGGCAGGGTTCACCGGCAACCTATCCGCAGCAGAATCAGCCTCAGCCCTGGGGAGCACCGCCCCCGCCGCAAAAAAAGAAGCGCCATGCGGGTTGTCTGATATTCCTTGTCATTCTTCTTGCATTGGCGGGGGGTGTATACTATCTGTATTCATCCATCTTCCTGAATCCGAGAGACTTGGGCATGCGATATACCCAGGCGGATTTCGATTCCGCACTGGACAAGACAGGTTTGAAGATCGACTTTCTTGGCAAAAACACGGATGAACTGACCGACTTTGTGAATCAGAACAAGGGCGAGAAGCTGGCACTCGCCGACTATGACATCAAATTTTCCGATTATCAGGAAAAAAGTTTCGAACTGACCCTGGCGGAAGCCAATGCCTTTGTCAATGAAATCGCACCGAACTTTACCTGGTTTGACAAGGTTCAGATGAAAATACTCCCGGATGGCCGGACCGCAGGTTCCTACCATGTAGACTTCAGAAAAGTGAAGGATGAGATTATCCCGGATGTTGCCGGGATGATTCCGCCGGAAATCTCAAAATACCTGCCGGACGCCTTCAATCTATATCTGGAAGGCTCCATGAAAATCGTCGAGAATGAAGTCCAGGTTCCGGAGAAGCTGGATGTCATTGATGTCGGCCCCGTATCCCTGAAGCCTTTGCTGAAGGATGTGGATGAACCTGCACGCGGTGCCGTCTTCGATGTCGCGGAACGCATCTACAAGATGATTCCGGACCTGAATATCCATCTGCTGGAATTCACCGATAAAGGGACCATCCAATTCTCCGGAAATATCCCGACTCTGGTGACCGTCACGAAAAAATAAGGATCTGTGTGCCTGTTCCTTCAGGTGCGAACAGGGAAAGGATCTTCCATGCCCTGGCTGACAATTTCCGGAAGGAGGGAGCGCATCCCTCCTTTCCCGCATCACAAGGTGCTGGTTCATCGCAGCAGGCATTATTTTTTCTCCAAGTCTCCATTGGACAATCTGCTGCTTGGCAATGCGGTAGCCATACGGGAAACGTTGTCGAGTCTGAAGCATGACTGTTTCGTCCCGCGTGCCCTGCTGCTCGATCCGACCAACGCATGCAATCTCCGCTGCAAGGGATGCTGGGCTGCGGATTATGGACGGGAAGCCTCCCTGTCCTATGAAAAACTGGACGACATCCTTACGCAATCCGAGGCACTGGGCATTGAGGAATGCATGATGAGCGGCGGCGAACCGCTCATGCGCAAGGATGACATCCTGAAGCTCTGCGCAAAGCACCGTAGAACCATCTTCGGCCTCTACACGAATGGATTGCTTGTGGATGAGGCCCTGGCCGATGAAATGGCCAGACTCGGGAACCTGAACTTGTTTCTGAGCATCGAAGGCTGGCGCGGGGACACCGACGCCCGCCGGGGAGAAGGTGTTTTCGACAAGGTCATCGCGGCCATGGACATCCTTCGTTCCCGGCACATCGGTTTCGCCTTCTCGACCTGCTATCATTCGGGCAACTATCAAACAATCGCCAGTGATGAATTTCTTGATTTCCTTCGGGAAAAAGGCGCCTGGTTCGGCTGGCTCTTCCAGTATGTCCCCATTGGAAAAGATGCCGATTTGTCCCTTGCATGCACACCGGAACAGCGCGAACACGTGCTGAAGCACATGGCGGACTACAGCCGCAGACATGGCATGGTCCTGATTGATTTCTGGAACAATGGGCATCTGACCTTCGGGTGCGTGGGCGCAGGCTCCGGTTTCGTCCATATCAACGCGAACGGGGATGTGGAACCATGTGCCTTCTGCCATTATTCGGATGCGAACATCCATGACATGAGCCTTGTGGAAGCACTTCGGTCGCCGTTCTTCCGGAAATTCCGGAATGCGCAGCCATTCGATGCGAACCCGTTGGCGGGCTGCCCGCTCATGAATGTCCCAGACAAGCTGGCAGAAATTGTATCGGCCTCAGGAGCCCATTCCACACATGCCGGTGCACCGGAAACCGTTGCAGAGCTTGCAGCAAAGACCAAGCCCCTGGATGAAGCCTGGCGGCCTGTTGCAGCGCGCATCAGCCGGGATATGCCGAAGCATGTGAAAAGAACCATGAAGGCTTTCACCGGCTACCTCGCCTGGAAAAAGCGCAGAATTGATCGCGACGGTCCGGAGAGCGATGACTCGCGGAATTCACCGCAAAGGTCCTGGCCGCGATGACTCGCAGAATTCACCGTAAAGGTCCTTGCCGCGATGATTCACGAGATTCACCGCGATGTCATGGAATGAAAAAGTGGCTCTCCCATCTCGGAGCAACCACTTTTTCCTATCTGCTTCAATTCTCTCCATTTCGGATGAACCGGCTTTTACCGGTTCTGCCTCCGGCATCAGCACTCGATGGCCGCTTTTCGGGTGTTGATGGCCCTGATGACGGCCGGATCGAACTTGGGCTTGCGGGCGTAGGTATACAGGCCGTTGACTTCCTGCTCCACGTCCGTCAGCTGGGTGTAGCAGAAGGCGCAGATGTTCGGATTTTCCAGCAGGGTCCTGGTCAAACCCTCATACCGTGCAAGGAACTCCGCTTCGCTCTTGGGACGGTCCCCGTATCCCCAGGCCTCGGAACCTGCATTGGCGGGATTCCACCAGATACCGCCGTATTCGCTGACAAAGTATGGCTGCCCCTCGTATTTCTGGCGTTGCGGGAAGGTGTTGTAGACAGTTCCGCCGTTCTCCAGCGTACCATCTGCCAGCATCCTTCCGCCATTTTTCATCTCCGCGTAATGCGAAGCGAATTTCTCCACATCCTGCTCATAATCGTGCACATCGAAAATGTCGGTCACGACATGATAGTTCCCGCTGGTGTCGATGACCGGACGCGTTGGGTCGAACGCCTTGCTGAACAAATAAATCTGACGGAGCACTTCATTGTCCTGGCGGTGTCCGCGGGGGTCCCAGGTGCCATCAATGGGATTGCTGAATTCCTGATCCCAGGTTTCGTTGAACGGGCACCAGCCGACCAGAGCCGGACTGTTGAAATCTCGCGCCATGGATTCCATCCACTCGGGCAGAAAGCGCTCCAGACCCATCGGTCCGGAAATGTCCAATCCCCAGTTCGCGTGTTCACCCCAGACCAGGTACCCGAGCTTGTCCGCCCAATACAGGTAACGTGCCTCGAAGATCTTCTCATGCATGCGGGCGCCATTGAAACCGAGACCCATGGAATACTCGATGTCCTTCTTCAGCACTTCGTCCGAAGATGCGGTATAGATGCCATCCGGCCAGAATCCCTGGTCCAGAATGAGGCGCTGGAAAACATTCCTGCCGTTGATCTGGATGGCATGGCCATCCCAGGAGACGGAGCGAAGCCCGAAATAGGATTCCGCCGAATCGGACAGTACCGTTCCGGCCGCATTGGTTCCGGACAGCGAAAAACACAAGTCATAGAGATTCGGTTCTCCCGGTGCCCAAAGATGGGTTTCGGAGAGCGCAATCGTGAGCCGGCACTGACGGCCGACGATTTTCGCACTGGCTCCGCCGACCGGGTTGCCAGCGTACGAAGCACTTGCGGTGAACATGCCGCCGGTGGCGAGTCCGTTGAATACCGCTTCCAGGTGCAGACACGCATTCTCGGGATCCGGGATGAACTTGAGCGTTTCCACAAAGGTTTCCGCCACATGTTCGAGCCAGACAGTCTGCCAGATGCCGGTGGTGCGCGTATAATCACAGCCGTGCGAGAAGTAGCGCTCGGATTGCTTGCCGTGCGGCTGCACGCCGTGCCGGTTGTCATCCTCGGCACAGACCAGAATGGTGTTTTCGCCGGATTTCAGCTGCGCCGTGATGTCGTGGGTGAAAGAAGCGTAACCGCCCTTGTGTTTGCCTGATGACTTTCCGTTGATCCAGACTTCGGAGAAATAATCCACCGCGCCGAAATGAACCAGCACGCGCCCGGTCTCCCAGGCCTGCGGCAAGGAAAAAGTGCGGCGATACCAGACGGAGGACATGAAATCCTTGTTTCCGATTCCAGACAACTCGCTCTCCGGACAGAAAGGTACCAGAATGGTGTCCTTGAGGGAAGATGCTTCAGTCACTTTCCGCTCGCGGCCGCTGCGTCCATGATCAATCTCAAATTCCCAGATGCCGTTCAGGTTCATCCAATCGGGGCGCACCAGCTGCGGGCGGGGGTATTCGGGTCTTGGGATGCGGTTTTCCATGTTACTCCTCCATATGCCTGATATTGGGCTATCCTTGTCGATGAGCGGGAAAGTACGTCTCTCTCAACTTGTCGCGTGCGGGTTGATCCACTTCCCTGATGTTCGGTCCGTTATTTACGTAACTTTTGAATGATTGATTAATGCATTCATGTCCTGATTCATCATAATGCTTCCATCCATTTGCGTCAACACAAGATTGACTGATTAACATGTAGGTTATATTATTGTATCGTACCAACCAAGCAAGACAGAATGCAAAGGTAGCCGGAGGGTTCATGCAGATCGATGTCAACCTCTCCAACATGCATATTCTGGAGGTCTTCTCCTCATCGACCCGTGTCTCGATGATTGAGATGCTGAACCTCCAGTCCATGAACATCCGCGAGATGGCTGAAGCGCTTCATTTGTCCTCGGCCATCATCACGAAACATGTGCAGAAGCTGGAAGCAGCAGGCCTCGTCAAGTGTGCCGCGCAGTCCGGCAAGCGGGGCATGCAGAAGATCTGCTCACTCGCGGAAGACAGCCTCCTCCTCCAGTTGCGGACCAGTACGAGAGGCACTGACTTTCATGTCCATGAAATTCCGATCGGGCAATATACGGGATATCAGGTCCATCCCACCTGCGGTCTTGCTTCCGCTACCGGCATCATCGGCATGAACGACGATCCCCGCTATTTCGCAGACCCGGCCCACTCACAGGCGGAACTCCTCTGGTTCGGCAGCGGCTGGGTGGAATACAGGGTCCCGAATTACCTGCTCGCCAGTCAGGCCGCGAAAACATTGGAAATATCTTTTGAAATCTGTTCGGAAGCACCGGGTTTCAACGAGAACCAGCCTTCCGACATCAGTTTCCATGTCAACGGAAAACGCCTCGGTCTCTGGACATGCCCCGGCGACTTCGGCGGAAAGCGCGGTGTCTATACACCGGACTGGTGGAAAGGCGGAACCCAGTACGGCCTGCTGAAAACGCTCCGGATTGATGGAACCGGCAGCTATATCGACGGCATCCGGCTCTCCGCCACCCGCATCGTTGATCTCGACATCACGTATGGCAGTGAAATCACCTTCCGACTCGAGAACGATGAAAAATCCCGCCACGTGGGCGGGCTCAATCTTTTCGGCAAATGCTTCGGCAATTACGGACAGGATATCCGGGTCATCCTGGGGTACTGATGATGGATTCAACTGCCATGCTCGCTTGAACAACGCGGTCCCAAAATCACTTGATTCGGTGTATGAGCGGCACATTTCCATGCGCGCCCTGCAATAGAGGCATTTCCGTCAGTCTGAGGTTTGTGCAGCCATACGGAATGAACCGTCTGTTCTCCACTTCTTCTGAAATCCAGGAAAGCTCGGGAACGGGAGCTGCCGAACCATTTTGGAGGGACCAGTCAATTTTTCGAACAGGAACCAGAACTTCCAGCGGTGCACCTTCGGGCGAGAAAGGAACGGCCCCGACAGGTTTTTCCAGAAAGATCAAACTGTCCAATCCAGCCGCTCCGGAATCCACTTCCGCATGCAGCAAACTCCCGTCCAGGATGGAATCGCCTTCTGCGTGCAGCAAACTCCCGATC
>JAIFNI010000228.1 GCA_020047785.1 Clostridia bacterium
GGAAATTGCTGGAAGTGCGCATCAGTGTCCTGAAGGCGCTGGAGGAAGCCCGAAACCGCAAGGAAATCGGCCAGTCCCTGCAGGCGAAGGTTGCGTTGACCGCATCCGGCGAACTCCTTGCTTTCCTGATGGAAAATGAAGCCATGCTGCCGACCGTTTTCATCTGTTCCCAGGTGACGCTTGCCGAAGGGGATGGTGACCTGGTTGTCACAACGCTTCCCGCTGATGGCGAAAAATGCGAACGCTGCTGGACCTATGCCGAATCCGTCGGTCAGGACGCCGGTCATCCGACACTATGCGCACGTTGTGCGGAAGCGGTGAATGAAGGACAACCGGACTAGCATCGTTTCCTTGAAAAGGCAGAATGACAGCTGATGACAAGAATCCTTGCATCCGAATGGAGAAGCGGAATGGAACTGAATGATAGTTTGAAGGTTTTGTGCGGGCTGTCCGCCGTCACGGGCCGTGAAAAAGGAGCGGCGTCGCAGATAGCGGCGCTGTTCGAGCCACTTTGCGACGAAGTGCGGACGGATGCGTTTGGCAACGTGTATGCCAGCTGTCGCGGGGAGGGGAGAAATCCCCGTACCGTGCTGGTCACCGCGCACTACGACGAGATCGGTCTGGTCGTAACCGGCATCGAGGACAGCGGGTTCCTGCGCTTTGCCGCCATGGGCGGTATCGACGCAAAGACACTGCCCGCTCAGGAGTTCACGGTGTTTGGCCGTGAACCGCTGTATGGCGTCATTGGAGCGAAACCGCCACATCTGGTATCGGCAGAGGAAATGGAAAAAGTCATTCCGATCGACGATTTGCGCATCGATATCGGGTATTCGGGTGATGAGGCCAAAAAACGGGTTCGCGTCGGGGATGTCGTCGGTTTCCGGTTCCCGGTCATCGAAATGAAAAACAACCGGATGGCAAGCAATGCCATGGACAACCGTTCCGGCGTGGCTGCCCTGCTGGAAACCCTGCGTCTGCTGAAGGGTCTGCGCCATGACGATCATGTCGTCGTGGCAGCCACGGTACAGGAAGAACTTGGCTTGCGCGGCGCTGTCGCAGCTGCCTTTTCAACCGCGCCCGATCTGGGCATCGTCGTCGATGTCTGCCATGCGGACATGCCGGATGCACCGCCGGATGATCAATTCCCGCTTGGAAAGGGTGTTGCCATCGCCATTGGCCCCATCGTGCATCCAGCAAGAACCAAAGAGGTCATTGAACTGGCAAAACGGGAACGAATTCCATACCAGCTGGATCCGGAGCCCGGAGACACCGGCACGGAAGCAGCCGCCCTGCAGGTTGCCCGTGAGGGAATCCCGACCATTCTTCTGTCCATCCCCTGCCGTTATATGCACAGCACTGTGGAAACCATATCCCTCGACGATGTCAGAGGGACCGCCCAGCTGGCGGCCCGTTTCATTGCCGCGGGTCCCTGGAAGGAAAAGGAGGGCGGCACAACATGCTGAACCCCTATGAGCTGCTGAAGGAACTGACGCGCCTGCATGGCGGATCGGGTGACGAAGATGCCGTGCGTGACCGGTTGACGGAAGTCATCCGTCCGTTCGTGGACGAACTGCATACCGATGCCACCGGGAATCTCATTGCGTTCAAGAAAGGTACGGGGAGCGGACCTCGGGTCATGCTGTCCGCCCACATGGATGAAGTGTCCCTGATGATCACCCATATCGCGGACATGGGCCTTCTCCGTTTTCGGACCGTCGGAGGCATCGATCCCCGCATCCTCATCGGCAAGCGCGTTCTGGTCGGACCTGATCGTCTGCCGGGTGTCATTGGCACGAAACCGATTCACCTGCAGACCGCTGCCGATCGGAAGAACGCGACCAAACTGAAGGATTTGCGCATCGATATCGGCGCGAACGACAAAACCCAGGCGGAGAATCTTGTGAAACTCGGCGATCGTGCCGTATTCGATTACGAACCCGTGGAATTCGGAGACAACAAGCTGATGGCGAAAGGTCTTGACGATCGCGCGGGCTGCGCCGTTCTGGCCTGGCTGCTCCAGGAACGGTACACATTCGACGTATACGGCTGTTTCACCGTGCAGGAGGAGATCGGCCTGCGGGGTGCCAAAACGGCTTCGTTCGCCGTGATGCCGGATTATGCCATCATTCTTGAAGGAACAACCTGTTACGATGTTCCGGATACGAAGGAACACCTGATGAGCACATGGCTCGGCAAGGGTCCGGCTCTCACGATCATGGACCGGGCAGTCATCAGCAACCGGCCGCTCGTGGATTTCATCGTGGAAACCGCCAGGCAGAATGGTATTCCATACCAGTTCAAGCAGACCCTGTCCGGAGGTACCGACGCGGGCCGCATCCAGGGCAGCGGGGAAGGCGTGAAGGTCGCGACGATGGCTGTGCCCTGCCGGTACATCCATACGCCGGTTTCCGTCCTGGACCGGGGAGATTTCGATGCAATGCGGCGGTTGGCTTCTGCAACCTTGAAGCGCCTGCCGGAATTGTTCGGGCGGACCTGAATCTGAAGGACTGGACGGGCCGGGAACCATCATTCCTTGTTCATGCATGACGAACACCTGACAGGCCTGAGCATCCAAACACTTTCTATGGAGGTTTTCAATGAACGATTCAAATTTTGTGGAAATGATCGCAAGCATCGCACAGGCTTTCGGACCATCCGGCAATGAACGGAATGTGCGGGAAGTCATCGAGCCCATGCTCAGCGGCTGCGTGGATGAAGTGCGGGTGGATGCCCTCGGCAATCTGATCGCCGTAAAAAAAGGTGCCGGGAAGAAAATCATGCTGGCGGCCCATATGGATGAGATAGGGGTGCTTGTCACCTTCATCGATGAGAAAGGCTTTCTCCGCTTCGGCAATGTTGGCGGCGTTTCTCCGTTCATTTCCGTCGGCATGCGGGTCATATTCGAGAACGGAACAGTGGGGACCGTCTGGTACGAAGAAAAGATGGACTCCATGAAGGAATTGAAGCTTGATCGCATGTTCATCGACATCGGCGCAGTTTCCCGCGAGGAAGCGGAAACGATGGTGTGTGTGGGCGATATGGCTGTTTTCTGCGGCGAAGCGGTGGAAACAAATGGCCGCATCATCTCGAAGGCCCTTGATGACCGCGCCGGATGCGCGGCCCTCGTTGCACTGGCCAGAATGATGCCGGAAACGGAGAATGAAGTCTATTACGTCTTCACCGTGCAGGAGGAAGTGGGATTGCGCGGCGCACGAACGGCTGCGTGGGGCATCATGCCCGACATGGCGCTGGCCGTGGATGTCACGGATGTCGGCGACATGCCGGAAAGCCATCATATGGCCGTGTCCATCGGCAAGGGGCCGACCATCAAGATCAAGGACAGCAGCATCGTCTGCCATCCGGATGTGGTGAGCCGGCTCCGCAGCTGCGCGGAGAAGGCGGAAATTCCCTTCCAGTACGAAGTGCTGACCGCCGGCGGAACCGATGCGGGCAGTATCCATCTCACCGCAGGCGGCATTCCGACCGGAGCGGTTTCCATCCCCACGCGCTTCCTTCACAGCCCGTCCGAGATGATTTCCGTGGAAGACCTGAAGGGCGTTGTGAATCTGCTGGCCGCCTTCATCCAAGCCGGCGAAGAATCCCAGGAAGAAGACCTGTCATCGGGGCAAGACGGCGAAGACACGAACGATGCCGGGGAAAACTGAGGTCTTGGAAAGAAACAACCTGCTCGTGAATTTCAGAAAACAATGGCCAAACCTGCCATTCCTTTTTGAAAAGAGCAGGTGATTCCTTTCCGGCGACTGAGTTCAATTGCCGGAATCCGGAATCGATCGGGACGGAAGTGCGCTGAACTGAAATTTTGTGGCCTTGGTAGGCCGGCAGCTTATCTGCCGGCCTATTCCGTTGTGCAAGAATGGAAGGGGGTCGGAAAGAAACCGCACGGGGCGGGTATTCCGACATCTGGCGTCCAGAACGCCGCATTCCACCATCGGGAGGTTTCATGAAAACTGAAGAACCAATCGGCCTTGCAATGTCCTTCACCCTGCAGGATCCTCATCTTCATGCGGGACACAGGGACCGCGTCCGGGAACGTTATCTGACCGAAGGGCTGGATGCTTTTCGGGATCATGAGGTCCTGGAACTCCTTCTTTTCTACTGTATACCCAAACGTGACATGAATCCGGTTGCGCATGCGCTGATCCAAGAATACGGGTCGCTGTCCGGACTGTTCGAGGCAGACCCGCGCGATGTCGCCCGTCGTTGCGGGCTTTCGGAAGCAACAGCCATTCTGTTGTCCCTGGCCGGTCCGCTGACAAGAAGGTATCTCAAACAGCGCTGGGGAGACAGACCCATGCTTGGCACTTCCTCTCGTGCCGGTGAATATGCGGTTTCTCTGTTTTCCGGGCGTCCGTACGAGGTTTTCTACGTCATCTGTCTGGATGCGCAGAATCGCGTCAACCATGCCGCATTGGTACACGAAGGCACATTGAACGAGGCACCGGTCTACCCCAGGCTTATTGTGGAGGCAGCCCTGCGGCACAAGGCAAACAGTGTCATCCTGTCCCACAATCATCCGGGTGGAAGCTTGTCGGCCTCCGGTCCGGATCTTGATGTGACACGCCGCATCAAGGCAGCACTCACACCCATTTCCATCCCGGTGGTCGACCATATCATCGTGGCGGGTGAACGGTATGCAAGTCTGGCAGAACAGGGTCTGATGGAACGATGAAGGAGGAAAATGCTTCTTCTTCAGGTTTTTCAGCGGCTTCAGAACATGATGTTTTGGCAGATATGCCGGGTTTCGAATATTTTTTCCTGATGCTGTTCCAACAAGTTTTTTTCGTTGACACTACATATGGTGTATGGTAGGATGGTCACAGCGCAAATGTTGATGTGCTGAAAAAAACGTCGGGATATGCGTACACGAAAGAATCGGATTTGTCCGATCGGACGAACCTTGAGAGAAGACGGTTTACCGGAATGCACTCCCGGAACAAAAGCAAACCCATCCGAACAGCGACGACCAGGTGGACGCTCCGGATGTTCGGGTTACGACAGCCAAATTCCTTCGGGAACATGTACAATACCTGGTTTACTGAAGAATGAATCCGCGGGGATCCGGAACACTGATGCAGACAAAAGTGCGGATACAAGCGAAACGGCTGCCTTCATGGGCATCCGGGAAATACAAGATGCTGAACAAAGAGCAGGACGGGTTTACCCGTCCTTTTTTTCGGATTGGAGCGGCATGATCAAGGAAATTGTACTCGGCAACGGACTCCGGATTCTTCACGAGCCCCTGCCCCATTTGCGGACCGTAGCGCTCGGGTTATGGATCGGAACCGGTTCCCGGCACGAAACACCCGGTGACGGCGGGCTGTCGCACTGCATGGAGCATATGCTCTTCAAAGGAACGCACCGTCGCACGGCAGCGTCCATTGCGCGGGAAATCGACCGACTCGGCGGTCAGATCAACGCGTTCACGGCAAAGGACTGCACCTGTTTTCATACGAAAACTCTTGGGGAGGATCTGCCACAGGCCATGGACATCATCGCGGACATGGCCATGTTCCCCTCCCTTCGCGCGGAACACCTCGAACTGGAAAAGCAGGTAATCCTTGAAGAAATCGGCATGGTGGAAGACTATCCGGAGGAACTGGTTCAGGACCTGCTGACCGAGCGTTCCTGGGAAGGCCATCCGTTGTCATTTCCTATCCTCGGCACAAAGGAGGATGTTCGTTCGTTTTCGACCACTCAACTGGAACGTTTCCATGGGGAATGCTACGTTCCGGACAATGCTGTATTGTCTGTTGCGGGTGACATCGAGGAGAATCGGCTGCGCGAGCTGGCGGAACATCATTTCGGCGGATGGCGGAAGGGGGGAGCGAATCCGG
>JAIFNI010000042.1 GCA_020047785.1 Clostridia bacterium
GAAGCTTGGTCCGGTCTGGTCAGCCTCCGGCTTCAGCACAACATATACCTGCGTACGCACCAACACGGTCAGATCGGCGGCCTCATTCCCGACCCGCTCGAACAGCGGCTCCGGTGCAGCGGGAGGGTCGATTGTTTCCCCCTCCTTCGGAGCAACGGCAGTCGGATCCTGATAGGAAAGTCCCTGGATGTTCACATTCATGAACTCCTGATAACCCTCCTGCGACAGAATGCGCTGCATGAACTGGAAATCCGGAGAAAACCATAGGAACGAGTCCGCATGGCGCCCTTCACTGACTGCCGTCATCCATCCTGACAACTGTTCCCGGAGAAGCGGCAGCGATGCCGTCTTCAAGGCCTCGACACTCTGAATCTTCGCATCGAGGGTTCTTCGGAGGTTTGTTTCCCGATTGGTCCCGGAGGCAACCTGACGCTGCTGGGAACTGAGTTCTTCCGTCAGCGCAGCCTTTTCCTTCTCAAGCTGCTGGACGGAAGCCTCCAGTTCATTGACGCCGGCCTCCAGTGCCCTGTTCTGACCGCGGAGCCAATCCTGCTGAACTTTGTCGCTTTCCTGCTGTTTGAGCAGGTTGTCCTTGTCCCACAGCAAATAATTCATCATCAGGAACACGGAGAGGAACAGGATGGAGATGATCACCACGATGAATTTTTTCATCAAGCGCCCCCAATTCGGATGTCTTGAACCGGTCTGCTGCCTTGTCCTGTTTCAAACCCGGGTATCGGTCGCATATCCTGAAAACCGGAATACGCACAGGCGCCATGCCGGAAAATCAGACGGGGATCCGGAATAGCCGGCAGGCATTTTCCGTGGTGAGCCGGTCCAGTTCGGGCACTGTCGAACCGCGGATTTCAGCAAGCCGTTCCAGCACGTGAACGAGCAGTGCCGACCAGTTGCGGCGGCCACGATACGGTTCCGGGGTCATATAGGGACTGTCGGTTTCTATC
The DNA here is from genome assembly GCA_020047785.1 of Clostridia bacterium. GTDB lineage: Bacteria > Bacillota > Clostridia > DSM-8532 > DSM-8532 > JAEWSN01. The sequence continues at coordinate 963 of JAIFNI010000042.1, forward strand.
AGAAGACGATCATCCGGCACCTGTGCCGCGACTTCCAGCAATTTTTTCGCATTCCTGAATGTGACCGACCCGCCGATTCCAATGTATAAGCCAAGCGATACAGCCTCCATCGCCATTTCCGGACTTCCGGACCAGCAATGGAACACACCGCCGGTTTCCGCCACCCCTTCCGACCGCACGAGGTCCATCACATCCCGATGGGACTCCCGATCATGCAGGATGACCGGTTTATGAACCCTTCTTGCCAGCGCGATGTGCTGACGGAGGACGTCCTTCTGCATGTCCCGTGGAGAAAAATCATAATGATAATCCAATCCGATTTCCCCGACGGCCACCACTTTCGGATGGGCACACAGCGCTTCGAGTCGTTCCATGTCTCCCGCCGCGAAAGAGGATGCATCGTGCGGATGGAATCCGACAGCGGCATAAAGATGGGGATAGGTTTCCGCAAGCAGAATGGCGGCCTTCGAACTGGAGAGGTCACAGCCGGGGTTGACGATATGCGTGACGCCGGACGTGAAACAGGCCCGGATCACTTCGTCGCGGTCCGGGTCGTATTTTTCATTGTCGTAATGAGCATGGGAATCGATCATCCGCGCCTCCGCACTGCCTGTTCCTGGAACCACAGCCGCACTCCCGGTTCATCGGGCAAATCGAATCTGCCGCATCAGCTGATGCGGGTGCCGGATGGCATATCCCCTGCCAATGTGACCAGAACAAGTTTACCACCTGCCGAGTCAACCGCGCAGAGAATCATTCCCTGTGATTCGATGCCACGCAGCTTGACCGGCTTGAGGTTGGCCACGAGAACAATTGTCCGTCCAATCATCTCTTCCGGCGTGTAGAACTTCGCGATACCCGAGACAACCGTCCTGACGCCTTCTCCATCATCCAGGGTGAGTTTCAGGAGCTTGTCGGCCTTTTCGACCCGTTCTGCCGTCAGAACCCTCGCCGTGCGGAGATTCACTCTGGCAAAATCCTCGATGCCGATCAAGGCCACACCTTCGGCCTCTTCCTGCGGGACCGGGCCTGTGGTGACGATGGTATTGCCGGCTTTGTTCCCGTCCGCGGGAATCGGTTCTGTCTTGACCGGGTGCTCCGCCTTTTTCCCTTCGGTCGGCCCGCCAGCGGTTGCTCCCCCAAGTGCTTCGAGTTCCTTTTTCAGATCGATGCGCGGAAAAATCGGCAATCCAGCTGTGACACCCTCCGCCCAGACGTGAAGGGAAAACGCCTTTGCATCATCCCAACCGGTCATGTCGGCCGGGATATGCAGGATCGAACGGATTTTGGCCGGTGTTTCCGGCATGAAGGGTTCCAGGAGGATGGATACGATGCGGATGCTTTCCGCCAGATGATGAAGAACGGAAGCCAATCTTCCTTTTTTCGCCTCATCTTTCGCGAGGGCCCAGGGCATGGTTTCATCGATGTACTTGTTCGTGCGGGAAACAGCCTTCCAGATTTCCGTCAGTGCTGTGGAGAACTGAAGTTTGTCGAGCAGTGCTTCCACCTTTTCCGGTGTGTCAAGAAGCAGCGCGCGCAGGTCCTCGTCAAAATCGCCGGATTCAAGGATGTCCGGAAGGGTGCCTTCGAAGTATTTCTCTATCATGGCCGATGTGCGGCTGACCAGGTTGCCCAGGTCGTTCGCCAGATCCGCGTTGATTCGCTGAATGAGTGCTTCGTTGGAAAACACGCCATCGGCACCGAAAGGCACTTCGCGAAGAAGAAAGTACCGGATGGCATCCAGACCGTATTTTTCCACGAGCACGACAGGATCAACCACATTGCCCTTCGACTTGGACATCTTGCCGCCTTCGAGCACCAGCCAGCCATGGCCGTAAACCTGCTTCGGCAGGGGAAGATCGAGCGCCATGAGCATGGCCGGCCAGATGATGGTATGGAAGCGGACAATTTCCTTGCCGACCAAATGGACATCCGCAGGCCAGTACTTCAAAAAATCGGCATCATCACCGGACAGGTAGCCCAGTGCGGTGATGTAGTTGGAGAGCGCATCGATCCAGACATAGACGACATGACGATCGTCGAAGGTGACCGGAATCCCCCACTTGAAGGAAGTGCGGGAGACACAGAGATCATCCAGCCCGGGACGCAGAAAATTGTTCAGCATTTCGTTCCGGCGGGAGGCCGGTTGAATGAAGTCGTTGTCGCCCTCGAAAAGTTCGATGAGGCGATCCTGATACTTCGAGATTCTGAAGAAATAGCTTTCCTCGCGGGTCCGTTCGACGGGACGGCCGCAGTCCGGGCAGTTTCCGTCCTTCAGCTGGGTTTCCGTCCAGAAGGATTCGCAGGGTGTGCAGTACCAACCCTCGTATTCGCTCTTGTAGATGTCGCCCTTGTCATACAGCTTCCTGAATATCTGCTGAACGGAGGAGATATGTGCTTCATCCGTCGTCCGGATGAACCGGTCGTGCGTGATATGCATCAGGGACCACAGGCTTTTGATGCCATCCACGATGCGGTCGACATATTCCTTCGGGGTAACGCCGTTCTCCGCTGCCACGCGCTGGATTTTCTGGCCGTGCTCGTCCGTTCCGGTGAGGAACATGACGTCGTAGCCCTGAAGGCGCTTGTAGCGCGCCATTGCGTCTGCCGCCACGGTGGTGTACGAATGGCCGATATGAAGTTTCCCGCTTGGATAGTAGATGGGCGTCGTGATGTAGTAGGTCTTCCCGTTCACGCGAAATCCCCCTCATGTTCCTGGTTTCCTGCATTATACCATAACATGTCTTCCGCTGCCTCCTTGCCTTTCCCGTCCAGATGTCGTACGATCCGGATCGGCCGGAACACCATGAACTTTCAGGAGGCAACATGATTTACGTCGGACTCGGGCAGGACAGTCATCGTTTCGAACCGGAAGACAGCATCAAACCGCTGATCCTCGGCGGGACCCATATCCCCGGATATCCGGGGCTTCAGGGCAACAGCGACGCGGATGTGATCCTGCACGCCGTCACCAACGCCATCTCCGGTGTCACAGCCATGAACATCCTCGGTGCCGTCTCGGACAGGATGTGCCTGGAGGAGGGTCTCACGGATTCCAGCAACTATCTGCGCGAGGCCATGAACCACCTGGGCCGGCGCAGACCCGTGCATCTGTCCCTCTCGCTGGAATGCGCACGACCGAAGCTGGCGCCGCACATGACTGCAATCAGAACGAACCTCTCCCGGTTGCTGGATCTGGATCCCGGTCACATCGGCATGACCGCCACCACCGGTGAAGGATTGACATCCTTCGGCAGAGGGGAAGGTATTTTCTGCACGGCAGTCCTGACGGTATCCGAGGACTGATTCCGCAGAAAACAGCCTATTTTCTGCGGGCAGCATCTTCCCGAAGCTGCTCCATGAGTCTGTATCCCAGTACCATCAGGCTGTCGCTCAGATGGACATTCTCCACCACGATACCCTCACCGAGCTTCAAATCCGTCGGGGAGAAATTCCAGATGCCCTTCACGCCCGCCTTCACGACACGCGCCGTGATGTCCGGCATGGCACGGTTCGGCACGGTGAGAATCGCGATGTCGACATGCTTCGATTTCAGGAATGATTCCATCCCATCGACATGCAGCACCGGAATCCCGTGAATGGCCGTGCCCACCTTGTCTGCTGCCGAATCGAATATCACGGTAATGTCAAAACCGCGATTCTGAAAATTTTCATAATTGGCCAGCGCGTTGCCCATGTTCCCGGCACCGAACAGGGCACAGGAAAATCTGCGCTCCACGCCAAGAATGCGGCCGATTTCGTCATACAGGGACTGCACGTTGTACCCGTATCCCTGTTGCCCGAATCCACCAAAACAATTCAAATCCTGACGGATTTGCGAGGCGGTGATATCCATGCGTTCACTGAGTTCCTTCGAGGAAATCCGTCGGATATCCAGACGGATCAGGTCGTACAGGTATCGGAAATAACGGGGCAGACGACGAATGACCGCCATCGATATCTTCTTGTCTCCAGCCATGTTTCCTCCAGATGCGAATCTCCAGTCTGCAGGCCCGGTGCGCCGGTTTCCCGGACCCGTTCCGGGTTGGCGCCATCAGGACAAGGCAGAAAATCGCACAGATTGATTGTATCATTTTGTGATTTTTTTGTCAAAACGAACAAGGGATGCCTTCCGCTCTCCCCTGCACAAATGCCGGACAGGATGATATGATGGATCAAGCCCGAAGCGTTGCGTGCGGCATTTGCCGCATGACAGGATTCCCGTGCCGGACAGACGGGCACGGAATGGTTCGGGCGGAATGCATGTTATGCGGAGGATTTCCACATGTTCAAGGACGTATCAGTCATCAGAAAAGCCAACCAATACTTTGACGGGCGGGTCACCAGCAGAACAATCCTGTTTGGGGATGGGAGCCGGAAGACCCTTGGCATCATGATGCCGGGCGATTACGAATTCGGTACGGACAGCCATGAGACAATGGAGATTCTGGCAGGCCGGCTGGAAGTGCTGCTGCCGGGCGAAGTCGCCTGGAAAACCTTCACGGAGGGAACGGTATTTGAAGTTCCGGCGGGAAGCCGTTTCAAGCTTCTTGTTCACGAAGTGACCGACTATTGCTGCAGTTACGCCTGACTGTCCTTCTGATTCCGGCTACCCTTCTGATTCCGGCAGCCGTGCTGATTCCGGCTGCCCTTCCGATTCCGGCTGCCCTTCTGATTCAGGCAGCCGTGCTGATTCCGGCTGACTACAAACGCTACCTGCCCTGTAATTCCAGGACGGATTTGCGATCCACCAGTTCGGCGGTGATGAGAAGCCGTTCGGGCACACTCTTCCTGTCATGGATTTTCGCCATCAGCCGAAGGAACGCCTTTCGACCCAGCAGTTCCTTGTGAACCCGCATGGTGGACAGTTCGGGTGTGACAAGCCTGGAAACGTCTGTATCGTCGAATCCCATGACGGATACGGTGCCGGGCACCTGCACCCCCATCTGGGACAAAGCGCGGCAGAGGGAGATGGCCACGGCATCGTTGGCGCAGAAGAAGGCGGTGGGCAATCCGTCCAGTTTTTCAATTTCAGCCACGGCAATGGCCTGATCCTCCCGAATCAATTCATCGAGTCCGGCATGCGTGATGCAGTGCCGCGCATTCGACGGCAGTCCGTGACGGGCCATCGCGTTCAGATACCCCAGGTACCGATCCCGGAAACTCATGGAGGCATGGATGTCTCCGATGTATCCGATGTCCCGGTGTCCTTTCGCAATCAGATACTCCGTCGCGCAATCCCCGCCCTGGGTATTGTCCGTCAGAATGCTGTCTCCCGGAACACGTTCCAGATAATGATCCGCCATGACGAACGGAATCCCGCTCCTGGAAATGACGGAAACCGTCCCTTCCGACACCCGGCCTACGGAAATGATGCCGGAAGCCAGACCGTCGCGCACACAGAGCGGAAGTTCGAACACGCCGCTGTTTTCCTCGTAAGAGTGGAAAATGGTGTTGAAGTGCTGTTTCTTTGCCTCCTGCTCGATCCCCAGCTGGATGTGGGCAAAGAAACCCTGCTTGTCATGCGCCGTTGTGGGCACGATGATGCAAAGATTCCGCGAGGCCGGGCGTTTGTCTGCATCGCTCTGCTTGTACCGGTATCCCATCTCGTGGGCGGTCCGGACAATGAGCCCGCGCGTATCCGTGCTGATCCCCGGCATGCCCCGCAGCGCAAGGGATACCGTGTTTTTCGAAAGACCGACTTTTCGGGCAATGTCGTCCATGCTGACTTTGTGTGCCATGATCTCCCCCTGATTGCCCTGTCCGTCCTGCCTGCCGTTTCCAGCCGCGGCTGCCGTCCGATTCAGGAAGAAGCGCGCTTGAGGCCATGGAGTATCGCCGTTCGTTTGTAACATTCCAAACAGATAATAACTTTACTTGTTTGACGGTATTTGATATCATCATGTTACAAATACAGATGGCAATTCCGTGCACCTTTGATATTACACGACTTTCATGACTTTTACAAGAAAAGGTGCATGTTGCGTATCCCATTACAAAATCACAAGGATCGGAGCCAAAGCATGGACAGGAAACGATTGCGCCTTCTGCGGAGCCGCATGGAAACCGAATTGCGGGACAACATTCTCAACTTCTGGCTGCGCTACGCCCCGGACACCGTGAACGGCGGATTTGTCGGAATCATCCATTCTCCCTGCGAACCGGATGCCTCGGGTCCGCGCAGTCTGGTGCTCAACGCCAGAATCCTGTGGACATTCTCGGCATCCTACCGGGTGTTCGGAAACCCTGCATGCCTGCTGGAAGCGGAACGGGCCTACGATTACCTCATGAAGCACTTCAAGGATGCCGTGAACGGCGGCATGTTCTGGATGCTTGACGGACAGGGCATCGTCACAAGCTCGAAGAAACAGGTGTATGGCAATGCGTTCGCCATTTATGCCCTGACGGAATTCCATCTTGCCTCGGGACGCCGGGACGCACTGGATGAAGCGGTTTCCCTCTTTCTCCTGCTCGATCGGCATGCGCATGATTCCGTTCACAGGGGGTATATCGAGGCGTTGTCGGAAGATTGGTCTCCGTGCGTCGACATGGCCCTCAGCGCCAGGGAACTGAATGCCCCGAAGTCGATGAACACCCATCTGCATGTGCTGGAAGGCTTCACGAACCTTCTCCGTGTCTGGGACGACCCCCGCATCCGCGAACGGTTGCGGGAAATCCTGCAAGTCACACTCCAACACATCGTCGATCCGGTCGAAGACAGGTTTCAACTGTACTTCGACATGAATTGGCATCCGCTTTCAGAGAAGACATCCTTTGGTCACGATATCGAGGGCAGCTGGCTCATCGACGAGGCCGCCGCCGTTCTGGGCGACCCTGCCCTCACGGAGCGCGCCGCCGCGATCTCGGAACGGATGGCCCGTCGTGCGCGTCTGACGGGCATGGACCCTGTCAATGGCGGCATGTATGACGAACTGCGGGGAAATGTGCTGCACAAGGGAAAAATCTGGTGGGTTCAGGCGGAGGCGATTGTCGGGTTCATGAATGCCTGGCAGCGCACGGGGGAAGAAGCCTTCCTTGAGGAAATGCTGGACACCTGGCTCTTCACGGACGCGTTCCTGGTCGATCATGCCTGCGGCGAGTGGTTCGATGCCACAGATGAATCCGGAAAGCAGATCACCAGCCAATCCACGGAGCAGGGTCAGAAGGCCGGCCCCTGGAAGTGTCCGTACCACAATGCGCGCATGTGTCTGGAGATGATGCACCGGCTGGACGCAACCCTGAAGGAATGAAGGCGCTCTCCCCGTACAAAACCTGCGATGGCAGGTCATGTTAAGAAATCAAATGGAGGAACCAACCCATGAATGTGTTCGATTCTCGTCTCAAATGGCTCATTTCCAGCCACAAGGAAGTCATGGAGCGGAAGAACGAGGCCCTGCCGAGTGAAAACGGCGTCTATGAGCGGTTTCTCTACCCTGTCATTTCCAGGGAGCATACCCCGCTCTTCTGGCGATACGACCTGGACAGGGAAACCAATCCGCATCTCATGGAACGCATCGGCGTCAACTGCGCGCTCAATCCCGGCGCCATCGAATTTGAAGGCCGGATTTACATGATGGTGCGGGTCGAAGGTTCCGACCGAAAGTCGTTTTTCGGATTGGCTGTCAGCGATGACGGCATCCACTTCAAATATCTGGACCGGCCAATCGTCATGCCGGAAACGGCTGACCCGGACGTGAACGTGTACGACATCCGCCTGACCCGCCACGCGGACGGGTGGATTTATGGTCTCTTCTGCACGGAACGCAAGGACCCGGCCGCACCGGCCGGAGATACCTCCAGCGCCGTGGCTGCCTGCGGGATTGCGCGCACCAGAAACCTTGTGGACTGGGAACGCCTGCCCGACCTGAAAACAGGTTCCGCCCAGCAGCGCAATGTCGTGCTCCATCCGGAGTTCGTGAACGGCAAATACGCCCTCTACACCCGCCCGCAGGACGGCTTCATCGAAACCGGCAAGGGCGGCGGCATCGGATTCGGATACACGGATTCCATGGAAAACGCCGTGGTGATGGAAGAGTCCCTGATGGAATGCAAAGAATACCATACCATCAAGGAAGTGAAGAACGGCCAGGGTCCGTCCCCCATCAAGACGGAAAAAGGCTGGATCCATATCGCGCATGGCGTGCGCAATACAGCCGCCGGTCTCCGCTATGTGGTATATGCATTCCTGTCCGATCTGGAAAAACCGGAAGTGGTCACCCATCGCCCGGGCGGTTTTCTGATTGCACCCGAAGGGGAGGAACGCATCGGCGACGTCTCGAATGTCATCTTCTGCAACGGTGCCGTAGCCCGGGAAAACGGCGATGTCTTCATCTACTATGCCTCTTCCGACACGCGCTGCCACCTGGCCCGCACCACGGTGGACAAGCTGCTCGACTACTGCCTCAACACCCCGGAGGATCCGCTTCGCTCGTATGCCTGCGTGCAGGAACGCCTGAAACTGGTGGATAAGAACCTGGAGCTGATCCGTTCCGGGAAAGTGTCACTGGATTAAGTCGCCGGAAAGAAATAAGTCGAACCATGCCCGGCACCACAAACAAAACGGCGCCTCGCCCCTGTGGGCGAGGCGCCGTTTTGTGATACTATGGTGATGCCCAACAAGTCACATGCGGCTTTTTGCGTGCAGGCTGCCATCGGGAGGAACCGACATGACCACCCTTCACGCCAGGACCACCGGACCTGCCGGCCGGTTCCGGACCACACTCTTCATCCTCTTCTGGCTGATGTTCGCCTTATCCGGCCTGCGACCGGCCAATTCCGTCGTTTGGGCCTTGCAATGTGTGACGCCTGTAACAGCCGCACTGCTGTTTTTCCATTTTCGCAGAGCATTTCTTCCCTCCGCGACCACCAGCGCCGTTCTGTTTGTCCAAGGGATCCTGCTGCTGGCGGGTGCTCATTTCTGCTATCAGAACATTCCGATTTTTCGCATCACCCTGCCGAATGGTCTGGAAAGAGGGTATGTGGATTGGTTCGTCCATCTGGTGGATGGAATCGCATATGTCTTCCTGGCGCGCGACCTTTTCAGGAATGTCCTGCCCGGCATGACAAATGCATGGTTCCGGACGCTTTCCGTCCTCTGCGCACTGGGACTCGCAGCCTTGTGGGAATTGACCGAATGGACCGCCGTTCTTGCCAGCAACGATCTTTTCAACATGATGGACGGATTGAATATCGACACCTACATCGATATGGCCCTGACCCTTGCCGGCGCGCTCCTGACGGTTCCCTGGCTCGGCATGATTCCGGCGGAATCAACGCCGGCGAAGCCCTCCGACATCCCGGAGGATTGTCTGAAAAAGACCTGTGTCAGCGGCTTCCAAGGGTCTCAACCGTTGCATGGACGCGTCGGACCTGCATCAGAAAAGCCTCCAGTCTGGATTCAACCAACTGGGGGAACACGCTTCCGTCCGTTTCCACGGAAAGAAACGGAAGGGCCGGATGCGCTTCCATGACCTTGCGCACAAGACGCTGATTGCGCGCGGCAACCAGCTTCCTCTCCCCCAGCTTCTTGACGAGCACCGCTTCCGAAATACGGGCCGGCATGCACCCGAAAGGTCCTATGGCCAGGACGCCGTCCACCGATTCCACCAGTTCCGTCAAGGTCGACCCGATTGTCAGGACCGTTTCTCCCGTCAGCCTGGGTGATACAAGGTCCGAAGCGGCTTTCATCATCCTCTCAACGCGCGTGTCATGGGGATGAAAAAACCCGGTCGTACCGAAAATCTTTTGAATCACCGTTTCAAACGGGTCCTTCACCATGCAGGTGATGCGGTTCCGAAGCCGGTCCATCGGCGCCGATTTTGCGACAAGCCGGTTCCGTACGATGTGGTCGCAATAGTGAATCCATTCCGCCACCGGTGCCGTGCGGACAAAAATACCATCGCGGCTGAGCCGCTCCACAAGATGCTGACGGGAAAAACCATCGCGACGCACATAGATCTCCCCGATGAGCGCAACCTTCGGGATGCTTGACAATTCCCGTTTTCGCCGGATTCGTGACAATTCCGCGGCTGCCATCCTGAGCACCGTTCTGAGCTTGGGCCAGGAATCCCGTTCCACGCTTCGTTCCACCAGATTCAGCTGCGTCCTGTATACGGCCAGTGCGGAAGGAACATCCGCCGCGCAGGCAAGGATGGCACTCCGGATGTCATCCAGCACATCGGAAAGGACTACCGCGTGCCAGGCGCGGAGGGCAAACCTTGTGCCGAATCCCGCATACCCGTTTTCAGACGTGAGGGATATCGTCGTGACATTGCGGAGGCCTTGTCTGGCCGCCACTTCCCGCATGGCCACGTTGTACTGTCCGAAACGGCACGGACCGGATGTTTCCGGCATGAAATTGACCAGCACGCCTTCACCATCCCACTTTTCGCCGACGTGGCGAAGCAGGCTGCCCACCGTGAGTATCAGAGGGAGGCATTCCTTGCAGGATACGGCACCGCGACCCATCGCCAGCTCGGTTTCGGCAGGCGGCGGCAGGGCTTCCGCATGCACGCCCACATGGCGCAGGGTTGCCGCAATCAGTCGGGCACCGAATTCCCCCATGGAAGGAACAAGCACCTTCACGCACGGATCCGTGAAAGAAAGGGCTTTCCCGTCCGCGTCCACCACCTTGACCCCGTCGGAGCCAATCTCCACATGAGCCTGCCCATCCGGCATTGCCGAAGCACCGGAATCACCGCCTTCCTGCAGCAGGCCGCAGGAGGCCTCCGTCAATGCCGTTCCCGCGGCAGTCAGGACACGATGTCTGCGCACAACATCCAAAAAAGCCTCAATGCGCGTATCGATGCCGGCATCCGCGGTGTGGGCATCCAGTTCCAGTGTCAGGGAAGGCTTTGACCCCATCAGGGTCCGATAGAAGCCGACCAGAAAGGAATCCGGTCCGCAGCTGAAGTTGGTGATATAGGTGCCGAACAGCTGCCCGGAACGGGCCGTGAACCGGGCTGCCTTCAGGATGGTACGGCCGGAGGCCCAGTACATGTTTTCCTGATCCGCTTCCTGCGCCAGGGGCAGAAAATCCTGCGGAATGACGGCAATGCCACGGGATGCGAACTTCCGGGGAATGCCCATGTTTCCGTTTGAAGACAGGGCATTGTAGGTTCGACCGGACAAAACAACCGCAAACAGGTCCGGATTCTGTTCCAGATGGGACAGAATCCGATCCCCCTCCGCCCGGCAGGCCGCATGGAAACCCATCTGGGCACGTACCGCGCTGCGGAAGGCGGCGGCACCTGCATGCCTGTCCGCGCCAAGATCCTGCGCCATCTGCAAAAACTCAGGCTCCGCAGCATCATATCCATCCGTCATGTCCAGAACGGGGCTGAACACCTTTCTGCGCGACAACTCCGGAAACGCGGCCTTCAGGGTGTATGGTTCAGCCTGGACAAACGGGCAGGCAACGCTGACCTCCCCAATCGCACCGGATGGCAGGGCCTTGACATGGGGCAGGAAGACAATATCCGGATTTTTCTCCAGCAGCGCGGCCATGGCTCCATGCGCCTGTTCGACCGGATGACAGAACGCGGCTCCGCGTCGCTCGCTTCCATCGGAGGACAGATGATCCGGCAGGACAACCTGCCAGCCCAGGCGTCTGAAGAAAGCATGGTAAAGGGGAAACAGACTGTTCACCATCAGCGATCGGTTCAGCCCGACAGTTCCCTTGCCGCCTGCCATCAGACCCGGCAAACCGGCATGCTCCGCTTCGTCCTTCCATTCCGTGCCAAACGTGGAAAACAGAAGATTTTCCCGCAGGGCGACCAGATCAAGCGATGCCGAATCCGGTTCCGTACTTCCGGCCAGCACGTTTTCATACTTGCTGCAGGCACCTCCGAACGGAAAAACCCGACCGCCGACACGGATGCGGCGAATGCTGCATTTCCGGTCACAAGCTTCACGCCCGCCCTTGCAGATGAATGGATCTCCATAGGAGACATCGCGTTGTGCCAGTTCGCTCAGGTCGAAGGAACCTGTCGGCAGCAGACCAAGATTCATCTGCGCATCTGTTTCGAGTGCAACCCCGTACGCGCCCATCAGCCCAGGTTCAGGCGGCACGACAATTTCCTTGCCGGTCAGTGCCGCCATGGCGGCCGGTATGGCCCGGTTGTAGCAGACCCCGCCCTGCATGAGGATTTTGCGGCCCACTGCCCGGTTTCCCTTCACCCGGTTGAGATAATTCATGCAAATGGAATAGACCAGACCCGCCGCAATGTCCTCCCGGCCAAGCCCGTTCTGGATGGCAGTCTTGATGTCGCTGCCGATGAAGGCCGCACACTGGTCGTTGAAGTTCGGGGGACGTTTTCCCGCCAGCGCCGCGTCCCCGATTTCCTCGGTCGCCAGATGGAGCGCCTCGTGTGCGGATTCTTCCAGAAAGGACCCGGTACCGGCGGAGCATGCTTCGTTCATCGCATAATCGGATGCGACACCCTGGGTGAGATAGGTATATTTCGCATCCTGCCCGCCGATTTCAAACAGGGTATCGACTTCCGGATCAAAAAAAGCGGCAGCGCGGGCGTGTGCGATGATTTCATTGATGACGGCCGGGGTCATCGCATGCAGACCCGCAATACGGCGTCCGGAGCCCGTGACGCCCAGTCCGGCAATCACAGCCGGGGGCTGTTCCGCCATCTGTCGGGCCAGATCCGCATGACAGGCCCGGGATGCCGCCACAGGATCCCCATTCGTGCGCAGGTAGCAGCCGGCCAGGATGGCCTTGTCGGTCCGTCTCACCACAACCGCCTTCGTGGTGGTCGAACCGACATCGAGTCCCACCACGCATGCGTCGCCTGCCTGTGCCGTCGCGCGTGCCTTTTCCATGAAACGGACCTTGTCCAGGCTCTCCGCGAGCGGTGCCAGCAGGGCGAACGGCATTTTTGCGCTGGCGAAAAGCCCGTCCGGTTCCGGAATCGGCAGGGTCTCCCGTTCAAGCGCCCACAGGGCGGCTCCGAGCGCTTCAAACACGCGGCCGGACCCGGGCACTTCCACCACCACCCCGGATTCCCGCAGAAAGGCGGTCATGACGGGATTGGAGGAACTGCCGCCCACAAGGAGGATCTTTCCGTCCGCACCGGCTCTCAGCAGTTCCTGGATTTTCACCGCCATCATCTCGCAGAGTCCGGCAACCACGTTCCCCTTGTCGGCACCCTTGTTCAGGGCGTGGGTGCAGTCGCTTTTACAGAACACGCTGCATCGGCCCGCAACCCGGTAAGGTTTGTCGAGAGTGGCAAGTTTGAAGGCGCCTTCCAGGGTCAGATCCATCCGTTTCAGCTGCTGCAGGAAGAATTCCCCGGTTCCGGACGCGCATTTGTTGCCGGTGCGCACATCATTCACGCGTCCGGACGTGTCCATCCGATACAGCATGAAGGTTTCACCGCCGGCACTGACAACAGTTCCTGCCCCTTCGGGCTTTCCGCCGCAATGGTTCAGATAGGCATACTCCACGGCTTCCGGTTCTGAAAGGGAACTCAGGGTGACCAGATGTCTCAGACGGCGGCCGGTGACAGCCATGCGCCCTGTCCGGGGCAGGGTGCCGTCTTCGAAAAGACCGGCCAGAGCCTGCTGGGGATTTCCTTCATGGGTGACCGCACCGGAGTCCGACATCCGTGCGCCTCCCCCTTCCTGTCTTTCCACGCTGGCCCAGGTGATGGTCGATGCCCCGATGCAGATCCCTGTAGCAGTCCTGTTGCAGATTGTTTGCACTGGTTGCTCCTTTGCCTTGCACATGCCTTCTTCCGGCGCCTTACAGGCGCATTTCGATGCCTGTTGCCGCAAGATGGCGTTTCAGGTCCCGGATATCCATTTCCCCGAAATGAAACAGACTTGCCGCCAGCACCGCGTCAGCACGGCCTTCGGTCAGTGCTTCCCGAAAGTGGTTCATGGTACCCGCTCCGCCGGATGCAATGACGGGAATACCGACGGCATCCGAGACACTGCGGGTAAGGGCTATGTCATATCCGGCCTTCGTGCCGTCACAATCCATGCTGGTCAGGAGGATTTCGCCGGCTCCGAGACGCGCCGCCTCGGCCGCCCATTCCACCGCATCGCGACCCGTGTCCACGCGGCCCCCGTTCAGGTACACGGACCAGCCGGTACCATCCGTTCTCCGCTTGGCGTCGATGGCCACGACAACGCACTGGCTGCCGAACCGGAGTGCGGCTTCCGTGATGAGGTCCGGTCGTTTCAGGGCGGCGGAATTGACGGATATCTTGTCGGCGCCTGCCATGAGAATCTGTCGGAAATCATCCGCCGTTCGAATGCCTCCACCAACGGTGAAAGGAATGAATACCTGTTCCGCCACGCGGGAGACCATGTCGAGCATGATGCCGCGCGCATCGGATGAGGCGGTGATGTCCAGGAAAGTCAATTCGTCCGCACCCGCCTTGTCATAGGCGGCCGCACAGGATACAGGATCCCCCGCATCCACCAGGTTCACGAAATTGATGCCCTTGACCACGCGACCCGCATGAACATCCAGACAGGGTATGATGCGTTTTGTCAGCATGTCGTGTCCTTTCCTCAGGCATTCAGCCCGCAAGGGCCGCAAGGGCATCCGCCAGGTCGATGGCACCCGTGTATATGGCCTTCCCCGTAATCGCGCCGGCCGCACCGATTTCCCGGAGGGCCAGCAGGTCCGCCACGTTTCCCACCCCTCCGGACGCGATGACGGACATCCCGGACTGTTCCACCATGTCCCGCATCGCGGGCAGATTCGGTCCGGCAAGGGTGCCATCCGTGGCAATATCGGTGTAGATGACGGTTTTTGCGCCCAACCCGGCCATTTCCCGCGCAAAGGCGACGGCCTCCAGCTGGCTGCCGCTTTCCCACCCTTCGATGGCCACATATCCGTCCTTCGCGTCAATGCCGATGACGATCCGATCGCCGTAACGCCGCAGGACTCTGTTCACCATGTCCCGGTCCCGGACAGCGGATGTTCCGAGGATGACACGGGCCAGGCCCGCGGAAAGAAGCTCGTCGACATCGGATTCCGTCCGGACACCCCCGCCGGTCTGCACCGGAATGTCCACCGCAGCAGCCATTGCCTTGATGATTTCGCGGTTTCCGGCTTTCCCGGAACGCGCGCCGTCCAAATCGACCACGTGCAGATATTCCGCACCGAGATCGGCCCACTTGCGCGCCATGGCCACCGGGTCATCCCCGTAGGAAGTGATGGCGTCAAACCGTCCCTGCAGAAGGCGGACACATTTTCCATCCTTCAAATCCACTGCCGGATACAGCATCATGCTTCACGCACCCCCCTCCAGTCATCTTCAGGAAAAAACGTCATATTCCGTGCACCACCTTCATGAAATTCCGGAGAATGGCCAGTCCGACATCCCCGCTCTTCTCCGGATGAAACTGTGTCCCGAATACCACACCGGAAGACAATGCCACATCAAATGAAGTGCCATAGGTGGTCCGTGCCGATACAACCGCAGGGTCAGCCGCCTCCACGCAGAAGGAATGGACGAAATAGACGAACGGTTTTTCGGGCAACCCAGCGAACAACGGGCAGCCCCCTCCCTCCGGCCGTTCCGGAAACAGGAGGCTGTTCCATCCCATATGGGGCACCTTCAGCCCGTTGCCCGGCTCAAGCCGGCGGACCTTTCCGGAAAACAGACCCAGTCCGGGAACATTGCCGCCGTTTTCCGCCGCATGCTCCTCGCTCTCGTCAAACAGCATCTGAAACCCGAGACAGATGCCGAGAAAGGGCTTTCCCGACTTCACAGCCGCACGAACCGTGTCCTGCAGCTTCTTGCGCGCCAGGGAGTCCATGCAGTCCCGATAGGCTCCGACACCGGGCAATACCACGGCGTCCGCAGAGAGGATTTCCGCCCGGTCATCCGTGAGCCGGGCGTCCGCTCCGATGGATTCAAAGGCTTTCTGCACACTGCGCAGGTTGCCTGCTTCATAGTCGATGATGGCAATCATGCTGTCAATTCCCTTCGGAGGTGCCGTTGAATTCCCCAGACCCATTGAACCCGTTGCGGGAATTGGACCCGTTGCGGGACGAGTGGGGATGGCAGATGAGGTTCTGCTGCCGCAAGGTTGCAAACCGGTTCGTCATGCACCGGCAAAAGTCCTGCCTGTCAACCGTTCATACGCTTCCACATATTTCGCCGCGGTCTTCGCAATGACATCCGCGGGCAGTGACGGCGCCGGGTATTGCTTGTTCCAGTCCAGCGTTTCCAGGTATTCGCGCAGATACTGCTTGTCAAAGCTCTTTTGCGCACGGCCAGGTTCATAATCGGCCAGTTCCCAGAAACGGGAGGAATCCGGCGACAGCATCTCATCGGCAATGACCATCTTTCCATCGAGAACGCCAAACTCGAATTTTGTATCGGCAAGAAGGATGCCGCGGGTTTCCGCATAAGCGGCGGCCTTCCGGTAAATGGCCAGGGTCTTTTCCTTCAGTTCGGATGCGAGGGCCTCGCCGATCTGGTCCTTCACATAGTCATAGCTGACATTCATGTCATGGCCTTCGCTTGCCTTTGTGGAGGGCGTGAAAATCGGTTCCGGAAGCCTGTCCGCCTGGCGGAGACCGGCTGGCAGCGGGATACCGCAGACGTTGCCGGTGGCTTTGTAATCCTTCAGGCCGGAGCCTTCGAGATAGCCGCGCACAATGCATTCGGCCGGAATCATGGATACGCGGTGAACAAGCATGGAACGGCCTTCCAATTCATTCCTGAATTTTGAAAGACCCATCGGATATTCGGACACATCGGTTGTGATGACATGGTTGCCGATGATATCCTTGCAGAAGTCGAACCAGAAGGTGGATATGCTGTTCAAAACCCGCCCTTTGTCCGGAATCAGGTCGTCGAAGACAACATCGAAGGCGGAAATGCGGTCGGTGACAATCATGAGCAGCTTGTCGCCCCCCACTTCATACACGTCTCGCACTTTTCCCTTCACAAATACGGGCAGATCGATGAAACTGGTGTCCTTCAGCAGCATGGGGTGCTCCTTTCGTGGTGCAGGGCGTCCAATCGTTACAGCATTCCCTTTGAGGAAAGCACACCGTTCAAAGCCGGATCCACCGTGACCGCTTCCCGCAGGGCCCGGCCGAATGCCTTGAACGCCGCTTCTGCGATGTGATGGCTGTTCGAACCGTGCAGACAGTCGATATGCAGGGTGATGCCGGCATGCTGGCAGACCGCCCGGAAGAATTCAGGAATCATCTCCGTGTCGAGCGTGCCTATGCGATCCGTTCCGAACGGCAGAACGCATGCGAGATACGGGCGGTTGCTCAAATCCAGACAGACACGGACGAGTGTCTCATCCATCGGAACATATGCTGTTCCATACCGGGCGATGCCCAGCTTGCCGCCGAGTGCGTTGGATATTGCCTGTCCCAGCACAATGCCCACATCCTCGACCGAATGGTGGCAATCCACCTCCAGATCTCCCCTGCAGGTCAGCGTCAGATCGAACCGGCCATGTACGGCCATCAGCGTAAGCATGTGATCGAGAAATCCGACCCCGCTTTTCACATCGGACTTGCCGGCTCCGTCAAGTTCCAGAAAAAGCGTGATGTCCGTTTCCCGGGTGGTGCGCGTCAATTCGCCATTTCTCGCCATGCGTTCCTCCCGTCGCGGCTCCCGGCCGCAACCGAATCCATTATACCCGAATCCCGACCCCCCGGCTACCGGATTTGCAGGATCCGGTCCGGCCGACTGCATTTCCGCATCATCAGCCTGCAGCAGGGGCCATCGCACGGAGCAGCTCCGCCACACGTGCCATGTCCGCTTCGGTCCCGATGGAAATGCGAACCCATGCATCCAGCCTGGGCTTGTTGAAATGCCGCACCAGGATGCCATTTTCGCGAAGACGCGCCAGCACTTCCCCGCCGGACAACCCCGGTACGGAAGCAAACACGAAATTCGCCTTCGAATCGAGGACACGGATGCCACCGGCCCGGAGTTCCGCGACGAAATTCTCCCGTGTCAGAACCACCCGTTCCCGCATCCTGGCAAAATACTCCCCGTCCAGAAAGGATGCCGTCGCAGCTTTCTGCGCCACGACATCCAGCGGGTAGGAATTGAAGGAATCCTTCACCCGCACGAGTCCTTCGATCAGCGCGGGACAGCCGATGGCATACCCGACCCGCATGCCCGCGAAGGCCCGGGACTTCGACATGGTCTTCACGACCAACAGGTTTTCGTACCGGTCCGTCAGGGGAATGACGGATTCCCCGCCGAAATCCGCATAGGC